>JBEIUM010000315.1:0-2066 GCA_040374385.1 Sediminibacterium sp. | reverse complement strand
CGTCGGCGATTCCATACGCCATATCCCTGCCTACGAAATGTATTGTAATTGGGATACCAAGAATCTGTTTGCTTTCAGGGCAGACCAGTCTGTTTTAGGAAGTGGTATTAACTTTCATCTAGCTCATAGTGACTGTGATTTTCATTACCCGGCTATCGGTATGATGACGTCGCCTTTTGGTCCTCGCTGGGGCAGGATGCATTATGGACTGGATATAGACTTGGAAGTGGGTGATAACGTGTATGCAGCATTTGAAGGCATGGTGAGGATCTCTCAGTATCATTCTTCATATGGCAATGTGGTGGTAATTCGACATAACAACGGACTCGAAACCCTCTACGCACACATGTCGCAACGAAAGGTGTTGCCCGGAGATCATATCGAAGCAGGTGATGTAATCGGTCTTGGCGGAAATACAGGACGATCGTATGGAGCGCATTTGCACTTCGAATTCCGGTATATGGGGCAAGCATTTGATCCGTTGTTGATAGTGAATCCCTCTGCTCAGGCGCTTTTGGCCTCTTCTTTTACATTGCTGCCCCTTCATTTTGAGCCTGCCGGTGTCTCGCCTCAAACAATTGCTGCAAGAACGGCTAATACAAAATCAACAAAATCTTCAAAGGCTCGCTATCACGTTGTAAAAAAGGGTGACACACTCTATTCCTTAGCAAGAAAGAATGGTACATCTGTATCAGCGATCTGCAAATTGAATAGGATAAAAGAGTCAAGTACTTTACGTTTGGGCCAGCGCCTTCGTGTCAAGTAAAGTGCTGACTTATTTCAGTGCTGCGATTGATAATTCAGGTTGAACCAATATACCTTAAGTTTGTTTATTGATAAGCTTAAATCATTAAACAAGCATGCGGGTGTCTTCACATAAAAGAATTGCAGTTATTGGTGCCGGTTTCGCCGGTTTGGCCTCCGCTTGTTCACTTGCGCAAAAAGGATTTCAGGTAACGCTTCTCGAGAAAAATACTGAAACAGGTGGTAGAGGTCGTGCCTTTAAACACCAAGGGTTTTCTTTCGATATGGGTCCATCTTGGTATTGGATGCCCGAAGTTTTCGAGCAGTTTTTCAATCGGTTCGGAAAAAAAGTGAGCGATTATTACGCCCTGCAGCGTCTTGATCCGTCATATCGTGTTTTTTTCAGGGATGGTCTCCCTCTCGATGTGCCGGCAGCCTATTCCGAATTCAAAAATATGCTGGAGAGCCTTGAGCCGGGTGCTGGAGTGAAAATAGACCGTTTCATGGCTGAAGCCAAGGTGAAGTACGATGTGAGCATGGCCGACTTTGTTTGGAAGCCCTCACTCAGTATTCTGGAATTCGCCCAACCTCGTCTGCTTGTAGAATCTTTCCGACTTCATCTATTCTCCGGCTTTTCGGATCATGCCAAAAAGTTTTTTAAAAATCCGAAAATCATTCAACTACTGGAGTTTCCAATTCTGTTCTTGGGTGCAAAACCGGAGAAAACACCCGCCATGTACAGCATGATGAATTATGCGGATATTATGCTGGGTACGTGGTATCCCAAAGGTGGAATGTGTAAAATAGCCGAAGCCATGACCAATCTGGCCAAAGAGCTGGGCGTGCAGATTGTCACCTCTAGTCAGGTGAACGCGATTGATGTTTCTCAGAATGAAGCTCATGCTATTTCTTTTGATGGTAAAACAGAACACTTCGACGCAGTAGTTGCTGCTGCTGACTACCAGCATGTCGAGTCAAAACTTCTTCAAAAGGAATTTCGCAGCTATTCAGATGAATACTGGGACAAGAGAGTCATGTCTCCCTCCTCGCTGCTATTCTATATCGGTGTCAACAGAAAAGTTTCCGGAATACTGCATCATAATCTTTTTTTTGATGAGCCATTCGACAGGCACGCCACAGAAATTTATGACACCCCTTCCTGGCCTGTGAATCCTCTCTTTTACCTATGCTGCACTTCATCCACCGATGCGTCGGTGGCGCCTGATGGAAAGGAAAACTTATTTATATTAATTCCTGTCGCAACGGGTCTTACCAGTAATGAAAGTGATCGAATGCGCTACCTTAAAATGTGTCTCGATCGT
>JBEIUM010000277.1:0-2942 GCA_040374385.1 Sediminibacterium sp. | reverse complement strand
CTACCGTAGTCTCGACAGGGAAAGTTGGGGTACCTGAAACAATAGGTGTTAATACAAGCCGGCTGCCAGCATAACCAGTGTGCAGGCCTCTACCGGCTCAATGCCCCGGGTCTTCAGCAATGACTCAAATGCTTCATTTTCAGTACCCGGATTGAAAATGACCCGACGGGGGGAAAGACCAATGATATAATCATAGGCCGCTTCCTGCAAGGCAGGGTTCAGGTAGAGCGTCACCGTGTCTACCCCCGCAACCGCGGGTTGGCCCGTCTGAATAGGGGTGTCACCAATCTTTCCTTCCTGCCGGCCAACGGCTACAACAGGATGTCCATGCGCCCGCAAACGCTCCACAGCCAGATAACTATATCGTGAGGGATTTTCAGAGGCACCCAAGACTATTGTTTGCTTCATACCCAAAGTTACTTTATTTCGGCGGCTCCTTTCATCATCATTCATAAGCACGAACGCTCAGCGTCGGTACCCGGCAGGTACCCATTTGCCCTCTAAAGATGGGCCAACCTGAAAAAGGTAATTCCCGGTCACTGCGATCAAGAAAAAAATTATGCCAATTTGTTTGGTGATATGTAAATAAATTTTATCTAACTTTCAGCAGTTATAAAACGAACTAAACAACTCACACCATGGCAAAAGCATCCAAAAAGAAAGCACCTGCTAAGAAAGTAGCGCCTAAGAAGAAAGCCGCTGCCAAAAAGCCTGCAGCGAAAAAGAAAACAGCACCCAAGAAAAAAGTAGCTGCGAAAAAAGTGGCTCCTAAAAAGAAGGCGGCTGCAAAAAAACCCGCTGCAAAAAAGAAAGCAGCACCTAAGAAAAAAGTAGCTGCAAAAAAAGCGGCTCCTAAAAAGAAAGCGGCTGCAAAAAAACCCGCTGCGAAAAAAGCTGCTCCTAAGAAAAAAGTGGCTGCGAAAAAACCAGCGCCGAAAAAGAAGGCACCTGCCAAAAAGCCTGCCGCACCAAAACCGGCAGCTGTTGTAGCGCCTGCACCGGCACCTGCTCCAGCCCCTGCTCCCGCTCCGACACCAGCGCCCGCAGCGGAAGGTGGTAACAGCTAAACCCTTGAAGGGCAAAAAGTATGATCCGGAAAGCTTTATTAGTTTTCCGGATTTTTTTTCTTTTATCCAACACCATTTTTTTATTCAAGTAACTTCCTACCATGCGTATCCTTTTGATGATCTGCTGCCTGCTGGCATCTTTTATTGCGCCTGCTCAGCCTATTTCTAAACTGGCCGAAAAAACCAGCAAATTTGTTCGCTACGATGGCTATTTCCCTTTCTATTGGGATGCAGCCAACGGAAAAATCTGGCTGCTCGTCAATAAGATCGGCACCGAGTTTCTTTATGTGACCAGCCTGCCTGCAGGACTTGGATCAAATGATATTGGATTGGATCGCGGCTTGATTGGCGATAGTCGTATTGTCAGCTTTCAACGCGTGGGTAAAAAGTTGTTGCTCATAGAACCCAATTATGGCTATCGCGCAACCTCTACCGATGCACGCGAGAAAAAAGCAGTAACTGAATCCTTCGCACAATCTGCGATAGCCAGCTTTACCATCGATGAAGAAGAAGGGGGTCAATTACTGGTCGATGCCACTGCCTTCTTGTTACGCGATGCGATGCAGGTAACCGACCGACTGCGCATGATGAAACAGGGCACTTATAATTTCAATGAAGCACGCTCTGCTATTTATCTCCAAAATACCCGCAACTTCCCGCTCAATACTGAATTGGAAGCCACCGTAACATTTACCGGCGGCGCCGATGCCGGCAGATTTGTTCAAACTGTTGTACCCAGTCCAGAAGCCATTACCCTGCGCATGCACCATTCTTTCATTCAATTACCCGATAACGACTACCAACCCCGTCGGTATGATGTTCGCAGCGGATACAATGCCATCAGCTATTTTGATTACAGTACCCCTTTCACAGATCCCATTCGCCAACTGTTCATCACACGTCACCGATTGAAGAAAAAAAATCCGGAAGCAGCCATGAGCGAAGCGGTGAAACCAATTGTGTATTATCTCGATAATGGTACACCTGAACCCATCCGCAGTGCCCTGCTCGAAGGTGGTAACTGGTGGAACCAGGCTTTCGAAGCTGCCGGTTACAAAAATGCTTTTGTGCTGAAGATGCTCCCCGACTCTGCCGATCCGATGGACATACGCTACAACGTAGTAAACTGGGTGCACCGCTCAACCCGCGGCTGGAGCTATGGCATGAGTATCACCGATCCCAGAACAGGTGAAATCATTAAAGGACAAGTGACATTGGGCTCCCTGCGCGTAAGACAGGATTATATGATTTTTACCGGACTACTCTCCCCATTTGTGAATGGACAACCCGTACCGGAAACCATGAAGCATGCTGCCCTGCAAAGATTGCGACAACTTTCGGCACATGAAATTGGACATACGCTCGGATTGCAACATAACTATGCTTCCAGCGTAAACAACTGGGCATCCGTTATGGATTATCCGCATCCACAGATACAACTGGATCGGCGCGGAAATATCGACTTCTCAACTGTCTACACCAACGAAATAGGCGCTTGGGACAAACAAGCCATTCGATTCGGTTATACCGACTTCCCCGCAAGTACAAATGAAAACGAAGCACTCAATCAGTTACTCGAAGAAAATACCAGTAAGGGTATTCTCTTCATCGCCGACGCAGATGCCAGAGCTGCCGGTGGCATGCACCCCAAAGCACACCTGTGGGACAACGGCCCGCAAGCTGCCAAAGAACTGGAGTCTGTGTTGGAAGTAAGGAGTAAAGCTCTTCAGCAATTTTCAGCGAATGCCCTTCCCGAACGAACGCCCCTGGCGCAACTGGAAGATGTGCTCGTGCCCGTTTACAATTATCACCGTTACCAGCTGGAAGCTACCTGCAAGCTGATTGGCGGCATGAACTACAGCTATTCGGTAAAGG
>JBEIUM010000263.1:0-3384 GCA_040374385.1 Sediminibacterium sp. | reverse complement strand
CATAGAAAACTTCTCTTGTCACCAAAAATGGGAAGCAACGGTTGTACGATGCGGTCGTAAGTGCTCTCAAATGCCGATTTAGGCTGGTGATGAGTGAGCAAAATGATACCCCTATTGTCCCCCGGTGCAAATGGTTTTACCTTTTCTTTCAGCCATTGAAGTATATGCTCATCCAGTCGGGCATCTTGACCCAGCGTTAACTTGATGATGGAATCTTTGACAGAATGATAGCCGGTATCGAGCCCGATGATACGCCAGAAGTTATTCTCCAAACAGAAAAATCCTGACTCCTGTTCCAAACGATTCGCTCCATGCTTTATACCCATATTGGGTAACAATTCATGAAAAAAACCATCTGCATTGCTAAAGTACTCATGATTGCCTGGAATGGCGAAACTGCCCTTCTTGCCCCATGGCCATGCGCCTTGAGGTCCAAAATTCAGTAATACATCTTTCCTACTCCCCACATAATAAATATCACCCAGGTGTATGGTAAAATCACAGTCATGCTCCTTGAGTTTATTTCCCGTAGAAATTGACTTACTGGAATAGGATGCCCAGTCCGACAATAAACCAATACTGCATCGGTTATCCAGAACAGGGAATATACCCTGATGGGGTTTTGTGTACGTGCGCATCGGTTTTTTTTTAGAAAAGATGTATAACACGTAGTAAAATATTCCGATAGGCAATTCAAAGATGACCAACAAATTGAATTTTAATTTCAGCCAAGCATTATCCCTAGGCGCTAATTCCTTTTCACGTTGTACCTCTTTGATATGACTTTGTAATTCACTTCTTTTTAAACGCTTGAGATCCTGCTGTCCATTTTTAATCGGAGTATTCATACTGAAATTTTTGGCCCCTACAATTTAAAAAAAATCTTACTGGAAGTTTATTTTTTTCTATTTCATTTTGAAGCTAACATATCATAGTTTCGTGCTATGTTGCGAACAATCAGTAGCTTTTTATTGGTTGCCCCTCTTTGGGCTGCTGCACAATTGAAAGTGTTAGATTCGGTGGTGGTAAGCGCCAGTTATATTCCACAAAAAAATATAACCACCGGCAGGAATATCATCACCTTGAACAGCGCCGACCTGTCAGTATTGCCTGTCAATAGTATAGATGAATGGCTACGCTATGCACCCGGCATTGAAGTACAGCAACGTGGTCCCGCCGGATCTCAGTCCGATATACTTATCCGTGGTGGTACCTTTCAACAGGTATTGGTCGTAATTGATGGTATACGATTGAATGATCCGCTGACAGGTCATTTCAGTACCTATATTCCGGTGCACCCCGAAGATATTGCCCGAATCGAAATCATCAAAGGTGCCGCTGCAGCCATTTATGGTGCAGATGCCATTGGTGGCGTAGTGAACATCATTACCAAAACCGGTCAGACCTCCATCGACTCCATTCCACAGAAAACCTTGTTTTCCTATCGCCGCGGCTCACATCAATTTTCAAATCTGCAGGCCTGGTGGGGGACTAAAATTTTTAATGGTAAGCTCACCCTATCTTCTATGCAAAATAAGGCCGATGGTGAATCATTAAGGGGAACTACCGGCTTTTTTGATAACTGGACAACCTCTGTAGCCTATGCAGGTCGACTGAATAAACAGTGGTCATTACAATTGCGCTACGCCAACGACAACCGGTTCTTCAATGCACAAAATTTCTATACCCCCTTTCTATCCGATACATCAAATGAGCGGGTCACCAGCAACTGGGTACGTGCTGCCCTAATTCGTGAAGAAGGGAATAAAACCTTTCAGCTGGAAGGGGCTTACAAAATTTTACGTGACCGATTCCAGTTCAATCCCTCGGGAGCCACTAACCTGAATACCACGCAACTGACTGTAGTACAGGCACGCTGGATGCAAACATTCAGTAATAGCCGCAGCATCGTGTATGGGACTCAATTCTTTCACAAAAAAATCAGCTCCAATGATCGGGGTAACCATAGCCTGGGTCATGCCGGCATCTTTTTCATTCATAACCACCAACTATTGCCTCATCTTTACTTGAATGAAAGTTTACGACTCGATTGGGATGAAAATTATGGTTGGCAACTTATACCGCAATTGAATGCCTCCTATACAACCGGTCGATTTACCTGGCGCTCCTCCATCAGTAAAGGTATTCGCGATGCGGACTTTACCGAGCGATTCAATAATTACAATAAATTGTTGGTGGCAGCCGGTAACATCGGAAACCCTTTTCTCCAACCGGAAAGATCCTGGAACTATGAGACAGGAATCGATTTCAGACCTTTGAATCGAATGGTGCTAAGTTTTACGGCTTTCTATCGTGACCAGTCCAACCTCATCGACTGGACACCCACTCCTTATGCTCAAATGCCTCGCAAAGAAAATTTATCCCCCAGCGGAAATTATGCGCTGGCAACAAATCTATTCTCGGTTCAAACCAGGGGAATTGAACTGGATGCCCGCTATCGGATACAAATCGGAAATAACAAGCAATTGATGTTTATGTCAGGTATTGTTTGGATGGAATCTGTTTCCGGACAAAAAACACCTTCTTTTTATCTTTCTTCTCACGCCCGTTTCTTGTGGAATACCCAAGTGACGGCACAATGGAAACACTGGTCCCTTGCTATAACTACTGTTTATAAAGAAAGGAATACCCTCAATGCACCCGCAATTCAGGCAGCCATTTCTCCCAGCTATTTTGTAATGAATAGCAGACTTACCTATCGTACCAATTGGGAAGGACTAAGTTTTCAGGGGGAATGTACCAACCTGACCAACACTTCTTATAGTGATTTACTGGGCTCCCGCATGCCGGGCAGATGGCTCACTGCCGGATTAACCATTCAGTTCTGAAAAAGATCGGTCAATACAATGCAATAAAAAACCCCGGTAAAACCGGGGTGGAAGTGATCCCGCTGGGACTCGAACCCAGGACCCATACATTAAAAGTGTATTGCTCTACCAACTGAGCTACGGAATCGAACGGAAAAAAGCAGATTTGCTTCTTTCGGATTGCAAAAGTAAGGATATTCAAAGATTAACCAAATATTTATGGTTCAATTTAATCCACTTACCCACATTCATGTGAAGAAGACCCACATAAAGGGTTTATTTTTGTTGAAACATTCAACACATGGCGAATTTCGCGAATCAGGTGATTGTTATCACCGGTGGGTCTGATGGCATTGGAAAAGCATTGGTGCAAATCTTCCTGCAGGAGGGCGCACGGGTAGCCACTTGTGGCCGACAAACTGATAAGCTGCAACAACTGCAACAGGAATTTTCCGGACGTCCCCTCCACGTTTTTCGGGCTGATGTGAGTGTAGAAGAAGATTGTGCCGCGTTTATAAAGAGCACCATCGATACATTCGGTACCATACATATACTT
>JBEIUM010000201.1:0-5100 GCA_040374385.1 Sediminibacterium sp. | reverse complement strand
GTAACTTCACCCCCCTGTCTCTCAATGTGCTTACAGGTATCCAATACCGCTTTGTGTTCAGTAACGCAGGTAATAACGTGGTTACCTTTAGAGGCATACATCTCAAAAACGCCCTTGATGGCCAGGTTATCTGCCTCGGTTGCTCCGGATGTAAAAATGATCTCCTTGGGGTCAGCACCAATGAGTTGGGCTATCTGCTCACGGGCATATTCAACAGCCTCCTCAGCTTTCCAGCCAAATGGGTGGTTACGGCTGGCCGCGTTACCAAAATTTTCAGTAAAAAAAGGCAACATGGCATCCAGCACGCGCGGATCCATCGGAGTTGTAGCATTATTGTCAAGATAAACAGGCAGTTGCACCATGGAAAAAAGATTATTTCAGATGTATAACACAAAAGTACTGCAATAGGTTGTCAAATAGGATGAAGCAGCCTGTGGACATACTTATTTTCCATAATTCGTAAAGGAAAAGAGGGTTTTGTTCATTTTTTAACCAACTTACAGAAGGTTTTTAGCTGCTGTGAAGTCACAACATTGGTTTTTTATATTCATATATATAACATTTTACTATGTATAAGCTTGAACACATTGGCATTGCAGTAAAAAGTCTTTCAGATGCCGTTCCGCTGTATGAAAAGTTATTGTCTACGGACTGCTACAAGCAAGAGCGGGTAGACTCAGAGGGTGTTCAAACGGCCTTTTTCCTAACAGGTTCTTCTAAAGTTGAGTTACTGGAGAGTGCCGACCCCGAGGGGGTGATTGCCCGTTATATTACCCAGCGGGGGGAAGGACTGCACCACATCGCCTTTGAGGTGCCCGATATAAGAGCTGAAATGGCCCGCCTGAAGGCTGCCGGTTTTCGCCTGTTAAAGGAAGAGCCTACCAGAGGTGCCGACAATAAATGGGTTTGCTTTATTCATCCGAAATCAGCGGGGGGTGTGCTCGTAGAACTTTGCCAGGAAAGAGAACCGGAACAGGGTTGATATTTCAAATACCCATTCGAAGAATTGCAGCCTGTGCGGCTTGCTGACTGGCATCTTTTTTATTATAGCCTTTTCCGGAGGCAATCACTTCCCCCTCGAGGTGCACATCGATGGAAAATAAGCGGCGATTGCCTTCTTTTTTTTCTTCAGCCAATTCAAAACGAAGCGACTTTCCATTCTTATTGGCCCATCCAATCAGTTTATTTTTCAAATTAATGTCAACCCCTTCCAGGTCTTCAACGAACATGTGGGGAAGTACCACCTGGTGAATGACCCAGTGCTGTGTTTTTTGATACCCCTTATCCAGGTAATGTGCGCCCACCAAGGCTTCCAGGGTATTCCCAAAAATATGACTGCCTTTGAGGGCATTGTCGAACTTGTTGTAAAAGGTGATTTTTCGTAACCCCATGCGCACAGCGATTTCATTGAGTTGCTGCCGATTCACCATCTTGCTGCGCATTTCCGTCAGGTATCCTTCCTCCTTGTAGGGATATCGTTTGAAAAGATAATCGGCGATGATGGCACTCAGGATAGCATCACCCAAATATTCCAGTCGCTCATTGTTTTCATCGGCTGTTTCTTTTACGGAGCGATGGCTGAGGGCAGTGCGGTACAATTGAACATTATTTGTTTCAATCGCCAGCACTTCACGCAACTGACGGGCGAACCGGGTATCATGGTCCGGCTTCCTGATAAAGAATGAAAACAGCTGTAACACGCAGTTAAGCTACAAATTTTTTGACTATGACGCAGGCATTGTGACCGCCGAAACCGAAAGTATTGCTAAGTGCAGCCCGCACCAAACGCTGCTGGGGCTTCATAAAGGTATAGTTGAGGCGGGGGTCTAATTCTGGATCGTCGGTAAAGTGATTGATGGTGGGAGGCACCATATCATGCATTACACTCTTGATGGAGGCGATCGCTTCAATTACACCTGCCGCGCCCAGGCAGTGGCCTGTCATGGATTTCGTTGAAGAAATATTCAGGTTGTAAGAGTGCGCACCAAAAACCTCCAGGATGGCATTCAGTTCAGCGCCATCACCCAAAGGCGTAGATGTGCCGTGGGTATTGATATAATCGATGTCTTCAGGACGCATGCCGGCATCTTGCAGTGCAGCAATCATTACATTGCGGGCACCCAAGCCTTCCGGATGGGGGGCGGTCAGGTGATAGGCATCGGCTGTAGCACCACCACCGGCGATTTCACAATATATACGGGCACCTCTGCGAACAGCATGCTCATATTCTTCGAGCACCAGAATACCGGCGGCCTCTCCCATAACAAATCCATCGCGGTCTTTGTCATAAGGTCTGCTGGCAGTCAGCGGATCGTCGTTGCGTTCACTCAGTGCTTTCATGGCATTGAAACCACCAACACCCGATTCTCCAATAACCGATTCAGTTCCACCACTTAAGATGATATCTGATTTACCCATGCGAATGTTATCAGCGGCCACGATAATGGCGTTGGTGCTGGAAGCACAAGCACTTACCACTGCATAATTAGGCCCCCTGAAACCATGTCGCATAGAGATCTGACCGGCAGCGATATCTAAGATCATTTTTGGAATGAAGAAGGGGTTGAAACGGGGCGTGCCATCTCCACGAGCAAAATCCATCACTTCACCCTGAAAAGTAACGAGACCACCAATACCACTGGCAACGATCACACCAACACGGTCAATATTGACTTGTTCGGGTGTAATGCCGGCATCTTTTACAGCCATATCACTGGCTGCCAGGGCAATTTGTGTAAAGCGGTCTAATTTTCTGGCTTCTTTTTTCTCCATATACTGGAGTGGATCGAAACCCTTGATTTCGCAGGCAATACGCGTTTTGAATTTGGAGGCATCAAACTGAGTGATGGGTCCGCAACCGGAAACACCATTGATCAGGCCTTGCCAATACTCATCCAGATTATTTCCGATGGGGGTAATAGTGCCTATTCCTGTAACAACAACTCTCTTCAATTCCATGATAGCCAGTTTAACTGATAATCCGCCATTATGTAACGATAGGCGTCACATAATGACGGATTGATAATTATTCCTGTGAGAACTGGACTTATTTAGCGTGCTCTTCCAGGTAAGCAACAGCCTGACCAACAGTAGTGATGGTTTCAGCCTGCTCATCCGGGATGGAGATGTTGAATTCTTTTTCAAACTCCATTATCAGCTCAACCGTATCGAGCGAATCGGCACCCAAATCATTGGTAAAAGAAGCCTCATTGGTAACTTCAGCCTCGTCAACTCCGAGTTTGTCAACAATGATTTTCTTTACTCTTGTAGCGATGTCAGACATTGTACAATGTTTTGTTACAGGCGCAAAAATATACTTTTTGTTAAATAACCAATGTTTTCTGCCAATATTTGTTTGACCGTCAACCTGCTGATTTTAGTGTTTTTTTGCCCGTTTTTAGCGAAATACAACGTAAATTGTAAGAATTACTGTCCCGAATGCCCCTCAAAATCATCGATCATGGCTCGCCCGAGTACCGGCAAATGGTTGACCTGAGGTTACAATTACTCAGAAAACCACTGGGACTTTCGTTTACACCGGAAGAATTAGACAAAGAGAAACAGGATATTTTGCTTGGTTGTTTCGAAGATGACAAGTTGGAAGCCTGCTGTGTACTGACCGAAGTAGACCGTACTACGGTTCGCCTGCGGCAGATGGCGGTGGGTGCCACCCTCCAGGGAAAGGGCATTGGCAGGGTACTGATGAACTTCGCTGAAAACATTGCACGTGACAGAAAATATAACCGTTTGACCATGCACGCCAGAAAATCAGCCGTCGGTTTTTATGAAAAAAGCGGCTACCAGATCTGCAGCGATGAATTCACGGAAGTAACGATACCCCACTATATCATGGAAAAGAATCTCTGATATCAGTCGCCGATTTTTTTTTTCAACAAAGCCCTCATCTCATGTAATTGCTCCTGCGAGATTCCCTCCTTGGGTAAGAGAAAAAAAGAGCGGGGATTGAAATAGAGATGAAAAAAATGTGGGCTCTCAAAAAAACGGTTGAAAGATGCCCAGGGCCAGGTTGCCCGTCCCCTCTCATTCTCCAGCCATACTTCAGCTTCGGTAAAGTGCATGACAAAATGATCCTTGAAAATGGCAGAGCGGGCATAAATAGATCTGGGCATGATGTACCAGAAAGCTGCCATCATACCCAACCAGATCAATGAGCCGAGCAGAAAAGGTTCCGGTCGAATGATTTTCCAGTAAAAAAGTGCTGCAGCAACAATCGCGAATACATTCACCAATATCATAAGAACCCTCACCTCCGTTCGCTGAATAAAATGATAGCGAAGTGCCTGTAAAACTTTTGACTTCTCGTATGTTACATTGAGTTGCATGCCTTCCATATATAGGGCGAAATTACAATTATCCCGCTATCGAATAAGAAGTTGCAATTACTTCATCGCATACTTTCAAAGGATTGTACCCATTTTTCGATGCCGCCTGTAAAAGGAACAGGCAGTCCGGCAGTAATCACGGTGCGGTAAAGAAACCGGATAGATTTTCCCTTCAGCATTTTAAAATTCAAATTCGTGGCTCCATTGGAAAAAATTTTTTGCCCGAAGGGATTGGCAGCCAGGAGTCCGTTTTTACGGGCATGCCAGTAAGTGGGGTAGCCCAGATTGGCAGGATGATCGATTATGGTAATACTGATGGGGGTACCGGTACGCCTGCCATACAACATGCACCAGTTACCGCGTGAACCCCAGGCAGCATCCCCCTTCTTTCCTGCCGAAGTAATATAATCACCGGTGACAGCATGATCTTTTATCTTTTGAATCCGGGTAACATTACCACTTCCATCCTTGTACTCAGTCATTTCGCTAACAGGCAACTCAAGTTCATGTGCTACCCTTATGGCAAATAATCCGTCTGCGGCGTCGGGCATGCTGATCATGGTAGCTGCCGTAAGTTCAGTTACCCGATCAATCCAACGCACTTGCTTCTCCTGGAAAAAAATAAGTTTTGTTTTTTCCTGCAACAAAACCTGCCCGGCTTGATTGATCCAATCCGCTGCATATTCCAAGGTGCCGCTTTCCCCACTCGACACTTGTAAGATCTGCTTTGTTTTGATCAGTCCATAGAGATGTCTTT
>JBEIUM010000199.1:0-5136 GCA_040374385.1 Sediminibacterium sp. | reverse complement strand
CGGTGCACTTGCTACTTTAATTGTAGTTTTTTTCTTTTGGGGATTTATTGCTTCAGGGAATAGCGTTTTTATACCTTTTTGCAAACATTTTTTCAGCTTAGACCAATTCCAAAGTCAATTGATTGATTTTGCATTTTACCTTGCCTATTATGTTGGTGCGCTTTTTCTTTTTGCTTATAGCGCCTTTGGAGGTAAAGATTTGGTAGGGAAATGGGGATATAAAAAAAGTATTATTTATGGTCTTTTATTTTCGGCAATCGGTGCTGCAGCAATGATTATTGCTGTAAATGCAAATACTTTTACTGGAATGCTATTTGGTTTATTCATTGTTGCTTTAGGATTCTCTTTACAACAAACAGCAGCTCAACCCTTTGCAATTTCATTAGGCGACCCGTCAACAGGCACAAGCAGGGTAAATTTAGGTGGTGGTATAAACTCTTTCGGAACAACAATTGGTCCTATAGTCGTTGCTATTGCTTTATTTGGATCAGCAGCGGCCATCACAGATGAACGTATAAAGGAATTAAGTTTAAGCAAAGTGGTGATTTTGTATAGTGGAGTTGGTGCATTATTCATTGCAGCAGCAGCGCTATTTCATTTTTCTAGTAAAGTTCCTTCAGGAGTAATGGAGGAAAAAACTGAAACCACATCTAAAGCATTGATCACTTTAATAATAATGACAGGGCTATTAGTAATCATGTTTGTGCCAATTTTTAGTAGTTATAAGAATCTTGATCCAAATTTAAGTTCTGAAGCAAAACACCAACTAGAAACCTATCGAATGAAGTGGTTATTTGGCGCACTCGCAGTCGTGGTAGTTGGCCTGATTGTTTCAAACTTTTTAGCTCAAAAAAAATCTGATGGATGGGGTGCGATGAAATATCCTCAGCTGGTATTTGGAATGCTTGCCATATTCGTATACGTTGGTGTGGAAGTATCAATTGGAAGCAACCTTGGTGAATTATTAAAACAAAAGGAATTTGGAGCATATCAATCCTCGCAAATTGCTCCCTTCATTTCTATGTATTGGGGAAGTTTAATGATTGGACGCTGGGCAGGATCTGTAAGTGCATTTGAATTTAAAAATTCAACCAAAAAAATATTGACATTTATTCTACCTCTTGTGGCATTTGGAGTCATCATTGGTGCCAACATTATATTCAAATATGATATGGCCCCCCTCTATTGGTATGTAATTTGTGTAATAATCCAGATCATTGCTTTTTTTATTAGTCAAGACAAACCTGCGCGAACCCTCCTGATTTTTAGCATTTTAGGAGTAACTGCAATGGCAATTGGAATTTTTACAAAAGGAACAGTTTCTATCTACGCTTTTCTGAGTGGTGGTTTATGCTGCTCTATAATGTGGCCTTGTATTTTTTCACTGTCAATTGCGGGTTTAGGGAAATATACTACTCAAGGATCAGCATTTCTGATTATGATGATTTTAGGAGGCGGAATAATTCCACCTATCCAGGGAAAATTTGCTGATTACCTTCAGTCTTCAAATGCAAATACAGCTGGATATGGCATACATCAATCTTATTGGGTTTGTTTGGTTTGTTTTCTTTACCTTGTTTTTTTCGGCGCAATCGTAAAAGGAATTCTAAGTAGACAGGGCATTGATTATGAAAACGAAAAAACTTCTGGAAGCGGTCATTAATTTGAAAAGTCTAAATTCTACTGAAAGGTTTTACAAACCAATAAATATTGCCTGAATGGAACAGCTAGCGATTGGTATCGACATTGGAGGTACAGGTACTAAATTCGGAATTGTAGACCGCGTGGGTAATCTGCTTTTCTCCAGTGAAATGTCGACAAAGAAACACGACACCATTGAGTCATTCATTGAAGAATTGCATGCCAACATGCTACCCCTGATTGAGCAGGCAGGTGGTATCGGTCGCTTCATCGGAATTGGCGTAGGAGCCCCAAATGGTAATTATTACAGCGGTACCATAGAATATGCACCGAATCTTCCCTGGAAGGGCATTATTCCACTTGCAAAAATGATGAAGGATGTTTGTCATTTGCCGGTCGTACTTACCAATGATGCCAATGCTGCTGCCATTGGCGAAATGATGTACGGGGCCGCCAAGGATATGAATGACTTTATCATGATCACCTTAGGAACAGGCGTAGGCAGCGGTATAGTTGCCAACGGACAACTGATATATGGTCATGATGGCTTTGCAGGTGAGTTAGGACATACCATCATCATTCCCGAAGGACGTTATCATGCCGGCACAGGAAAAAATGGCTCACTGGAAAGCTATGCTTCCGCCACAGGCGTTGTGCTGACAGCACAAGAACTGCTGGCAAGGGATGATCAGCCCAGTTTACTTAGATCGATACCCATAGAAACCCTGGACTCCAAAAAAGTATATGAGGCAGCTATGAAAGGCGATGCGCTCGCCAAAGAAATATTTGATTTCACCGGTAAGATACTCGGGATGGCACTTGCTAATTTCGTTATGTTTTCAAGTCCGGAAGCCATCATTCTTTTCGGCGGATTAACCAAGTCGGGGGATCTCTTACTCAAACCCGTTCGGGAACACATGGAAAATAACCTGATACAGATTTTCCAAAATAAAGTAAAGATTTTAGTCAGTCACCTGAAGGAATCAGATGCTGCTATTCTCGGTGCATCCGCTCTGGTCTGGGAAATGAAAAACTAAGGTATTTCAGTAAATTACTCTACTTCCTGCCTACAATAAAAACGGCCGGAACAGGACGCTGTCCTTCCTTATCACTGGGTTGAATGGTGTTTTTGCCATTTACCAACATGCAACTGCTTCCTCCGCCGTCCAGATTCAGTGCTTCCACACAACCTAATTGCTGAAACATAGCCGCCAAATGACCCAGGGTAGCTCCTTCGGCTTTTCCCGGATTTCTTCCTTCAACTACCAATAATATTAGCCTACCATCGGAGGTATAGCCCATGGCTGTTCGGGGGTGTTTATCTTTGATGGCATCACCGGCAAATTTTCTTTCAATGTTATTCGTGATTTGAACTTGGCTGCCTTGTAGTAAAACCGGACCACCACCCACAGCCGTCTCCATTTTCCACTTTCGGAATGATCCCCTGCTTAAGAAAGCGGAGGCAGTTGGTCGGGCAACTGAATCTTTCCAGTTATTCACCGGTTGCTGGGTCGCCATCGGATAGCGGGAAGCAGAATCAACATATAGCCAAGCTACATCCGCCTGCCGGCGGGCATTGATACCAATGGCACTTCCCAACACATGGTGATACATGCCACTGTCTCTGCCCTTGGCAGGAATATTTTGAATTTGGTAGGAAAGCAATTCCCCCTCACGCATCACCACATTTAGGTTACTATTTTTTACAAACTCAAAAAAAGTACAATTGATGACCAACAAGGGTTGATTCCCGAGCTGATAATATTCATTGGGTGTATACCGCTTACCATTTCCCACCATGGCTGAAAAATCAATGGAGCGATCTTTCAAATTGATACTAACATAATAGGCTTTGTTGGGTTTCCCATCTGTAGGCGTCTGCGTATAATAAACCTGCATGGCGGCTGGCAGATCACCATATAAACTATCTACACGTACCCAATCCCACTGACCGAAAGCAGTTGAAAATAGAAAGGAAAAAAAAGTAAGCAGGGAAACGAACTTCATAGCTTGATAGTTAGGAGGCGATGGTAGCAGCTACTGTTTTCTCAGCATGCCACTGGTTACGACCCCAACCCGGAATCACGTGCTTTTCACTGTGATAAGAAGAACGTACCAGGGGACCACTTTCAACATAGTCCAAACCTAACTCATAACCGATTTCTCTGTATTCAGCAAATTCATCCGGGTGAACAAAACGATGAACGGGCAAATGCTTACTGGTTGGCTGCAGGTATTGACCGAGGGTAAGTACATCACAACCAACTTCAACCAGGTGGCGCATGCTTTCTACCACTTCTTCTTTCCTTTCTCCCAACCCCAGCATGATACCGGTTTTGGTGCGCATTCCGCCCTGCTTTAATTGGCGGAGTACTTCAAGACTCCGGTGGTATTTCGCCTGTACCCTAACTTGCCGTGTCAGCCGTTCCACTGTTTCCAGGTTATGGCTCACCACTTCGGGGGCTGCAGTAATGATGCGTTTGATCTGATCAGCATTGCCCTTGAAATCGGGAATCAGGGTTTCTAAGGTAGTAGTTGGATTCAAGCCTTTAACTGCCTCAATGGTATTATACCAGATCACAGATCCTCCGTCGGGTAACTCGTCTCTGTCAACGCTGGTGATAACGGCATGTTTGACTTTCATCAGACGGATGGCTTCGGCCACGCGGCGAGGCTCTTCCCAATCTACGGGTCCCGGACGACCTGTTGCTACCGAACAAAATCCACAACTACGGGTACAAGTATTACCCAAAATCATGAAAGTTGCCGTTCCGGCTCCCCAGCATTCACCCATGTTGGGGCAATTGCCACTCTCGCAAATGGTATGAAGCTGATGGGTATCGACGAGACTGCGTACATGCTTATAATTCTCTCCAACGGGTAGTTTCACACGCAGCCAACCGGGCTTTTTACCCGTTCTGACAGTTTCTTTTTCAGGAGAGGAGGTAGTAGGTGTTGTTTCCATAAGGAAGGGGCCGGTGCAAAATGCTTAGGCCGGCAGGCTGCAAAAATACTTACTTTCTTCTACCAAAGCAGATAGCGGCATAGGCATTGAAAAAGAATTTCCTTTCAGGAACATCCAATACCATGGGCATATTTTGTGTATAATAAGAAGCATGCAGTCCGATTTCAATGGCAGAAACCATCTCATTGTACCTGCCATAATCAAAACGTAGGGCAGTCTTGGCCTGAAATCCGGGCACAAATTTGATCTCATCCCAGCCCTTTGTCAAGCCACCCCTACCGAGGATATTACTGGGATCGAGAAAAGTGCTTTTATTGGTGCCGGTATATTTTATGGTTTCCCGGTTCGCTGCCGAAGAATTGAGCACCTCAATATAATAAGGTCGCAGGAGGCCGGCAGAGAAAGCGCCGCCATAAATAAGTGATACGGCTACCCCATTTTTATTCCCCTTACCGCCAATTAAGCGCTGTGAGCCTAATCCAAGGTTGAGTGAATAAAAGTTGTTGATTTTACCATAGGTGTAGCTGGAT
>JBEIUM010000317.1:0-2030 GCA_040374385.1 Sediminibacterium sp. | reverse complement strand
GAGCTGATTGGCAAAATAAGTTCTAAAATCCTGCCCCGAGGTTACCGTGACAACATCCATCAGTTTTTGAAAGACGTTGTGGTAAGACCAGCGCGTTCCGGCGTCGGCCAAATAGCTAAGGTTATTGGGGGTAACCAATTCACTGGCGTCACTGAGGCCGGAAGACATGGTGAGCAGGTGACGAAGGGTTATCAGGTTTTCTTTTTCGGTGGGTGCGGTGGTCCAACCATTGCCCAAATATTGGGATACGCGCGTTTGTATGTTCAAGATGCCCTGTTGCTGGGCTATTCCGATGGTGGCGGTGGTAAGTGTTTTACCGGCACTGTTCCAAGGCCAGGTGGCAGAAGCTGTGTGGCCGTTCATGTATTCTTCCACCACAATTCTGCCATTAACGAGGATGATGAATGCCTTGGTGCCTTTTTGCTGGAGATATGTTTTCAGGTCTTGTAGGGCTGTGGCGTTCCAATTCAGGGAGGCGGGTGATACTGATTCCCAGGTATTACCGGATGTTGGTGGAAAGTAGGGGGTAGTAGGTACCGGTGGCGGATCGGTAGATTTGGTACAGGCGATCAACAAAAGCGAGAGTAGGAGGGAAAGGGTGGTTTTCATGGATCGATTTAAGTTGTAGACTGAAAAATAAGCTAAAGGTTTAATGCAAGCGTGAGCTATTGAAAAGTTTAACTTTATGATGTAGAAATGATTGGATTACAAAAATGCGATGCAATTGCCTTTCCACAGGCATGAAAAAGAATAATTGGTTGTCCGTAAACTCATTAAAAGTAACTTACCATGAAACAAGATTTGATTAAATGGCTGGTTCAATCCATAACCGGATTGGTATTAACCGGTGCAGGTTTATCTATTAGTATTGATGCGGGGTTACAAAAGTTAAGGGGGCTGTCGTGGTTTTGGCAGGGCACATTGGGATTAATCTTATTTCAGGCCGGATTATGTCTTATGATTGATTCGCTGGTTGCCAAGATGAGGGTGAAGAAGATATTGTAAAGAGAAAGAGAGTCTTTGGTCTTTGGGTAAAGGTCTTTGGCTTGATTCTCTCAACTTGTATGACCATCACACCAAAGACTAAAGACAAGCAGCTAAAGACCGAAACAGTCTTTGGTCTTTGGCATACTTCCACTGCTTGTCTTCCTTATTGCTTACGCGTAAGGAGGCTTCGCGGATTGAAAGATGATCCTCAATCACACTCACACTTCACACCCACGCTGGCTTCTCCCTCCGCGTGTCTTACTTACCTTGATTGTCTTTCGATTTTCAATGCTTTTGCTGCAAGTTTTTCAACCAATCCGGGAAATAATCTTCCCATTACCCAGGCGAATCTCGCTTTTGCCGGAAGAACAATAGTGGACTTATTTTTTTCAATAGCGGTTAATACTTCTTCTGCCATTTTTTCAACTGGATAGGGTGGTGCAGCCAGATTAGTCAAATATCTTCTGGCATCGGGAGTCCAGGGAACTGCCGGTAAATCAGCAGGATTCGTACTATCCAGAATAGGGGTTTCTATAGCGGAAGGACAAATCACATTGACCTGTACCCCATAATTGGCAGCCTCCAAACGCAAACTATGAGATAAGCCCACAACAGCATGCTTCGTCATGGCATAGGGTGCCATTAAAGCGGCCGGACCAAGTCCGGCGAGTGAGGCTGTATTGATAATATAACCATGCCCTTGCTTAACCATGATGGGGTA
The DNA here is from genome assembly GCA_040374385.1 of Sediminibacterium sp. Lineage (GTDB taxonomy): Bacteria > Bacteroidota > Bacteroidia > Chitinophagales > Chitinophagaceae > Sediminibacterium. The sequence goes on along the minus strand of JBEIUM010000317.1, from coordinate 322 downwards.
GGCAGCCAATACGCCATTCAAAACTCCTTTCAGGTTGATATCAATGATGCGATCCCAAAGAGGGGCAGGTATTTCATGTGTTTCACCGGCAATACCAATACCTGCATTGTTGAAAATACAATCAATTTTTCCAAATTGTTGATATACCTGTTGCACCATTTCATTTACCTGATTTGCATCCCTAACATCAACCCTAAAAGATTGGGCTTTCACACCACATTCAGCCGCAACCATACTTGCTTTATCCTGATCAATATCGGTAACCATTACAATTGCACCACGATTAGCCATTGCGTTTGCCAATGCTCTGCCAATACCTGAT
>JBEIUM010000060.1:0-13285 GCA_040374385.1 Sediminibacterium sp. | reverse complement strand
GTGCAGCAGCAATCAAAACAGATCAATGGAAGCACATGCATACCTGCAGCGACACGGGCACTGTTGGTGGACTGCATTTTTAAATATGGAAATCGAAACCACCCTTCGGGTGCACAAGCAGAATTAAATTCTATACAGACATTTCTGTCTTCAAAGTTTCCATTGACCAATAGCCCCTGACCATAGGTCGAAAGCATAGTAACCCAACAGAAAGCCGTTAGCAATAATCGCTTCATGAGAAGGATTTCAGCAACAATTTCCCTAAAAAAACAGTCCCCGCTACTCGCAGGGACTATAATAAAATGGTAAAGTTGAAAAATATGATCAGAGCAACATGCGCAGTGGCTCTTCCAGCAAGCTCTTCAATGTTTGCAAAAATGCAGCACCCGTTGCACCATCTACTACGCGGTGATCACAACTCAAAGTAACTTTCATCACGTGTCCGGGAACTATTTGTCCGTTCTTTACTACCGGCTCTTGAGAAATGCCACCCACCGCCAATATACAGGCATCAGGTGGATTAATGATGGCAGTGAACTGGTCGATACCGAACATTCCCAAATTAGAAATGGTAAAAGTGCTGCCCTCCCAGTCGGATGGTTGTAGTTTTTTATCTTTTGCCTTTTGTGCAAATGTCTTCACCTCAGCTCCGATTGATGTAAGTGATTTACCATCGGCAAACCTAACAACCGGTACCAATAAACCTTCTTCCACTGCAACAGCTACACCAATATTTATATGATGGTTGTAGCGGATGGTATCACCTAACCAACTGCTGTTTACTTTGGGATGTTGACGCAAAGCCAATGCAGTCGCCTTCACCACCATATCATTGAAACTGATTTTTACAGCAGCATTCTCATTGAGTCTTGTTCGAGCAGCTACGGCTGCATCCATATCAATCGACATGGTTAAGTAAAAATGAGGCGCCGTAAATAAGCTTTCGCTGAGTCGGCGGGCGATCACTTTTCTCATTTGTGAAACAGGTACTTCCTCGAAGCTTTCCTGACCACTAACGACTGGTGCAGCAATAGTAGCCGCGGCAGCAACTTTGGTAACAGTGGTAGAAGCTGATGCAGGCGTATAAGTGGCTATATCTTGGCGTACAATTCTTCCATTGTCACCTGAGCCCTTGATTTTTGACAAATCGATTCCCATATCAGCAGCCATCTTTTTGGCCAGGGGGGAAGCAAAGATTCTTCCACCGGTTGCCTGTTCTGCTACCGCCGTATTGTTAGCAGCGGCAGGTGCAGCAACTGGTGCTGCAGTTGAAGCAGCAGGTTGAGGCGCGGAAGCAGATGGAGCACCTGAGGTCTGCAGGGCAGCCAGAATAGCAGGTACATCTAAAGATTCTTTACCTATGATGCAAAGCAGGTCGTTCACGCGAATGGTAGCACCGGCGGCAGCACCCTGGTGCAGGAGAATACCATCTTTATAGCTTTCCAATTCCATGGTAGCCTTGTCAGTCTCAATATCGGCCAGTACATCGCCTTTCTTAACAGCATCGCCCACTTTTTTGTGCCAGGAGGCAATCACGCCTTCTGTCATGGTATCACTCAGCCGGGGCATTAAAACTACTTCTTCCATGGTGGCAGGATCAATAGCCGGAGCAGCAGGCGCCGGAGCCGTTGTTTGAGCCGCTGCAGGGGCTGGTTTTATTTCGGTAGCTGCACCACCACCACTGTGGCGGGCAACCAATGCAGTAACATCTTCACCCTGCTGGCCAATAATCGCCAGTAGGTCGTTTACCTGCAACTTTCCTCCATTGGGGGTACCAATGTGTAATAGGGTACCATTTTGATAGCTCTCCAGCTCCATAGTTGCCTTATCGGTTTCTATTTCAGCCAGGAGATCTCCTTTTTGTACCGTATCCCCGATCTTCTTATGCCAGGACGCAATTACCCCCTCCGTCATCGTATCGCTCAGCCGGGGCATTAAAATCACTTCAGCCATAGTACCTATTCGCTTTAAATGAGCCGTGAAATTACATCAAAATTAAGAACTGCCCCTCTACCCTTGAAAAAATCAGACTATGGAAGGCAAACCCCGGGAAATAGTAATAAAATACCTGCGCCGCAAATGATGAAGCGGGCTGCTGCTACTTTTATTGACCCTGGGCCATGCTATAGCCTTTTTTCTCACCCCATTGATTCAACAATTCCGTAGAGCAGATTTTAAAGTCCTGCATCAGGCGACGATACAGTTCCAGCACATCTGTTTGGGTGATAGCCCCACCTGCTGCAGCCTCAAATCGACAGCCATATTGGTTGACCAGGTTGGTGAAAGAAGAGCCGGTGGGCCAAACCTGGGTGCCCCGGTTGCTGACCGTAATCAATTTGAACACTCCACCGGTATGGTGCTGACATTTTTCCGCAACTAAATTGGGTTGCAAATTGCTCTCGATGAACATATCTACCCCCACCACTTTCTCCTGCAGGTGTTCGGCACTTTCCAGCATCGGATTGGCAGCCAGCTTAAAATGGGTAGGCGTTGGGGGCTGATCGGCCAATAAGGGACGCGGCTGATGTTCGGGCATTTTACCGATGTTCGATATGATGGCCTGCGTAAATTCCGTTGTGCTCAACGGCTTATCTTTTTTGCTTCCAAAATCACCGGTATGCAGACCACTTTCCAGTGTGTACAGTAAAGCATTTTCTAATACAGCCGCCACCTGCATCAATCCCAGGTGCCGCAACATAGCAAATCCGCTCAGCAAGAGGGCTGTTGGATTGGCAATATTTTTCCCGGCAATATCGGGTGCCGTGCCATGCACCGCCTCAAAAATAGAAATGTGGTCGCCAATGTTCGCAGATGGCGCAAAGCCCAATCCGCCTATCAATCCGGCACACAAGTCACTCACAATATCGCCCTGTAAATTGGTCAGCACGATCACATCGAACAAATCGGGCCGGCTAACCAGCTTCATACATAAGTCATCTACAATTACATCATCGGCCTTCACATCGGGGTATTCCTTGGCTACCTCATTGAATACATCGAGAAACAACCCATCCGTCAGCTTCATGATATTGGCCTTGTGGCCACAAGTGATACGGCGGGCGCCCTTTTTACGAGCCATTTCAAAGGCATAACGAATTACCTGCATACTACCCGGACGGGTAATGAAACGACGACTCAATGCCACATCATGGGTAAGCAGGTGCTCCACCCCACCATAAGTATCTTCAATGTTCTCGCGAACTATCGTAATATCAATCGGTATACCCGCCTTACTGAAGACTGTATCAACACCATGCAGCGTTTGAAAAGTACGCTTGTTGGCATAGGTGTTCCAGGTTTTGCGGGCAGTAACATTCACACTTTTCACCCCCTTGCCCTTCGGGGTCTCCATAGGCCCTTTGAAGAGGATTCCCAGCGACTCAATGCTCTGTTGCGCCTCCGGCGTCATTCCATTGCTATACCCCTTGTCAAAAACCCACTTGCCCATGTCTACCGACTCATATTCCAAGGGAACGCCGGCAGCCTGAAAAATGGAGAGAACGGCATCCATGATTTCCGGACCAATGCCATCACCTTTGGCAACTGCAACTTTATGCATAGGGTACAATTTTGCTGGCAAAATTAAGTAACGGAACTGCTATACCCTTGTTAAATTGGTGATTTTCATATTCGTTTGATGCTGCCCTTCCAATGCAAATAATTACCTACCTTTACAGTAGATTATAGAACTGCAGATGGTTACTAAAATTACCGACGGCATTCAGGTTTCTGTTGAAACATTCTATCAACAGGATTACAGCGACCCGCTGCGCGGGGAATACCTGTTTGCTTATCAGATCACCATCTTCAATCACAATTCCTTCCCCGTAAAATTACTGCGCCGCCATTGGTATATTTTCGATAGCAATGGTGAGCAACGCGAAGTGGAAGGCGAAGGCGTTGTTGGTGTTCAACCACTCTTACAACCGGGCGAACAATACCAGTATGTGAGTTCCTGTAACCTCAGAAGTGATATGGGTAAAATGCAGGGATCGTATCGGATGATGAATACCGACAATCACCAACTCTTTGCGGTAAAGATTCCTCCCTTTGAAATGGTAGCACCCTTCAAACTGAATTAAACAGCTTTCCTTTTTTGCAACTCAGGGCTTGTACTTCGCTTCCTGAAAGATGGTGGCTGCCGGCGTCCGCAGTAATTGTGCAGGCGTAAGCTGCGCATTTTTTTTCATCCATTGCCGAACGATCCGCCAGCCACAAAACTGACCTATATTACCCGGTGCTTGCTCACCCAATGCAGGCGTGCCGGGGGCTTCGCCCAGATAGTCACGCACCAGTGATACTTCCTTGCTGAACAAAAGATCGTTCTGCACAAAAAAACTCCAAATACCCTGCTCGCTGGCAATACAAGCTTTTAACTGTGCCGCCGTATAACCCGTTATCAGTGTATCTGCCACCGTTGGCAGCAACATTTGAAGTAGATAAACCCGCTTACCCGACTCAACCATTTGCTCTACCAATGGCTGACCCTGCGCCCGATCGGGATAAAGATCATCGATGAGATTCTTCATGCAATTCACCGGGAGATATGCGGGCTCAAAGCGACGAGAAATATACGGCGGATAAAGTTGCTGCACCTCTGCCGAGCGATACCAGGGAAAGTCTTTCCCCATGTATACCTGCAAGCCTACTGCCAAAGCATCGGGTGTAAGGATATTGCCAAAACCATTCACCGGACCAATAAAAGTGATCAGTTTCTTGGGTAATGTGTAAGTGGGAAAATAATATTTGAAATAAGCACATCCCTGCTTAACCAGCTTCAACTGCGGCTCAAGCAACTGGTCTGCCGGCACCTGTTTGCTCCAGTCTTGATAAGATTGTATAAAACGGGGTAACTCTTGCGGTACACGGTCGGGTGTGGTTCCAAGAATGTTGTATAAAAAATCTTGTGTGAACCCGGGATATTGACGGGTGAGCCGCTGCAGCGAGGAATCGAGTTGCAGGGTATCGATGGCGAATAAATCACGCTCAAATCGCTGCACCGCCCAGGGAAAGCGGATGCCGGAAACATCGGGTACCGGTGGCTTGGTAGAACACCCACACCAAAACAGCAGGGCAATAATCGCTGGCAGAACACCTGTTTTTTTCATAGCACGATGATCAAAAATATTATTCCTTCCTGGTTAGAAAGACCGGCTTGCGCCAATTCTGTGTTAAAGCAATTTCAAAAAATCCAAACTTCCGTTACCCGGAAAAGCAAATAAAGCAAAAAGATGCTGACATTTGGGGTATGAAGATAGTGCTGGCACAGCAAAATTATCGCATTGGCGACTTTGAATTGAATACCCGTAAAATCATCCATGCCATTCGGGAAGCCAAATCAGCCGGTGCTGATTTGATCATGTTCAGTGAAATGTGCATTTGCGGCTATCCGGCACGCGATTTTGTTGAATTCAACAATTTCATTGAACAGTGTGAGCATGCCGTCGATCTGATCCGGGTCGAATCCAAAGATATTGGCGTTCTCATTGGAGGCCCCGCCCGTAACCCCCAGGTGCTGGGTAAGGATCTATTTAATGCTGCTTTTTTTCTGTACAATCAGGAGTTGGTAGCTACCATCCACAAGACCCTGCTGCCAACTTATGATGTATTCGATGAGTACCGATACTTTGAGCCGGCAGCTTCCTGGCAAGTAGTTCCGTTTAAAGGAAAGAAGTTGGCGATAACAATCTGTGAAGACATCTGGAACCTGGGTGATAATCCGCTCTACACCATTTGTCCGATGGATAAGCTAATGGATCAAGCGCCCGACATCATGCTGAACATCAGCGCGTCTCCATTTGATTACACACATGATGAAGACAGAAAAGCGGTGATAAAATCCAATGTGCTGAAATACCGCCTGCCCCTCCTCTATTGCAATGCAGTGGGCAGTCAAACAGAAATCGTTTTTGATGGCCGATCGCTCGTATTCGATGCAAACGCCAATCTATGCGCCGCCTTGCCGCTATTTAAGGAAACCTTGCAGACCGTAATCGTGAAGGATGATGGCACAATCGACGCACCCATTGTAGAGCCGGCCAGTCATGTGCCCGACCATGAACTGAATCCGGCAAGGTTAGAACCGGAACTAAACATCAACCAGGTTTATGCTGCCCTCGTGATGGGTATTCGGGACTATTTCTCAAAGATGGGTTTCACCAAAGCCATCATTGGCTCATCCGGTGGCATCGACTCAGCAGTCACCCTGGCTCTGGCTTGCGAGGCACTGGGAAATGAACAGGTACGCGCCATCCTGATGCCCTCACCCTACTCCAGCGCCCATTCTGTTGAAGATGCCATAGCATTGAGCAAAAACCTTCAGAACCCGTATGACATCGTTCCCATCAATCAGGTATATAGTGCATTGTTGGATACGGTTCAACCGATCTTTGGCGACTTACCCTTCTCCCTCGCGGAGGAAAACATGCAGAGCCGCAGTCGCGGGAATTTGCTCATGGCCATTGCCAATAAGTTCGGATTTATCTTGCTGAATACTTCCAACAAAAGCGAACTGGCTACAGGCTATGGTACCCTGTATGGCGACATGGCAGGCGGACTAAGCGTTTTAGGAGATTGTTATAAGCTGCAAGTGTACGAATTGGCGAAATACATCAACCGCGAGCGGGAAATCATTCCGGTGCGCATTTTGGAAAAAGCCCCCAGTGCAGAACTGCGGCCGGGACAAAAAGACAGCGATAGCTTACCCGATTATACGGTACTGGATCAGATACTCTATCAATACATTGAAAAAAGAAACGGACCCGAGGAAATCAAAGCCCTGGGATTTGACAGCCAACTGGTTGACCGAACATTGAAGATGGTGAATACGAATGAATACAAAAGAAATCAATTTTGTCCCATCATACGCATCTCGCCAAAAGCCTTTGGCGTGGGACGGCGCGTTCCCATCGTGGGGAAATACTTAAGTTGATTTCCGTCATTTATGAGCCACCAGCACGGGCACATGACTGTGAAATGCCATTACATCGGTATGGCTGGTACTAAGCAACCGATCGAAATATCCCATCTTCTTGGGAATAACGATGATCAGATCAATTTCATGCTGATCGGTAACATCATGCACAGCCTGCTCGAACGATTCATTGTAAGCTATAAAATAGGTAGGATGATACGCACGTAGGTGATGGTGCATCACGGCATTTTCCTGGCGTAGTATCCGGGTGTGCTCGGCCGCGGAAGTTTTACTTTCTTCCACATGCAGCACATCTAGTTTTGCTCCCGTTATCTCCAGCAATTGCTGAATCGCACCAAAGGGTGTGGTTTCATCCACCTGATCATAATCAGTGAGCAACATCACCCGGCGGATACCGGAGAAACTGGCGCCCGGAGGAACAATGATCACCTGGTTAGCCGTATGACGGGCTACTTGCAAGGCATTACTGCCAATCAACTTTTCACGCAACTTACTTCCACCCGTAATCCCCATGATGATCAATTCCGTGCCGGTTTGCTGACACACAGCAGTGAGATCATCCTGAAATAGTTCATAAACACACCGGGTATCAATGGCGACGGGCACAATGGCTGCTGACAACAATTCCTGCTTCAGCTGATACATCTGCTCTTCCTGCAAAGGCAGCAGATCTTCCTCATTCAATCCTTCCAGGTCAGGATTGGCATGAAATGCAGACAATACCGTCTGCGAAGCATTGTATAAAACCATTTTTCTTCCCGGCTCCTGACTGATCCAACCCAGCGCATAGCGGGCAGCATTGATGGCAGTCGGAGAAAAGTCTACAGGTACCAATATATTTTTCATGCGTACTTGTTATGCGTTCAATAAAAGTTAGGCATGGATGGCCAGGAGTGGGATACGGCTGTGAAATGCCAATCGGGTAGTATGACTGGTAGCGAATAGGCTGCTGAAAAACCCATGATCCTTGGGGATGACAATAACCCAATCGGACTGATGTTGCTCCACAAAATCAGTTACGCCATCTGTAAAACTGGCATGATGTACCACATGGTAAGAAGGCTGGTGATCTTTCAGCAAAACAATTTCCTGTAATTCCCGATGAACCGAGGGATTCTTTTCAATGTGTACTATTTTCAGGCTGGCGCGCGTATGATCGAGTAACCAGTGAATCTTACTCACGGGCATATTTTCATCGGTATGATCATAATCGGTTAACAAGACAATATTTTTTATCGGTCGGTAAGTAGCATCGCGGGGTACAATGATAACAGGAACAGTTGAATGACGGGCAACAGATACCGTATTACTGCCTATCAACTTTTCTGTCACGGCACCACCACCGGTTACACCCATCACCACGAGGTTACAATTGGTCAGTTGGCAAACTTCATCCACGCCATTGATCAGGAGTGAATATTCGCAGTAAACTTCCAAAAAGCAGCCGGGCGGACAATCATTCTCCAGGCGACCGCGAAATTTTTGAAGGGCCGCGGTACTATCGCGCTTCATCTGTGCCTCATCAAACAACTGAACCGCCGGCACGGGCGAATCAATGGTAAGTGGTGCCTGGTAGGCGTGGTATAAGATTACTTTGCGGCACTGCAAATCACCGGCAAGGCGAAGTGCATAGAGCGCAGCAGTATAGCTGGTTTCAGAAAAATCGACGGGTACTAATATGTTTTGCATAAGATTAATTTACACAAATGTACCCGTATGTGACGAACAGAAATATGATTTTTGTCAATATTCAGCAGCTCAGTAAAAAAGTATCAGGCAATGTTCTCAATGATGCCAGCTATGCCCTGACCACCGCCTACACAAGCAGTGACCATACCATATTTTTTATTCAGGCGCTTCATGTCATGCAATAATTGCACGGTGAGTTTACAGCCGGTACAACCCAACGGATGTCCAAGTGCAATCGCACCACCATTGATATTGATGATATCGGGATTTAATTCAAGGGTTCTGATAACAGCCAGCGCCTGCGCAGCAAAGGCTTCATTGAGTTCCATCAGATCGATCTGGTCGATGCTCATACCCGCTTGTTTCAATACTTTGGGTATAGCCGCCACCGGACCAATACCCATAATGCGGGGTGGCACACCGGCCGATACACAGCTGACCAAACGACCAATGGGTTGCAGACCGAGCCTGTTCATCATGCGTTCACTCATGATCACAGCAAAAGCTGCACCATCACTGGTTTGTGAGGAATTACCGGCAGTCACTGAACCACCCTGTGCAAACGCAGGTTTTAATTTGGCCAGGGCTTCAACGCTGGTATCTGCTCTTACACCCTCATCGGTATCTACTACAAAAGAGCGAACAGCACGTTTACCCTTTTCATTAACATATACCTCTTCTACTTTCACCGGCATGATACCCGGCTTAAAATATCCTTCCTGCTGGGCCTTCATCGCCTTTTGGTGCGACTGGTAGGCAAACACATCCTGATCTTCCCGGCTGATGTTGTATTCCTTGGCTACAGCTTCTGCCGTTAACCCCATACTCAAATAATAATCCGGATCCTCACTCGCAATAGCATAAGACGGTACGGTCTTCCAGCCGGCGGTGGGAACCAAACTCATACTCTCTGTGCCCCCGGCAATAATACAGTCAGCCATGCCACTGCGAATTTTGGCCGTCGCCATGGCAATGCTTTCGAGTCCACTGGCACAATATCGATTGATGGTAATGCCGGCAACTTCCACGCCCAGCGCACGCGCAGCAATAATTCTTCCAAACTGCAAGCCCTGCTCTGCTTCAGGTACGGCATTCCCTACGATCACATCATCTACCTCACGGGTATCCAGTGCGGGCACCGATGCCACCAACCCTTTGATTACATCTACCGCAAGATCATCGGGCCGGAAAAAACGAAATCCACCCTTCTTGCTTTTCGTTACAGCCGAACGATAACCGGCGACAATGTAGGCTTCCTGCATAACCTTAGAATTTATGTTCAAAAATAGAGATTTTTTTTAAAAGTTGTTTATGCAACTATTCGAATCACACGGTGGGGGGAATGATTATCTTTGTGCCATGTTGTATCCCCTGCTCCGCTCTTTGTTGTTTGCGCTGCCCCCGGAACAGGCCCACCATGTCTCCATGCGTTGGCTTTCGGCTGCCTGCGCCATCCCACCGGGAGAAAGGCTCCTGACCAACTGCTTCCGGTACCCTTTTGCAGATACCAGGATGGTATGCGGCCTGCCCTTCCGAAATCCGGTCGGGTTGGGTGCCGGCTTTGATAAAAATGCCAGCTACCTGCCGGCACTAAAGGCACTGGGTTTTGGTTTTGTGGAAATTGGAACCGTTACTCCCCTGGCCCAGGCAGGCAATGAGAAACCCCGACTATTTCGTTTACCCGCCGACGAGGCCCTGATCAACCGGATGGGATTTAACAATGATGGCATGGATGCAGTTAAACGCCGCCTCAGTGCCTGGAACGACCGGGAAGCAGCAGCAGGTGAAAACAAAATGATCGTCGGTGGAAACATCGGTAAAAATAAGATCACGGTGAATGAAGATGCCTGGAAGGATTATTTAAAGGTTTTTCGACACCTCCACCAGGAAGCAGATTATTTCGTGGTGAACGTGAGTTCACCCAATACCCCCGGTCTGCGCGCGTTGCAGGAAAAAGAAGCCCTGCTGAAAATCACCGGCAACTTGCAGGAATATAACCAGGGGCAACAACACCCTAAACCATTACTGCTCAAAATGGCTCCCGACCTCACCACAGGTCAGTTAGACGATATCTTGGAACTTTCCAGACAAGTTCCCCTGAACGGGTTGGTTGCCACCAATACCACCATCGAAAGAAATAACCTCTCAGCCGCCTCACAGGCGCTGAGCAGCAAAATGGGTGCAGGCGGACTGAGTGGATTGCCTTTGCGGCCACGGGCCTTGGAGGTGCTTCGCTACCTGAAAGCCAATGCAGGACCAGAACTACCTATCATCTCCAGCGGTGGAATGATGACAACAGCAGATGCACTGGAGCGATTGGAAGCCGGCGCTGCCCTGATTCAAATCTGGACAGGATTTATCTATCGCGGACCGGCTTTCGTAAGAAATATTGGAAAAACAATTCAACTCAACAAGCACACCTGATAAATGGCAGCACTCTTTACCACTGACAATCTGATCAGTTTCATCATCCTCGTTGTACTGGAAGTAGTACTCGGCATCGACAATGTAATTTTCGTGAGCATCATCATGAACCGGCTGCGGGAAGACATGCGAAAGCGTGCCCGCTTTGTTTGGATGGCTGCCGGCATGTTGACCAGAATCGCGCTGCTTTTTGGTCTCAGCTGGTTATTACAGCAAAAAGGTAAACCCATTTTTACCCTGTATGATAAATCTTTCGACCTCGCCAGTTTAATTATGCTTATCGGGGGCTTATTTCTGATGTATAAATCTGTTAAAGAGATTCACCATAAGTTGGAAGGCGAGGAACTATCAGCAGAAAAAGGCTCAAAAAAAGGTATTGGCTTCGCACAGGCCATGGGTCAAATCATACTGATTGATATGATCTTCAGTTTCGACAGCATCATTACCGCAGGTGGAACAGCTAAGCGAATAGAGATCATGATTGCAGCGGTTGTCATTGCCATGATCGTAATGTTCCTGTTCAGCAGTACGATTGCTTCCTTCATTCATAAACACCCCACCTTGAAAATGCTGGCTCTCTCTTTCCTGGTGATGATTGGCTTTGTATTATTGGTGGAAGGATGGAATCCGGAACAAGCCCATGGTATGAACCTGAAAAATTATGTTTACTTCTCTATGGCATTTTCCTTCTCGGTAGAATTACTCAATATGCGGATGCGCAAGAAATCAAAGGCAGTTGAGCTGCGCGAGCCGGTATTGCCGAAAGAATAAAAAGCGGTGAACCTGCTTTCGTCAGAAGTCAAAGCCTATCGCGAAATACCAGATGGGCTTACCCCTGAAAATACCTTTCATGGGCCAACCGGCATCTACTTTCAGGAAATATCCTAAGAGTGTGCTGCGGGCACCAAAACCATATCCTCCCGCAAAGGGGCCCAGTCCACCAGCATCAAGCCGCACACTTACAGGCGTTGCGCCCGGACTGGTATAGTATTCGCCGGGACGGGTAATACCATTGTACTTGCCGTTCCAAGCAGTACCCAAATCAATGAACTGTATCAACTGAAAATTGCGCAAGAAGGCGTTGTTGATGGGACGGCTCACCAAGGTGGAAAATAAGGGGAACCTGAATTCACTGTTGATGACAAAAGCATTGTTACCATTGGCAACATTCTGGTTATAACCACGCATGTTGACTGCCAGCGATTGAAATGCATAGCTCTGATCGGCAGCAGGAGGATTATTATTGAATTTCGGGCCTAACCAGCCATCTACGCCGCCAAGGTAATAAACGATCTTCTGTTCGCCCCATGAGAAATCTGCCGCAGCGCGACCCGCCCAGATAAAGTTGCGATAAATCGTTTTATAATAGCGTGCATCAAATCCGAAATTCAGGGTAGACTTACCATTGTTGAGTGCCGTTTTGAAAGTGGGCATATTGATATCCATGAACACCTTGAAGCGAAGTCCTTTCCAAATATTTTGAGTGGGATTGATACTATTGTCGTGAACATATTCGAGGCGAGATACGATGAAACGAGAAATGGTCTCCGGAAAAGGAAGCGCAGCCGGATCGGGAATACCCACGAAATTATTAAATGGACGAAGCACACCCCTGTCGCTACGCAGACCAACGATGGCACGCAAACTGCGCACCTCATCGAATGGATAGGAAACATGGAACTGATAGAGGTTGGTATACAACATCGTACTATAAAAAGTATTATAGAAATTGCTGACGTTGCTGCGATAATAGGTAATGCCCCAGTCAATGCGTTTGCGATAGTTCATGAAGGAAAGCATCACATCTTTATCGGTGAAATTCGTTCCAAAACGAAACCCGCCCACAAAGCGCAGATCTTCCATCAAATCACTGACGCCTACTTTAAAGGCAAAGTTCAGGTCAGCACCATTGTTCAGCTGAACAGGTCCTACACCACCGGCATAAGGCTGAAAGCGGTTGATGAGTATAGCATTGGTAACGCCACTCTGCACAAAATCAGAACTGAACTTAAGGCGGTAATCGAAAAGCTTGGATTGGCCCAGTACAGATATCTTTTCGGGCAAAAGCGGCTGCGTAACTGCATTCTCAAGGCTGTCGGGCTTTTCATTAGCAAATTCGTTCTGGAAGAAATCGGCCACCTTCTTTTTCGCCGTATCAACCGTGGGCTTGTTGACATAAACAGTAGCCTTGCCGGCTTGAGCCCTGGAGTCTGCAATGACTTTTTTCATGTATTCTGT
>JBEIUM010000235.1:0-4212 GCA_040374385.1 Sediminibacterium sp. | reverse complement strand
GAATCCATTGCCACTCATTCCGATCATTTGTTCGGCAGAAATATTGGAAGCTATCAGTGAGGCACCGATGGCCCACCAGGTAAGAGACCCCTCGGCCAGGAAAAAATCATGGGTAGCTGCAATGGTAGACTGCCGCTTTTTTCTATACACCATGTAACCATACCCGGTGACGATCAAAAAATAAAAAAGAAAAACAATGTAATCAGCCGTTTGCAACACCTTCATATGATAAGCATTTAAAGATAAGATTGTCCGATTTGAAGTTACTGCTTAAAGATGAAATGGAAACTGTCTGACCCTGTTTTTTACTGACAAGGCAAAAAAGCGACTTTGCTTTCTACTATCAGTAAGAAAAGGATACAAATAAAATTTTCAATCAAGCAATAATGCAGCTAATGAAGGATGCGTATAATCCTGAGCGGCGAATAATACATGAGGTAAATGAATAAATTCATCTGCCTGGTGCATGGTTGTTAAAACAACACATTTCATGCCGGCCCTGCTGGCCGACTCCACTCCTTTCGGGGCGTCCTCAAAAACAATACAGTCCGAAGGATTTACCCCCAATTTTGCTGCAGCAGATAAAAAGGTTGCAGGATCAGGTTTACTCACCTGCACATCCACTGCACTTACGATGGCATTAAAGTAATGATTTATCTGTAACCCATCCAACACATACTGAATGTTCACAGGCAGTGCTGCCGAACCGATTGCCATGGGTATCTGCCGAAGATACGCTTGCTGCAGAAACGAATCCAAGCCGGGAATGAGCCGAAGATGGGGTCGAAATACTTCTCTATAACCAGCCTCTTTTTGTTCAATCATTGACGCCATTTCTGCTGCCGAAAAACGACCGGGGAAAATGCGCTCCAGCAATTCTTCATTCTTGCCGTAGCACTCTAGTTTTACCTGTTCGAGTGTCAATCCTGCACCAAAGGAATTTAATATATCATACCAAGCACGGATGTGAAAATTCATATCATCAACCATGGTACCATTCAGGTCAAAAATGAATGCCTTTTTATGCATACGTATCAGAGGTGTTTCAAATAAATCGGTTGATTAGATTCTCCAGGTATTCCTGTCGGCCACTGAGTATCGCTGGTTCACCCGACTGACGGGCAAGTTCGGCCAATGCACTGAGCGTTAACTTACCCTCTTCAAAAGATTTACCCGAACCTTTTTCAAAGCTTGCATAGCGTTCCTGCCGTATGCGAACATAATCAGAGGCTGTAAGTATTTTGTCTGCAACAAGCAATGCCCTGGCAAAACTATCCATACCGCCAATATGGGCATGAAATAAATCAGCCACATCGGTAGAATTACGGCGTCGCTTAGCATCGAAGTTGATGCCGCCACCGGCAAACCCGCCGGAGGGAAGAATGACCAACATAGCTTCTACCAGCTCATACAAATTATTAGGGAATTGATCGGTATCCCAGCCATTTTGATAATCACCCCGATTGGCATCTATGCTGCCCAACATACCGGCATCCGCTGCCACCTGTAACTCATGCTGAAAAGTATGTCCTGCCAGGGTTGCATGATTGACCTCTATATTCAACTTAAAATCATTGAGCAAATCATATTCCCGCAGGAAGCCAATCACGGTTGCTGCATCATAATCATACTGGTGTTTGGATGGCTCACAAGGCTTAGGCTCAATAAAAAAATGTCCGGTAAAGCCTTGTTGTCTGGCATAGTCTTTTGACATGTGTAAAAAGCGGGCAAGATGTTCCAATTCTTTTTTCATCTGGGTATTGAGCAAACTCATATAGCCTTCTCTCCCACCCCAAAAAACATAATTGGCACCATTTAATTGAATGGTTGCATCGAGTGCTGCTTTTACCTGAGCACCCGCATGTGCTACCACCCCAAAGTCGGGATTGGTCGCGGCACCATTCATATAGCGGCGATGACTAAACAGGTTGGCGGTACCCCACAATAATTGAACACCGCTGGCTTTTTGTTTTTCAAGTGCATATGTAGTGATTGTATTTAAGCGACGCTCATTTTCGATTAGATCATCCGTATGTTCAACGAGATCAACATCATGAAAACAATAAAAGGGTATCTGCATTTTAGTCATAAACTCAAAAGCAGCATCCATTTTTTGTCTTGCCCGATCAAGTGGATCTTTTGCATCATTCCAGGGATGGAGATGGGTGGGTTCGCCAAAAGGATCGGAGCCATTTCCTACGAAACTATGCCAGTAAGCACAGGCAAAACGTAACCAGTCTTGCATGGGTTTCCCTGCTACTACCTTATCAGCATCGTACCAACGAAAAGCCAAAGGATTGTCGCTGTCGCGACCTTCATATTGAATGGAACCAATCTCTTTAAAATACGCTTTGTCACCTGTTATGATTTGCATACACAATTATTTAGCTATGATTGATTGATTTGTTTTAATAATTCATGCTTCCAGTATTGATACAATTCGTTCCACCGCCCAGTTCGATGATCAGGCTCCATTTGTTTCAGTGGTATGTCCCGCTCAAATACAGCTTCATCAGAAGAAAAGTAGCCTATTCCCCTGGCTGCGCCGCGTGCCGCCCCCACACTACCATCCGTGTTATACAATTCAAGCGGTGTTTGAGATAGTTGTACGAAAGCCTCAGTATAAACATCACTTAAAAAGAGATTAGCCCGACCAGCCCTGATACTTTTGGGAACAACCTGCATTTCATGGAGAATGTCTAAGCCGTATCTAAATGCAAATGCAATACCTTCCTGTGCTGCTCTGAAAAGATGCGCCTGATTGTGGCGATTCAAATCAATATGCAGCAGATGAGCTTGAATTAATTTATTTTCGAGCATTCGCTCGACTCCATTACCAAAAGGAAAAAAGCAAAGACCATCAGCGCCGGGAGCTACAGAGGAAGCAAGTCGATTCATTTCATCATAACTAAAATTGCCTCCGGCAAGCCTTCTGACCCATTTATTTAAAATGCCTGCGCCGTTGATACACATGAGTAAACCCAAATTGATATTCGCAGAACTGTGGTTGACATGCGCAAATGCATTGATGCGGGCATGCGGATCGGTCTTGATCTGATCGGTCACGGCATATATAACACCGGAAGTGCCTGCAGACGCAGCAACTTCCCCTGACCGGAGCACACCGAGTGACCAGGCATTGTTCATTTGGTCACCTGCCTTGTATGTAACCGGTATTCCTGCCCTTAATTGAAGGGTGGCTGCAGCCGTTTGAGTAAGTTCGCCATGGCTTCCAAATACCGGTCGAATGTTTGGTATCCATGCAGGATTCCAATGATGATATTGGAATAATTTTTCAGCCAGCTGATCGGCAGTAAAATCCCAAAAGATACCTTCCGACAATGCGGCTGGTGTAGTAGTAGCCATGCCTGTCATACGATAAGAGATATAATCGCCGGGTAGCATTACATCATGTATCTGACGGAATAATTCCGGTTCATGCTTTTGAACCCAGGCAAGTTTGGATGCCGTAAAATTGCCCGGTAGATTCAATAAATGCTGCGCACAGTAGGCAGACCCAAGTGCAGCCTGTGTTTGCTCGCCAACCGATACGGCTCTGCTATCACACCAAATAATACTATTACGAAGGCACTCGCCCTCCTTATTCAGCAAAACCAGTCCATGCATCTGATAAGATATACCGATTGCTTTTATATCATCGGGCGTATATAAGCCGGAAGCATGGGCTTTTCGAAGAGCCTGCAGCAAATAGTTCCACCAGTCATCCGGTGACTGTTCTGCCCAACCTTCCTGTAAAGACAAAATAGGAGCTTCCTCCTCGGGATAACGAACAGTTACTAAAGATCGATTACGATCTGCATCCCAAATGGTCAACTTAACAGCAGAGGTTCCAAAGTCAATACCTAAACAGAGCATAACAGCGCAGATTGGCTTCTAATTTAATTATTTCCGGCTGAAAACCGTCAAAACCATGATTTAACAAAGGAGCAGGCTTTTATTCCTTTCATAAATAAGATGCTAATGCATCATTCAGAATGAATGCTCCCTGGAATTTTGTGTAATTTATTCAAAGGAGCAGATAGGATGCTGGAAGATGCATGAAAAATAAAAATTCTATGAATTCGTTATTTCCAGGGGGGTATCGCTCATCTACTCTACACAATAGCTATAGTTAAATCAGTTTATGGTTGAAAAGCTTTTATATATTTTCTTATTCTTCCCGGTTCTAGCAACTGCTCAGAACTCCGGTGG
>JBEIUM010000197.1:0-5165 GCA_040374385.1 Sediminibacterium sp. | reverse complement strand
CGTTACCATGTTTGACAATCACCGGGCTTGGCAGGTCACCAGTTGCGATGACTTTGTTTTTTTCAATCACTTTACCAAGACCGGTGTTTGCGTTCATGTCTATCAGGCTGTATAGCAGTTCAGGGCAAAGTATATTTAAGTTGTCGCCGTCTTTTAAGGTAGTATGGATCAGATAATAATAATTCTTCAAACCCGGAGCGGGTATAGCCAATCCACCGGTAACAGTTGGATACCCATCATAAAATACAACCCACATTTGGCCAGGGTTAATAACATCTCCTCCTTCCATAACCTGATGGAGTCTATTGCGCAGCTGCCTGCCGTCGGTATGAAAAAGCAGGTTACCTGTGGAATCGCTGCACAGGATGCAATAATAGAAATAATCCTGCTGGACATTTTCCAGTTTGAATTCAGGGTATCCATTCTCGAAATGCAGCAGAGTGCCATCGGTGTTGCCCGCACCGAAGGTGTAACCGAAATCCAGTTATTATCGTGCATCTGAGCTTGAACGGTAAGGCAGATAAAATTCAGAAGAAAAATTATGGATAGATGTCGCATGGTTTTGAATTGACCTGTGTCGGCGGCTCATGCCACCGACACAGGTTTGTGAATCTTAATGAATGAACACAATCTTGTTTCGGCTCAAAATCTTACCCTGGTTTGATATTTCCAGTAAATAAACGCCCGAGGCCATGGGTTCAGGATTGACCGTAAATTGGGTGCCGGAAAATCTCCAGTTCCCTACAGTCCGACCATCAGTATCCAACAATCGAGCGTGGCCATCTTGAATGGCATGGCTTACCTGTATGCTGAACGCCCCGCTGACCGGGTTGGGGAAAATATGGCTTTCAAATATCAGTTCGGAAGCCTGCACGTTCCGTTCCTCTATTTCCGGGCAATCACCCGACCTGGTGCTGGGTTGACCTAATGCCAGGCGTGCAAAAACCACTCCAAGGCCCCCTTCGCCCCGACATTGATCGGCAATTGCAGTCAAGTCTGACACTTGTTGAGGAGAGAGAATCTCTGCATTGTTTATGTATTGGTCTAACGCAATGCCAAGCCAGGTCTTGAGATTTTGCTCATAAATGGTGGTTGTGCTAATTGCATTAAGGTCTGTCATTAATTGTGAACCAGTTGTAGCGGACGATTCCCCTGAAAGCGAAACAAAACCCTCAAATACGCGCGAAAATTTTCCGAGGTTCCCATTGTACTGTGAGGCATACCAACTGGCCTCGGCACTACCGGCAGTAATCAGACCTGGATTTTCCGTCGCGCGTTTGTACAGGTAGAAGGAGGTTTCCCAGGTGTCGGCTACATACCCACGCCAGGGCTGGAAGGTTCCGTTGATGATGGTCATGTCCATATTATCCAGCGGCCCGGGGTCGTAGGGAGGATAGGTCGGCAGCTCGCACGGATAAATAGGATAAGGCTCCGATGGCAAAAACGGTTTGTATTGAAACCAGATATGATCGATGGCATCGTCAATTATATCTACCTCCCTTGGGTTTGCCCAAAAGGCTGAGTTTTCATTTATTGCCTGGATGGAGAAAAGTGACCTTTGGACATTGTTTTTATGCTGAGCGTTATTGGGGTTATATCCCGGATAATCAAAAAGCGCTCCGCTAGTGGACCAAGTGTTGCTTCGCCTGTCCTGCCTGCCGATGACTGGCAAAATTCCTGTTAAGTCTTCCTGTGCCAGGTGAACCGCATAATCCAGATGCCCATTAAAGTTGTTGTACCCTAACGTAGAGCCATCGCTGTTTTCAAAAAAATCCATCCCAACCTGCAGGTTATTAAAATTGTTGCAGGTATATTTACAAAGCGGTGAATTTGAAATAATCATTCCAATTTCCGGATCGTATGAGGGGCTAGGATCCAACAAGTCTATTCCTATACCGGATCCGGAGCCGAAAAAATCGTTGTTGTCCCAGTGAAACCCGATACACCCATCCATAGTTGCAGCATAAAAAACCCTTTTAGGGGCAATCACCCCTTCATCGTAGAACTCATTTTGGGCAGCATATCCTTTATTTAGGTTGAATAGGGAAATGCAAATTCCAACAAAATTTTCTGATCCTGCACGAGCTCGAAAAAAGAATTTGTTATCTGTAATTTTGTAATTGGTACCATCAGTTTGGGCGCCAGGTTGCACATGCAACATCACCCGGGATCTTGGTATGGTGCGAGTATCATCGAAAATACTATTTTTCACTTCAAACACTGCTAACGGTACAATACCACCTGATTTCAACCAAACACCATATCTGTTAAAACCCTCGAATTTACAATTGTTGACTTTAAGGCTGCCTGCCGATTTCATAGATGAGCGCGCCTCATGCACTATATCATATTCATTATTAAGAAGCTTTGCTTGAGAAACATCGCCATCCGAGTTGGTAAAATAC
This sequence comes from Sediminibacterium sp., assembly GCA_040374385.1. Taxonomy (GTDB): domain Bacteria; phylum Bacteroidota; class Bacteroidia; order Chitinophagales; family Chitinophagaceae; genus Sediminibacterium. The sequence continues at coordinate 2,760 of JBEIUM010000197.1, read as the reverse complement.
CCGCCAACATGGCTATCTTCAATAATTTCCGATCCCATTCCTAGGCCGATAAGTGTGATTTTCGAGCGGTTTTCAGCGGAAAGAGACGCATCTCTCATTCGCTCAGTTAACGGATTTGCAAACAAATCGAAACCATTGTTCGAAAAATGGCTGTTGACGACGGTGACATCCGAATTATTGACATACAAACCTGCAAGCGCAGGGTCATTGTCCACATCGCCTATATAGTCATTGATATTTGAAATGTCATTTTGAGCCTGGCTGGCATTGCCTATCTGAATATTTGAGAGACTCAAAAGATTAATACCCCGAGTAGAAAATTTAAAATCAAGGGGTGGTTTAAGATCACCTCCAATTATCACATTGCCCCAAATACCTCCTCCGGCAGTATATTGTACCGGAGCCTTTTGGCCTGTCGGCAAAGTTGTTCCCACGCTAATGGAAGTAAGATTGTTCTGGAAGTAACAATTCGTAATGGATATGGTGGAATTATGCGCCACGAAAATAGCATCCCTTCCATCGGTAAAGCTGGACCCGTTTTGGGCAATAAAAGTGGCCCCAATCTTTACATAAACGCTTTTCCACATGCGTTCGCAACCCTTCAAAATTGTATTGTCAAGGGTGAGTTTGCATCCTGTATTCACCTCAATGCCGCTGGATTCATCTGCAAAAATGATTTCTGAGCCTGCCGCAAAAGTATAACCCCCGGTGGCCGTTGAGATGTCGTCTTTTATCAGGCCTTTAACGATAATTCTTTGTGCTGTGGTAGCCGCTTGTGACTGAGGCAATAATAATGACTGTCCTGGGCTTGCCAAATCGGAGAAATTGGCTGGCCCCTGGATACATTTGTAAGTTGCCCATACTGCAGGATCGGTGGAGCCGGAACATTCAGTAGCTACGCCAAGGCAGGGCAACTGGGTTGCGCCCTGAGAAACGATCATAAGGTTCACCATGAGCAAGAGAAACATTTTTCTTCTCTGGTAAATGGGACCTCCATGACTTTCGAAGCGAGTTTCAGACTTTTTGCTTCGGTAAAAACGGAAGTGTTTCATACTTTTGTAGACTTATAGTGATCCCTACTCTGATTGTTTTACCCGGCCATTTCAGGATGAGAACCGGGGGCTTTCGGGGTTCGGTTCGGAGGCGGCGGCGTCCACCGCTGCCTCTTTTTCTTAAAATGAGGACTCTCTTTCGGACAAACACCCGAAAACTAATGACGTTAAAAACAGTAAGGAAGGTTCGGTTTGCGAACGGGGGGATGCGTGTTAGGTACTTAAAATCATTTGGGAACTGTAATTTGAATGCGTGAAATTTGCCGGATTATGCCAGTGAAAGTAGTTTGTTTATTATAAACAGCAAATTTATTTGACTGTTTTTTTGTTAATTCAAAATATTAGATATAAAATTTTGAAAAAATAAAAATATTTGCCCCCCCAATCTGCATATTGGCATTTTACAAAATTTTTATTGGCTTGAATTTTTATCATTTCGAATGAGGTCAGAAAGCATAGTGATAACAGGCCGCCGATGCTGGCAAAGGCGACGGAACACTTGGGATTGGCGGTATTAAATTGGTCAATTCTCTTTTCTCATTTGGCAAAGTATCCAAAGCCACCCTGACATATTCTTCAATTTTCCTCGTCGTATCCACTCCAGGTTTCCTTCTGCCCAATTCGATAGACCTCAAATTTGATTCATCACAGCCTATCAGTTTGGCAACCTCCTGTTGAGTTTTCCCAGTGACAAGCCTGGCGTAGTACAACTGCTTCCCGATGGAACAACCATCGAGGGAGAAAGGGATATACCGAAGAAATTCGATGATGGCTTTAGCAAACTTAGCAGTCGGTTGGTTTCGATTGTTCTCCCAATAGGTAACGGTATCAGTTGTAACTTCCAGAATCTTTGCTACATCGTGTTGAGATAAACCTCGATTCAAGCGAACCTTTCTCAAATGATCTCCTAAAGTGTTCATTTCAGTAGGATACGCTGGATTTTCCGGTTTTTTACCCTTTAATTGGATTTGACAACTATGCAACGCAACCCTGTCCGTGCGGCTTCCACAATCACCCCGACAAAGATTGCGTATGCGGTCCGGGCGTGGTGAAACGCTACGTATCCAAAATCAGCGGTCCGCTGCTCGACCGCATTGACCTGCACGTGGAGGTAACTCCTGTGAGTTACGACGAGCTCACCGGTACCGAGCGACCCAAGCTCAACAGTGCCGACATCCGCGCACGCGTGCTCCAGGCGCGGGAAATACAGGCCGAACGGTTTAAAGATATGTCCGAAGTGTATTGCAACGCACAGATGCCCGGCCGCATGGTGCGCGAGGTTTGCCGGCTCGATTCGTCCGGACTAACGCTACTGAAAACCGCCATGGAGCGCTTGCAACTTTCCGCGCGCGCATACGACCGGATATTGAAGGTGGCACGCACAGCCGCTGATCTGGCCGGCAGCAAAGATATCCGGATCGAGGATTTGGCGGAGGCGATTCATTACCGGAGTCTGGATAGAGACGGGTGGGCCGGGTAAATGGTTTTTCGCGCAGATGTCACGCAGATGTTTTGCGCAGATTTTACACAGAAAACTAATAAATCTCATGGAAGCAAATGAAATTACTTATCTGATCAGAGGTGCCGCATTTCGGGTGCACACCGCACTAGGCCCTGTCTTGCTGGAAAGTGTCTATGAAGCTGCTTTGAAATATGAATTACAAAGAGACGGATTAAGGGTGCGAAATCAGGTTTGGATACCGATGAT
>JBEIUM010000117.1:0-7619 GCA_040374385.1 Sediminibacterium sp. | reverse complement strand
CCGAATGAGGGCGAAAAAATGGTGAGCGATTCTACGACGTTGAGTCTAATGAAAGAATTTAATGTGCAGGAGGAAAAATCCTTTAAAACATTTTTTTCTACGATGCAAAACGCCAGAGTAAGCTGGAACGATGAAATCGGGATGGTCACATTTTATTTTCATGAGCCAAAACCTGTGTACGATACCCTGGAGATGATCTTTAAAATGCCGGCAAAACCCAATATCGAAAATGAAAGCAAAGCTGAAGTAGCACAATTTTTCAACCAGGCACTCGACAAATCCATGGCATCGGTTGAGCCCTTCACAGAAATGTTCAAAGAAAAAGCCGACGGCTATTTGTTTACCTCCAGCAATAGTTCCATCGCAACTTTAAAAAACAGTCCGCTCAACTTACCCAAACTGGAGGAGTTGTTAAAAGACAATTATACGGCGGCAACCCTGCATTTTGAGGCGGGAAAAATGCGCATACAATCGACCAATTATGTAAACCCCTTACTGGGTAGTCTGTTTCGGCAGTATGCCGGACCGGTCGTCAACTGGTCATTGGTAAATGATTACCCGCAAGGCGAGATCAACATGCTGGCCCTGGCTTCTTTTCAACCGGCGCTTATCGGAGGCTTTCTGCAGCAACTTGAACTCAAATCATTTGCAGATAATTATTTAAGCAAAAGCGGTTTAACCCTCGATGAAATATTGAAAGCCTTCAAAGGAGAATTAGCTGTAGTAGCTTCAGATATCAAGATGCAGGAACCTGATCCGATGAAGCGAAAAGATGAATTATCACTGCAACGCGGTATGCCCGCAGGTAAATTGTTCGTACGATTGCCCGTGGGGGAAAAAGCCAGTTATCAAAAACTGATGGAAACAGCTGTTAAAAATGGCTGGCTGGTCAAACGAGGTAAAGTTTATCAATCTGCACCCGATTACAGTCTGCCCATGTTCGTTATGGGTGATGAAAACAATTTATTCATCGCCAGCGACTCTACCGTCTATGCCGAATACCTGGCTGCAGCGGGAAAGAAAAATACATTCCTGACAGGTAGCCCCTTCCAGTCATACAAATCTGCTGCTGCCCTATTGTACATGAATATAGCATCGACCGTCAGGGGGCTCACACCTGCCGATGAAAGCTATTCGTATCATCGTGCCTCCGACATCATCGCTTCCACCTTGAAGGAAATGACTGTTGTCAGTGACAATTTTGATGGTAAAGCTGCTCATAGTAACCTGGAAATTACAATGCAGGACACAAAAACCAATAGTTTAGTATCCCTCACCAAAATGCTAGCAGCGCTATCAAAAGAATTCGATTTACTTCACCCCTTGTTCGAAGTATCTGTCACCGACTTGGAGGATAGTAAAGAAAGAAAGTAAACGATGGATATCCGTTTGCAACACCTAATGCCCCGACCACTGCAGGATAAACCAATGGCAGCGGCATCGGATATCTGGGGAAAGGATGTTACGCTCAGGGCCGGACAATACATAAAAATTACAGCCCGCAGTGGAAGAGGTAAAACAACCCTGGTACATTTTCTCTGTGGACTTCGTCAGGACTATGCCGGAAGTATTCAAATCGGCACTTACAATCCGTTGACCTGCAACCTCGAAGATCTGGCCGCATTGAGGAGTGAAGTTATATCAGTCGTTTTTCAAGATCTCCGTTTATTTCCGCAACTTTCTATCCGTGAAAACACCGAATTAAAAAAGTTTTTACCCCGGAATCCGATCCGTGAAAACAACCTAGAAGACATGGCAACGCAACTGGGGATTGAAACACTATTAGACACCCCTGCCGCCACCTGCAGCTATGGGGAGCAGCAACGGGGTGCTATACTCAGAGCCATGGTGCAGCCCTTTCAGTGGCTGATACTGGATGAACCCTTTAGCCACCTGGATAACATCAATCGAGATAAGGCCATAGCACTGATCAACACAGTTGCCAAAGAGCAAAATGCCGGCATCATTTTACTAGACCTGGAACCCGACAACTATTTTCCTTATCACCATCAGTTTCAACTTTAATCCCTATGGTAAGCGAACTATCGCAACTGATGCATAAACTTCTTCGAAACAGCAGCGGCAGCTGGCGCGCACGTATAGGTACACTCGGCTTACTGATCGCTGCCATCTTATTGCTACTGGCCGTTCAGATACAAAGTAATTTTTCCCAACTGCTGGAGAGCAAAACTTCCCGCGAAGCGGGAACACAATACCTGGTTGTTAATCGACAGCTCAACAATGATAACCTGAACAAACCAACATTAGCGGAAGAGGAAATAGAAGAACTAAAAAAACTGCCTGAAGTAACCTCAGTAGGTATTGTTCAGCCTGCCTACTTCAAGGCAACATTGAGCATCAACAGCAGTCAGTTTCCTTTTCAAACCGAAGCCTCCTTCGAATCAGTGCCCACAGATTTTATCGATGCCCTTCCGGCTAACTGGGAATGGAAAGAAGGTGATCCCTTTGTGCCTGTCATTGTACCCTCGCTGTACCTCGATCTCTATAACTTTCAGTTTGCCCTTGGTCAACAACTGCCGCAGTTAAGTCCGGAAATCATTCAAATGCTTCAATTCAATATCGGCATCACCGGCCAGGGACAAACCATGTATTTAAAAGGTAAGGTGGTTGGACTGAGTGATCGCATACAATCGCTGATTGTACCGGCATCATTTATGCAGTGGGCCAATCGTCGCTTTGCAACGGGCGAATCGCGGAAGCCTTCCCGCGTGATCATAAAAACAGGCGATGCTTCCTCACCGATACTCCATCAGTTTTTGCAAAAAAATCAACTTCAAACCGACAAGGAAAAAACGCGCTTCAGTCAATACCGACAAATAGTGAATTGGATTGCCGGCATCACCGGTATTTCCGGCTTACTTCTACTAGTCTTTGCTCTGCTGGTCTTATCTCTTTTCATTCAGCTCAATGTCACAGGCCGTCGTGATGAGATACGCCTGCTGCTACAGTTGGGCGCCGCACCCCGACAACTATCGGCTTTCCTACTGAAAAAGTTCTTCCCGCCACAGGCGGTAATGGTTGTCATTGCATTGGTGCTGGTAGCTGCCTTGCAGTGGGGACTGCAGATTTGGCTGGCCAAACGCACCGTAAACATTTCGCCGTTGGTATCTCCCCTTACCCTATTAACCGCCTTGCTCTTATTGGCGGCTATGTGGCTGATCAACCGACAGGCAGTAAAACGCACCATCGATTCTTAAAGTGAAAACCGTTTAACCGCCTTTTACTTTGTAATTTTATTCATGCATGGACTGCGAATCAATAGAATCATGTGCAGCTGGCTGACCTGCCTGTCAGTTAGCTTATCGGCTTTTGCGCAGTCTACACTGCCGCCCATCGGACAATGGCGTGATCACCTGAACTTCTCTGATACCCGACAAGTGATAAAAGGCGACCGGCTATATATCGCCACAGCTACCCATGTTTTTGCCATCGATACCGATAAAGAAATTTCAAGTTACAGCAAAGCATCTGGCCTTAATGACATAGGTGTAGCTGCCATCGGCTGGGATGGAACCACCGCTCAGTTATTGATCGCCTACAACAACAGTAATCTGGATATACTGAACACAAAGGGCACCATAAAAAATTTAGGTGACATTCAACGCAGCAATTTCCCGGGGAATAAAACAATCAACCATATTTTTTGTGACAACGGACTGGGTTATTTGAGTACCGGACTGGGTATAATTGTTGTCAACTTATCAAAATATGAGATCAAAGATACCTGGGTAATCGGCAGTGGCGGTAATCAAACCCGCGTGAATGGATTCACAAGACTAAATAATACTTTTTATGCAGCAACAGACGATGGTTTATTGCAGCATGCGGTAAGTGCCCCTAATCCTTCCAACTTTGCCTCCTGGCAACTGGTAAGCGGCAGCAACGGATTATCGAACGGTGCTATCAATGGGGTACTCACGGTGAATAATCAACTGGTCGTTCAAAAGAATGACAGCTTACTGATACAATCGGGAACCAGCTGGCAACTATTATATAGAGACAATAACTGGCAGATCACCGGCATCAACAGTGCTGCAAACCGATTACTGATCTCACAGCGCAATGCCAATGGCAGTGCCCGCGTGATACAGCTCAACACCAACGGACAAATAGAAAAAACGACGACGGCTGCAGGTATCATCTCTTTACCGAGATCTGCCTGGCTGGAGGGAAATACCTTATGGGTAGCTGATCAGTTTGGTGGACTCTCGTCTCATAGTCCTGCTGTCGAACGTTTCATTCCCAATGGTCCTCCCGGACCAGCTACCGGTGCTATTGCAGGTAGTGCTGAACGCATGGTACTCGCTGCCGGCAGCATAAACGAAACCTGGAATTATTTGTATAACCGTAATGGTGTTTATTTTTTCAATGGCGAATGGTCATCGCGCAGTTTCTTTAACACACCCTCGCTTGATTCGGTACTGGACTTCATTGCCGTAGCGATAGACCCGGCAGATCAATCGGTGTGGGCTGGCAGTTATGGTGGCGGATTGGTTCACTTCAAAAACAGCGGCGCGCCGGTGATATATAAGAAAGGAAATAGCACGCTGCAGGCCGCTGCAGGTGATCCGGGTAGTTTCCGGGTGGGCGGATTGGCTTTTGATGCGAATAATAGATTATGGGTGAGCAATTATGGCGCCCCCTCCAACTTACACGTAAGAAAGACGGATGGCAAATGGCAGGCCTTCAGCATACCCTTTGTATTGACCGAACTGGCAGCAGGACCACTGCTTTGTGATGATAATGAACAGGTATGGGTGGTGGCACCCAAAAACAATGGACTTATTTGTTATCGGCCGGGAGATCCCGATGTATTGAATGATGATCGCTGGAAAAAATACGAGACCGGTACCGGCAAGGGTAATCTACCCTCCAATAACGTGCTGTCAATAGCGAAAGACCGCACCGGAACCATCTGGATCGGAACAGACCAGGGCATTGGTATCATTCGTTGTCCGGGAGAAGTTTTTAATGCCGCCGGATGTGATGCATTTCGTCCCATTGTTAAGCAAGGCAATTTTGCCGGTTTTTTATTGCGGGATGAATCTGTACAATGCTTGGCGATAGACGGCGCCAACAGAAAATGGGTAGGAACAAAAAATGGGTTGTGGCTGCTTTCGGAAAGCGGAGAAGAAGTACTGCAACGTTTCACTGCTGTGAATAGTCCATTACTCTCGAACAATGTTTTACAAATTGGCATTCATCCCGTAACGGGAGAAGTATTTATTTTAACTGACCTGGGTATCTGCAGCTATCGGGGTACAGCTACCGAGCCCAGACAAGAAGGAGATAAAATACTGGTTTTCCCTAATCCCGTTCCTCCTGACTACCAGGGTACCATTGCCATTCGCGGACTGAAAGAAAATAGCATTGTAAAAATTACGGAGTTGAATGGCACCCTGGTTTACCAGACACGTTCACAGGGGGGACAAGCTACCTGGGATGGCAGAAATTACAAAGGGCAAAAACCTGCATCCGGTATTTATCTGGTGCTGGTAAGAGACGATGAAAATAGCTTCCGCGAAGCGACACGCATCATCATCGTTTCAGGCAGATAATAATTAATCGCCGTCCTTATCTAACTTTTTCACCGGACGATAAAATGCTGCCCTGCGGGGTCCGGGGAAGGGAACATCTGATCCTTTTAATCCGTGCCAGAGTACCCGATTAAATTCCAGATCGGGGATATCATCTTCTTTAGCAAAATTCATTTTCTCCGAAAGTCTTTGCCACTCGTTCATGGCTGTATTCACTTCCTTCAGATCAATATTGGAGGGACGACAAACAAATGAAGCCGTATTTGCTGCAGGAGTAAAACAACGCCACATAGGCGTGGCAGCTGCATCATATTGTGTCATGGGTGGAATACCCAGTATCAGCTCCATGGTACGTAACATAGAAGAGGTAGTATAGGGCGTGTGGTCAACGAAATTACGTTTAACAAACCCGCCGGCCAGATAGGCCGTACTACGATGGGCATCGACATGGTCAGCACCATTTTGCGCATCATCTTCAATGATGAAAATCGCCGTCTCTTTCCAGATGCTGCTCTTGCTCAGGTGCTCTACAAAGAGTCCGACTGCCAGATCATTATCGGCAACGTGTGCATAGGGGGTGGGTCTTCCTTTCTTCAACCCCTCCGTATGATCATTGCCAAAACGAACACTATTGAATCGGGGAACTGCGCCGGCAGCGAGTAAGGAATCAAACTCCTGCTTCCATTGATAAAAGCGCGCAGTGTCGGGAAAAGAATTATCATAATCCCGGAAGTAGGGACAGATATGACCTTCCAGGGAAGGGATGGTGGGCCGATTTTTATTTGCAAACTCACCATAAGTCCGATAAGTAACCCCCGCTTTTTTACAATGATCCCATAAAAAGCCTCCCTTGTTATTTGCAACGGCCCGATTGCCCTCACCATCATAACTTCCGCCTCGGCCTCCATAACTATTTACCCAATTCTTCTCCAGAAAATCGGTAGCATACGCACCCATGGTCCAGTTATGACCATCCATGCTCACTTCGCCATCTACATAAAAATTATCCAGCAACACAAACTCACGTGCGAGGGCATGTTGGTTGGGCGTGATTTTTTCTCCGAACAGAACCAATGAAGAATCACCATTCCCTTCTTTCATATCGCCCAAGACCTGGTCATAGGTTCTATTTTCTTTGATTATATAGAATACATATTTGATCGGGCTCGCCTCGCCTACTTTCTGTGGTATGGGATTACCGGGTTCGCCCGCAGCCAGCAATTCCTTTTCCTTGCTATATGGGGTATTCCGATAAACCTGGGCAGTATATAAATCGAGTGACTTCACATCGGGCACTTCCAGTATACTCATGGTTCCCTTGAACAGACCCGCAATATATTGTACACTGGTAGGCTTGTTGGGATCACCTTCATGGTGCAGCACAATTTGTTTGTTACCAAATGGATTGGGACCATAGGGATTGGCGAGGGAATTAAATCCCTTGCCGTTGGTCACAAAAATTTTCTTCTTGATCACAGCCACTTTAGTAGGATACCAACCCACAGGTATAAAACCCTTTCCCTTGCTTTGACCTTTCTTGCTGACATCAAATACGGCCAAACAGTTATTGTCTGCATTGGCGATGTACAGGGTTTTCTCATCGCGGCTGAATGCCATGCCATTGGTAGTAGAACCACTGGGTGCCTCGGGATACAAACTGGTCTGCAATGTTTCCACCACCCGACGGCCCTTTGTATCAATGATGGAAACACTATTATCATTGGCATTGGCAACCAGCAAGCGATCGCCCTTCTGACTTAACAGTAACTCATTCGGGTTATCCCCTACGGGAATTTCAGCTACGATATTTTTAGTAGCCGTTTGAAACACATAGATCCGATCGCAACCCCAACAGCTGATATAGAGCTCCGTTTTATCGGGTGAGAGCATACAGGTATATGCTTCCCCTCCCAGCGCATACTTCGCTGCTACCTGGCGGGTAGTAAGATCTACTATATATAATTGTTGATCGTCGCGGGTCACCACATACAAAAGTTTTCGCTCATCATCTAAAGCCATTCCTGCCGGACCGATGCGGTTGGGCCATTTCTGTCCCAACTG
>JBEIUM010000337.1:0-1790 GCA_040374385.1 Sediminibacterium sp. | reverse complement strand
TGCATTGATTGTGATTCGGGTGAGTATTCCCTGGCCTATCCGTGGTGAGATCATTGGAAGACATTTGTTACCGGGCGGTCATTGATTTCATCGCTTACCCAATTCTATAAATTCTCAATCACGGATATCTTTGCCTTCAATGGTAAAACGTACAAGGGTTTTTTCCTGGTGCCAGCCCTGCTGACCAGCAGCGCCCGGATTGATGTGTAAATGCTCCAGTTCCCGATCATACATGATCTTTAAAATATGCGAATGTCCTGCTATGAATAGCTGTGGCTTTTCCCTGCGAATCAGGGACTTCGCATTTGTATTATAACGAGACGGATAACCCGCAATGTGTAGCATACCCACCTTCACTTCCTCACAGTAGAAGCAATTTGCTTCGGGAAAACGAGCCCGCACGGAGGGCCCATCAATATTGCCATATACACCCCTGATGGGTTTGATGGCCGCTAACCGGTCGAGTATTTCAGGGATTCCTACATCTCCTGCATGCCAGATTTCATCAACCGATACAAAATGGCGCAGAACCGCCTCATCCAGAAAGCCATGTGTGTCCGACAGCAGACCGATTCTTGTCATACTACTAAGTTACTGGGTTTTTCAAGGAAAGAATTTAACTTACTGTCAAATCAATCTATGCGGCGAAGTCGATTTTATCTTCTCTCCTTGCTTGCCTGCACCATCAGTTGTGCCAGACTGCATAGTCCGGCAGAAATGCCCGATTATCAGGCATCAACTGATCGGATGACAGGTACAGCCTTCTTTAGTCGTGCTAATGTTTTACCGCTGGCCGTTCGAGATTCCATGGCTACTTCGGAACTACTGAAGGGGAATTTCCCCCGGCACATGAAACATTGGGTGACCATTCATACTTCAATAACCGATCAACAGGGTAAGCACATAAAAGCATCCTATCAGGTAACTTCCGATTACTTGAGCCTTGGTACGGATGCCGATTGGTGTAGGGTTCCCTTAACACCCATGGCTGCCCAGCGCATAGCAGATGCCTGGCATTGTTTTCTGCCCACCCGAAAAATGGTCGATGAAATTTATGCTGCAGCAAAAGTGAAATTAGAACCGGTTCCTATGTATGCTTTTCGCGATTCACCCGTAACCATGTTTCAGCATCATTTGATCATTGAAGGGCAACGAAAGGGGCAGAGGGGACTGATAGCCGGCATCAAAAAAGACCTGGTGCTTTCACCCATTGTGATCAATCATGTGCGACCCAATAGGGAAGCTATTTATGGTTGGCATCGACTCAATGGCAAAGCTATTCAACCCCTCTATGCCGGACATGTCAATTGGTACGTGGATTATAGTCACGGCGTTAGATTGGTCAATGGCACCATGCGGGTGAACGGAAAAAAGATGGATTATCGGGAAGTGTTACAAGATACCCTCTTGCGAAAGCTACTGACGGAGGAAACGGGCACACTGATGCTGCGCTACGACACTTCAGCACCCATACCTCGCTATTAAAATATGCCGGTGGTGAAGTTGATGCCCTGTTAAAAGTAGGCCAATGGCTCTTGCCGAAATGCGGTAGTCGCCCACCTGTCCGATTTTATCCCAACCAGTTTCAGGAATGCCCTGTAGCATAATGCTAGTTGCTTCTCTGGAACTCTGCCATTCTGCCATCGTTTGCTCCCAGCTAACCGCATCCGTTTTTGCTGCCAGCGCAAAGGCATTCTCATCAAAGGGGAGGAGCGTTTTTTTTTCATTGCGCAGGATGCATAGTAAACGATAGACAAAAATTCGTTCTGTATCGATGATATGCTGCATCA
>JBEIUM010000042.1:0-15805 GCA_040374385.1 Sediminibacterium sp. | reverse complement strand
TTTTTGTTTTTGGCAATTGGTAAGGAATACTTTTCGGAGAAGAAAATTTCATATTCAAGCCCCCAACTCTCCGCCAAAGGCTGAATACTTGGAGGAGGAGGGAAGAACAGTGTGAGTTTGAGAGGGAGTGTGGGAAGGAAGGACAGAGTGAGTTTGAGAGGGAGTGTGGAGGGAAGGCAAGCGTGAGTGTGATTCACACTCACGCTTGCCTTTGTGCGGATAATAGGAGTCGAACCTACACGCCTCGCGGCGCCAGATCCTAAGTCTGGTGCGTCTGCCAATTTCGCCATATCCGCAGGGGCACAAAACTACTATTTTTAAGTGATTTCTTTTATAGACGACTTAAAAACAACCCTATCTTTTTTCCATGCTGCGCATGCCTGCAGGTCGGAAGGTACGTTGATGATGGTATCCGCGATTGCGTTGCTCATTTTCCCTGTTTCCGGAAGGCCTGGGGGTACCTGAAAAAGCCTGCGGAGGAAAGGGATGCTCCGAAACAACCGGAATCTGGATACCTGTTAACTTCTGAATATCGCGCAGAAACTCTTTTTCTTCTTGATCACAGAAAGATATGGCGACTCCACTGGCACCAGCTCTACCTGTTCGTCCAATACGGTGAACATAGGTCTCCGGCACATTGGGTAATTCAAAGTTGATAACATGCGATAACAATTCCACATCAATGCCCCTGGCTGCAATATCTGTTGCTACCAGCACACGGGTAGTACCGTTTTTGAAATTGCTGAGCGCACGCTGGCGTGCATTTTGTGATTTATTTCCATGAATCGCTTCTGCAGAAAAACCATCACGCACCAGGTCTTTTACTACTTTATCCGCTCCATGTTTGGTGCGGGTGAATACCAGCGCCGTTTTAATTTCATCGTCTTTTAATAAATGGGCCAGCAGGCGTTTCTTATTCTCCCGGTTTACATGGTACAATTGTTGTCCGATGGTGGCAGCCGTGGAAGATACCGGGGTAACTTCTACCCGAACCGGCTCATGCAAAAGCGATGATGCCAGTGAGGCAATCTCCGGTGGCATGGTAGCTGAAAAAAACAGGGTCTGTTTTTTTGCCGGCAACTTAGCGAGAATCTTTTTTACATCGTGGATGAATCCCATATCCAGCATGCGGTCTGCTTCATCCAACACCAGCAGTTGTACTGATTGTAGTGAAATGAAGCCTTGTTGCATCAGGTCAAGTAATCGTCCGGGTGTAGCAACGAGGATATCAATACCTCTTTGTAAGGCGCGCGTCTGTGGCACCTGTGAAACACCACCGAAAATAACTTCATGTCGTAAGGGGATATTTCTGCCATAGGCAGCCAGGCTTTCATTGATTTGAATCGCCAGTTCACGCGTGGGGGTCACCACCAATGCTTTGATGCCTTTTTTGGCGGGTGTTGAAGTTTGTTGCAGTTGTAAAATCTGTAAAATAGGAATAGAAAATGCAGCTGTCTTGCCTGTACCTGTTTGGGCACAGCCCAACACATCCCTGCCCTGCAGTGCAGGCGGAATGGCCTGTGCCTGAATGGGTGTGGGCTGATGATAACCTTCCTGCTCCAATGCTTCCAGAATCGCAGGGATGATGTGTAATGAATTGAATGACATTATTAATAATATAAAATGAGTAACAGCTAACATCGTGTCAACTGTTATATAACCTACCCGTAAATGATCTGAAAAAACTTTGTCACGGAAGTGTGATCAGCCTGTAGAGAGCTTATATGAATATGCAAAGGTAACGAAAAAAACGGAAATGACTTTTCTCAGGCCTAACTGAATGCCTGCGCATCAGTTGTTGTCGGGAGAAATGAGTTGTGTAATTCGCTCCAGATATACTTTATCCATCGCATCAAATTGATCCAATGCTTCGCTGTCTACATCTAATACACCCCATACAGTTTCACCCTGCAGTAACGGGACTACAATCTCTGACCGCGATAAACTACTGCAAGCAATATGTCCGGGAAATTTTTCTACATCGGGAACAACCAATGTTTCTGCCCGCTCCCAGCTGGTTCCACATACACCTTTACCTTTTCGAATGCGGGTGCAGGCAATGGGACCTTGAAATGGACCCAATACCAACTCTTCTCCTTTGACAAGATAAAAACCTACCCACAAAAATTTGAACTGTTGGAACAACGCTGCTGCAACATTCGCCAGATTCGCAATCAGATCCGGTTCCCCGCTGATCAACGCTTCTATCTGCGGCAGCAATGCTTCATATTGTTCTTGCTTGGAACCCATTGTGATGTGTAGATCTTCCGCCATTATATTTTGAACCATTTATTTAGTAAAGGAATGCTCCGAAATGCTTGCCGCTCTGCTAAGAGTACAACACCTATGAAAATTATCATGAGCACAGAGGAAGCGATGAAACTGATCCAACGACTGATTTCTATCCCCTGCATCATCCAATGATAAAGTTGACCGAGTAATACCGCCAACGCTACATAGCCCAGCAGTCGCATCACCTGATAGGGTATGGGGTACACTTTTTGTCCCCAGAAATAACTGATGATCATCATACTTCCATAACAGGCCAGCGTTGCCCATGCACAAGCCATATAACTATAGAGGGGTATTCCCCAATAATTGATCACCAAGGTTATCAGGGCACCTGCAAAGGTTATCCACGCACCTGCACTGGTTTTGTCGGCCAGTTTATACCAAACACTGAGGTTATAATACATGCCGAGAAAAATATTCGCCACTAATAACAGGGGCACCACTTTTAATCCTACCCACATTTCCGGGTTTTGAATAAAGTATTTCCAGTAGTCGAGGTACAACATCACCACCAGGTACATCAGGCAAAGCGTAATCACAAAGAATTTCATCACACGGGCATACTGTTTTGGAGCATCCTCTTTTTCTGCTAAGCGAAAAAAGAAGGGTTCAGCTCCCAGGCTAAATGCCTGTCTGCCCAATGTAATTAGAATAGATAGTTTATAACAAGCAGCATAAATGCCTACTTCCGTTTGGGCAGCTTCTGCTCCTTGAACCGGTGCCCACCAGCCCAGCATGATCCGATCGAAAGTTTCATTGATCATACCTGCGAGGCCGGCAAAAATCAGTGGCCAGCCATAGCTGAACATCTTCCACCAAAGTACTTTATCTAATTTCCATTGAAAGCCCTTCCATTCCTTGCTAAGTAAGATAAGCACGATGCAATTTTGAATCAGATTGGCCAAGAGTACGTAAAAAACGGCGGCTGTTGGATTGTACCAGGAAGCACTGAAATGGTCAGGGTGCGATGATAACCAGGCGGGCCAGATGGATAGGAAAAAGACAACAAAAAAGATATTGACGAGAATGCCTCCGATTTTAATCGTGGCAAATCGAATCGGTCTTCCCTCCTGACGCAGTTGGGCAAATGGAACAATACATAATGCATCGGTAGCAATGATACCTGCTGCCAGCCAAATGTATTCGGGATGTTCGGGGAGCTTTAATAAGGCAGCCATCGGAACCGACAGCAGCAGGATAATAACTGATAGCAAAATGGTCGTGAGCAGCAGTGAGGTAGCCGCCGTATTATTTACTTCCTGCCGGGGATGGTCTTTGGTGAATCGGAAGTAGGCTGTTTCCATCCCATAGCTGAATAACACATTCATGAAAGGAATAACTGCATACACCATCGACATCTCCCCATATTGGGCAGTACTGAATTGATAGGTAAGGTAAGGGGTGAGCAGGTAGTTGATGAGTCTGCCGGCCATGGTGCTAACACCATACCACATGGTTTGTCCCGCTAATTTTTTTATGCCGCTCACCTGATGAGTTTTCTAATTTTCTTTTTTGAATACATACCGAAAGTAATCAATCTCCTTTGTTCCCGTGTACATCACGCTCCTGTTTTTGCCTGCGGTTTTGTTCCTCCGGCAGGAAAGCAGGGTTATTTATCAAAGTAGAATCTGTCAATGTTTGTAAAAAGGCGGTAAGCTGTCCGATTTCATAATTACTGAGGGGAATGCCTTTTTGTAACAATGGGTCGGTGCCGGCAGGCCGTGGCTCTTTACTTCTGTAATGTTCAAATACATTTTGTAAGGTTGCCATGCGCCCATCATGTGCATAAGGAAAACTTAGCGCCACATTTCTGAGGCTGGGTACACGAAAAGCCAGTGAGTCAGCTGCGTCTCCGGTGATACGCATGCGTCCTTTATCTTGTAAGAATGCATCCAGTGGTAGTCCGGTATTTCTGAAACTGAAATCAGTGAAGAAGGGTGGGGGATGACAAGTGACACATTTTTTTGTAAAGATTTCATAGCCCAGTTTTTCCGGTAGTATGAAATCAGCTTCGCCCCGCATCACCCGGTCGTATTTGCTGTTGTAGCTGACCAAAGTCAAAACAAACTGACTGAGTGCCTTCCCTAATTCGGCAGTTGAGATATTTCTCACCCCGAAGGCCACTAGAAATTTTTTCCGGTAGGTTGGGTTATTATTTAGTTTTTCCAGCACACCTGTGATTGTTTCACCCATTTCATTTTCAGCTGTGATCGGCGCCAATGGTTGTAAGTCGAGGTGATGTATGCCACCATCCCACATAAAGTTTTTCTGCCAGGCCATGTTGACAATACCCGGTGCATTGCGGTTGCTGAAGCCATTGTTAATGCCATGGCTAAGTGGGTGGTCATAGGTGGCAAATCCACCGAAGGACTGGTGACAACTGCCACAAGAGATGGTGCCATCCTTACTTAAGATGGGATCATAGAACAAGGCTTTTCCCAGCGCAATACCTTCCTTTGTCAGTGGATTATCTTTAAAATCATAGACAGGTGCGGGCCAGCCTTTGGGCACCACCAGTTTGACGGGATGTGTTGCTGCCAACCATTGATTGCTTTGTATCCATCCGATACCGGTGACGACAATCAACAGCAGTACTATGTATACGCGCCTCACACTCATGGATATTGCTTTATACCGAACATATATTGATAATTGCCGGAGATCTGTCTTGCCAACTGTCCGGGTGAATGACAACTCGGATGTGCTGCAATAGAGATCGGCAATGGACCATTGAACCAACGCAGCAAATCAGCAGTGATGTCAATGGGTTTTTCGTCGTTGAATTTGCTCGTTACCGGCAGGCTGATGGATTTTGTTACCTGCTGCCCTTTGGAATAACCTCCAATATGATAAGAAAATTTATGTCCCGGCATATTGGCGACAGATGAAACGCCTTCCATTTTCGCCATCACATAACCGGTATTCCAGGTCCAGAACATACCCCTTGCCGGATCCAGCACCCCCCGTTGTATGCCACCAGTATTTTTTGCACTGTCGACGCCCAGCAGAAAATCAATAGCCGATACGTCATTGGCAGGTACGGGTAGTCGGATAAGGCAAGAAAGCGGATCCGATAGGTCAATCAGAAAATAACTGTTGGGAATGCGGATGCGTTTACCGGTTTTGTACGTGATGGAAAAATTCGATACATAAAACAGACACTTCGTAATGGTGAATGTTTCACCAGTTTGGTTGATATAGCTGCTGTCGAAGGAAAACATTTTATCTCCTACTACCGGAATGAAATTCAATCCTAACCCTTGGGTAGCATTCACTGTTTTATATCTGTTGACAGAATATAAAGCGGTCGGTACGATCAAAGCGATTATAATCAGCCATCGTCTCATTCGTCGCGGTTGATTTTTTTTCTGAGTACTTTATTGAGGGCAGTTCTTTTTTTCGTTTCCAGTCTTTTTTCGCGGGATGCTGCAGTAGGTTGGGTTGCTTTTCTGCTGGCTTGTTGCAGCAATGCCTTGGCAACCAGCTTATTCATTTTTTCTATCACCTCCTGTTTGTTCATCCATTGACTTCTGGCAGCCTGTGATTTGACCAGCAGGCAACCATCGCGGTGGATGCGGTTAGCCAGTCGCTGGTGGATCAATGCTTTTTGTTCTGGTGTAACACGGGTAGATGCATCCACCTGCCAGCGACCTTCCACCATCGTTTCTACCTTATTGACGTTTTGTCCCCCCTTGCCACCACTGCGGGCAGTTTGAAACTGGATTTCGGGGGTTATAACTATCTTCATATCTGTAAAGTTCGCATAAATCGCGTGATTCAATATGAGAATTGTCGTACAGCGGGTCAGTAGTGCTTCTGTAACCGTCGAGCAGCAAATAACCGGCCATATTGGTAAGGGTTTGCTGGTGTTGGTCGGCATAGAAGAGGCAGATCAAAAGGAGGATATTGAGTGGATGGCTGGAAAGATCGTCAACCTGCGTATTTTCCCGGACGAGCAGGGTGTGATGAACCGTAGTTGCCTGGAATCCGGGGGTGAGATCTTATTGGTGAGCCAGTTTACTTTACATGCCATGACCAAAAAAGGGAATCGACCTTCTTATATTCGGGCGGCCCGTCCTGAGGTGGCGATACCTATTTATGAGCAGCTGATACAGACATTGGCTGCCCTGTTAGGAAAGCCCATTGCTACCGGCATCTTTGGTGCCGATATGCAGGTTAGCCTGACCAATGACGGTCCGGTGACCATCTGGATAGATTCAAAAAACAAAGAATAATCAATCAAAACTTCGATCATGAGTCTTACCATAGAGGAAGCACAGCAAAAAGTAGATACCTGGATTCAGTCCATTGGTGTGCGCTATTTCAATGAATTAACCAATCTGGGTATTTTGATGGAGGAAGTGGGGGAACTGAGTCGTTTGATGGTACGACGCTATGGTGAGCAATCACAAAAGGAATCAGACAAGGGTCGCGAGCTGGCAGATGAGATGGCCGATGTGCTTTGGGTATTGATCTGCCTGGCCAACCAGACCGGCGTGAATCTGACAGAGGCCTTAGAGAAAAATTTCGAGAAGAAGACCCTGCGCGATGCCGATAGACACAGGCAAAATGAAAAACTTCAATAGTAGCCCTATTCGAGCGGCTTCTTCTTTTTTCTCGCAGCGCGGGCCATTTTTTCAATCTCTTCTACGGAGCGGGGTGCTCCTGCAGACAGATTGCGATAGCCTTCGTTGGTAATAAGCAGGTCGTCTTCAATGCGCACACCGATGGACCACCATTTTTTATCACAATTACTGCCGGGGGGTATATAAATGCCCGGCTCTACAGTAAAAATCATTCCCGGTAACAAGGTTGTTCTGCTCCCCATATCGTGCACATCGAGTCCGAGATGATGCGAAGTGCCATGTGGAAAATACATTCTGGCCTGGTTATCACTTTGAATGATGCCCAGATCTTTAAGTCCGGCGGTTATCACTTTCAGTGCAGCATTGTGGGGGTCTGAAAATTGTTTGCCGGGCTGACATTGGGCAAAAGCAGCATCCTGTGCTGCCAGCACCAGTTCATAAATAATTTTTTGTTCCGTACTGAACTTGCCGTTAACCGGGATGGTTCTGGTCACATCGGCACTATAGCCATGGTACTCAGCTCCGCAATCATTGAGTAGCAGATCTCCATCCTGTAAGGTGCGCTGGTTGGTTTCATAGTGGAGGATGCAAGAGTTAGCTCCGGAGCCGTTGATACTGGGGTAACCTACATATTCCGAACCGCGGCTTTTGAATTCATATTCCATGAGGGCCTGGGCATCGTATTCATGCATGCCGGGTTGTATGGTTCTGATTACGCGATTGTGACCCTCCACGCTCATATTGATTACTTTTTCCATTAGGGCGATCTCTTCCGGCTGCTTGATGCCACGAAGTTGGTGTAGTATGGCTGTGCCATAAGAAGGCATGGGGGTTTTACCTGCTTGTTGCAAGGCGGTATCCATGGAGGCAGCCATGTTTGCCAGTAAATCACCCCGACCGGGATATTTGAATAAGATTTGTTCCGTGCGGAAAGAAGTAATGATGGTATCCAGTTGCGATAAGTCGAGTAGTTTACCCGAAAATTGCTCGGCTGCGAAAACATGTTCCATTTCATATTTCTTCCTCACGCCTTCCGGTCCCAGAATTTTTCCTGTCCACATTTCCCGCTGAGGGTTTCGTGGTTGTACAAAAATAAATTCGGTACCCGTTTTCCCTAAAAGGGTAACCGGCTGTTTGAATAACAGCAACAAGGCATTGGGTTCCTCCAGTCCGGTCAGGTAATATAGATTTTTGCTGGGGGCATAGATATAATTCACATCATTGTTGCGCACTTTTTGCGGTGAGGCAAAGAAGAGTGCCACAGATCGCTCGGGCATTTTCTCACGAAAAGCAGCTCTTCTTCCTGCATGAAAAGCAGGAGAAAGATAGTCCTCAGGATATTCGGAGGCAGTTTGTGCTGTCAGCCAGTTCGAGAGCAGCAAAGCGGGTAGCAGAAAGCGATAGAGTGGCATGGCAATGATTTTTTTAAAAGTACTGAAAAAACAAGATCTCGCCATTCGGATAAAAGGAGTGGATCACCGGCTGGCTGAATCGGTGAATCTGCTGCTCTGTTTCGTAAACCAGCACTAATCCTGTATTTTTGCACCGTTATGACAACCAATACTGATCAGCTGTTGCCGGCGATTATTGCCCATGCCAAGGAATATGGATTTGTTTTTCCGAGTAGTGAAATATATGACGGACTGGGGGCTGTATATGATTATGGTCCTTACGGAAGTGAGTTGAAGAAGAATATTCGCGACCATTGGTGGAAGAGCATGACCCAGTTACATGAGAATATTGTGGGCATTGATGCGGCCATCTTTATGCACCCTACAACCTGGAAGGCCAGCGGTCACGTAGATAATTTCAGTGACCCCATGATAGATAACCGTGATAGTAAGAAGCGCTATCGGGTTGATCATTTGATTGAGGCAAAGGCAGAGGCATTGAGCCAGCAGGGTGATGAAGCGGCAGCCACGGCTTTGTTAGCAAAAATGGATGCGCTGCTGGCAGCGGAAGATTTTGCCGGCCTGCGTCAATTGATAGCCGATGCATCCATTGTTTGCAGTGTGAGTGGTACGGGGAACTGGACGGATATCCGGCAGTTCAATCTCATGTTTGCCACGCAGTTGGGTTCTGTGGCCGAAGAATCAGATACAATTTATTTACGTCCGGAAACGGCACAGGGTATTTTTGTGAATTTTCTGAATGTTCAGAAAACAGCCCGTATGAAAATACCTTTCGGTATTGCGCAAACGGGCAAGGCATTCAGGAATGAGATTGTTGCCCGGCAATTCATTTTCCGCATGCGGGAGTTTGAGCAAATGGAGATGCAATTTTTTGTTCGTCCCGGAACGGAAGGGGAGTGGTATCGTTACTGGAAAGAAGCCCGCTTACAATGGCACCTGGCCTTGGGTATTCCGAGGGAAAAGTTCCGTTTCCATGATCATGTGAAGCTGGCACATTATGCTAAGGAGGCCTGTGATATTGAGTTTGCCTTTCCTTTTGGTTTCAGGGAAGTAGAAGGTATTCATTCCCGCAGTGATTTTGATTTGACGCAGCACCAGTTGTATAGTAAAAAGAAGTTGCAGTATTTCGATAATGAGATCAATCAGAATTATGTGCCCTATGTGATTGAAACTTCGATTGGTTTGGATAGAATGTTCCTGCTCATTTTGTCAAATGCATACGAGGAGGAACAAATAAAAAAGGAGGATGGCTCAACCGATAGTCGTGTTGTATTGCACATTCCGTCCATGTTGGCTCCGTTAAAGCTCGCTATCTTACCCTTAACAAAAAAAGATGGCTTACCCGAAGTAGCCCGTGATCTTATGAATGAATGCAAGCCTTATTTCAAATGTTTCTATGAGGAAAAAGATGCCATAGGTAAGCGCTACCGTCGTCAGGATGCTATTGGCACACCTTTCTGCGTAACCATTGATCATCAGACACTGGAAGATAAGACAGTGACCATTCGTTACCGCGATAGTATGGTTCAGGAGCGGGTACTGATGAGCAAAGTGCGCGAAATGGTATCCGCGCAGTTGATGTAAGCTAAGCAGCAACTATTATTATCCGTAGATCTCGAGATGGATGGCCTTCTTATCATAGCCCATGGCTACGATTCTTTCTTTGGCTTCATCTATCATGTTCTTCCAGCCACAGAGATAAAATTTCGCAGGTATGGCACCTTTGCCGGTAAGTTCCTCGTATACCTGGTGCACATATCCTTTATAAGAACCGGCCGGCACTTCTGTTTCACGGGAATAGCAGGGATGAAAATGAAATCCTGGTTCATTCGCCGCCAGTTCCTGTAGTTCTTTGATGTATAATCCATCCTCGAATTTTCTGCATCCGAAAACCAGGTGAACACCCTGGTGTGGTTTTTTATGGTTGTGCAGCCAATGCGCCATCGACCGGAAAGGTGCTATACCTGTGCCGGTGCAGATCAGATAAATATCATGGTCAAGCACTTCCGGCAGCACAAACTTTCCTTGGGGACCGCGCAGGATGATTTCGGTTCCAACGGCTACTTCATTGAATAAATAGGTAGTTCCGAGTCCGCCTTCGAGGTAAACGATGACCAGTTCAAACACGTTGGTGCCATCGGGTGCCGAGGCAATGGAGTAACTTCTCCAGCGCTTATTTTTCTGCTCATGTATCGGTAAATCCAGGGTGACGAATTGTCCCGGGATGAAATCGAATGATGCCAATTCAGATACCTGTATCCAGAATCTTCTGCAGTTGGGGGTCTCATTTTCTATTTTGATCACCGTGCCGGTGCGCCATGGCTCTGCCATACTTTTTTATTTAGTTTTCTCTTGTAAAGGTAATTAAAACGATTTTTTGGGTTCAGAACCCGGGTTTATGGATTTCATAGGAGACTTCTTCAACAAAAAGGCCGGTAAAAAGTTTACCGGCCTTTATACTGTTTCAGCTGCGGCACACTAACGTTGTATGATCAGTTTCTTCACATACACTTTTTTATTGTGCTGAATTCTCACCAGATACATAGAAGAGGAGAGCTGTGGCAGTGTTATTTCTTTCGAATAGCTTCCTATGAAATTGGGTTGGTTGGCCGAGAATGCTTTATTACCGGCAGGGTCAATGATATCGATCCATAGATCGGCCCTGGTATCGACCGTGAACGAGAGGTTGAACCGGCCTTTATTTGGATTGGGAGAAACGCGTAATCTGATTTCTTCAGCCAGTTGTTCAGCCAGTGCAGTGATTGTTACATTGATGGTATTTGAAGTGAGCTGACAACCAAATGAGTCGAAAACGACAACTTTATAAATACCTGATCTGGTCGGCTTGTAAGTTTTCGCATTCGCCCCGATGATCAGTGTATCATTGATGTACCATTGGTTGGCAGTATTATAAGATGAAACCAATGAATCGCCTTGTCGGGTGATAACCGGCTCCACCGGTGATGCAGCCGTTACAGCTACGCGGGCACTCGGACAATCAAGGGTGCTGATCTTCATGTCGTAGAAGAAATAATAAAACTGCCAGGGTTGCTGTGCGCCGGGCGTAACGCTGTTGCCCGTTATCGACATCACGCCCGGAACAGTCATGGGGTAGGTATTGGGCGTTGTTATTTGATTATTTCTAAAGATGGAAGCACTGTCTGATCTGCCGTCACCACTGATACATTGCAGAATCAGGATGTGGTCACCCGGCTGACTTACCGGAATATCTAATCGGAAAATAGCGCCGGTATCTAAAGGGTTATTGCCAACAACAGCACCCGGTTGTGGATTGGGGTTGGTGGCAGGGGCATCTATAACGGTTGTATATTGAGGTATATAAGAATAGCCCGTGGAAGTCTCATTCGTCAGGTCACCATAGATGATTCTTATTTTACCGGGATTACCAATATACATGCGAGCAGTTTCAATTACCAGGGGTACGGAATTATTGAAGCGCACGAAATTGCCGGCGAAAGTGTTATAGCCACCATTGGTGTAGGCCAGTTTATTTGCCGGTCCGATAGATGCTTGAATATCTTTCCCCAAATAGAATGTTCTGTTGCCGGGCACATTGGCAGTACTTGCCGTGGAACCGGAAGTAACCGGAACAATAGCCGATTCCGAATTATACCAGAAATAATTGGTACCCTGTACCGGGTTAGTCACCCGTAAAATGGCCGTGCTGCCACACATACTTCCCGTACCTTCAGGTGCGGTCGGTCTGGCAGCAGTAGCAAAAGTGCTAACCAGGTTGTTGTTGTTGCTGTTTTGATCATTGCTAAGTGTAGTAGAAGCAAGAATATTATAATTAGTTCCTGCAGCCAGCGCAAATGGATTCTGGAAAGTAATGGTTGCTATGGAACCTGCTGAAATGGTGCCTCTGTAAACAGTGGAGAAAGTAGTAACAATCGCACCACCCGGTCCTGTCACAATGCCACTTACCGGTACATTTGACTGACTTACTGCACCATTGTTTTTGATCTTGACGGTCAGGTAATTCTGCCCGGATTCACAATCACCACTAAATGGAGCGGTAATTTCAAAGGGCATCATGTCGTTGGAGGGACTTACCACGCGCATACGATAATCCTGTGTTTCTCCGCGGCTATAAGTTCCGCAGGCTTGCACGTCACCGGCAGTAGAAGTTTCCTGTACCACAATTCTCATCAAACACAAGCTACCTACCGATACTGTTCCCGGTATAGCGATGTTGGTAGTATAAATTTGTGCAGCCGAAGAGAGTGCAGCGCTCGTTGCCATTAATTCACCACCATCAAATACACCATTGTTATTGAAGTCGATGTATACTTTTACTATCCGCGCATTCGTACTTGCATCGGCTGTATTCAGTTTGATGGAAATCGGAAGCGTTTGCAAGGGCTCGACGTTGGCAGTGAATCGGGTATTATCAGTGTAGGTTCTTGGACCTGCCGGGTTGGCGATCTGCAGGTTACTGAAGATAACCGAATCAATTCTGGCACCACCACCGCCGGAGCTTGAATTACAGAAGGCTGTTCCGCCCACGCCACTTACCAGCAGTGAATAAGCCTGGGCATCTTTCACCAGTACTCCTTTATGAGAAATACGAATGGTGTATGCTTGTCCGGGCACAGTACTGTCCACATCAATTCTTTCTACGTTATCAACACTGTTATCAGCCGGGAATGCTGTTGCTGATGGAAAAGTCGGATTCAGTGTCCAGGGGAAATAAGTACCAAAACCATTCGTCTTGGTTATACGGATATCCAGGTCATTTACCAGTTTTTTAGAACGGTTATTGAGGATATCAACCGTTTCAACACTACCTCGTGGATCGGTCCAGCAAATAGTGGCACTCAAAGGACTCTTACCTGAAGCTACTACATTCAAAGTGAGGCTGCCACCATTGGTCAGGTTATTTTCATACAGTAAATGGTTGCTGGTGGATGCATTGTTGCTGGTAACTGCCTGGTTAATCAGGGCCGCCCCTTTTTCTACGTTGAGCAATCCCCAGCCATGCTGATAATCCGGTCCGGGTGCAATGCCCGCTTCATCTGCAGTATGGATGGCAATTCCTTTGAGTGTAGCTGAGCGCATAGGAGCCCCACTTTTCAACTTACCATAAAGTTCCTGCAACAAAAACAAAGAGCCGGTAGCATTGGGACTAGACATGGAGGTGCCGTCAAAACTGGCATAGCTTGTATTGGTCGTGGCAATAGATGAAATAACATCAACACCCTGGGCCACGATGTCAGGTTTAATTCTTCCATCGTCGGATGGCCCCCAGCTACTGAAATTACTGAGCACAACATCCGAAGGACGGGAATAACCGCCGGGGATTCCATTTATGGCACCCACCGTCAGAATATTTTTAGCATTACCCGAAGTGGAGATGATGTCATAACCATCATTGCTGCTGATGCCTTCCGGACGATTGCCGGCGGAAGCCATCTGGTTGCTGGCATTGTAACGAAAATAAGGTTGACCTACAGCTGGTCCATTTTGACTTCTGTTATTACCCGCTGATTTTACAATCAGGTAGTTGGGCGTAAGATAAGCGAGTGAATCCCATGCCTGTGCTTGTGAATTGTAATATCCGAAGTTGGCATCTTCATTATCTCCAAATCTGCCCCAAAATTCCCATCTGTTCTGGGAAGAATTGAAGCGCCAACCTGCAATGGTTCCATAAGAGTGATTGGATAAAAGCAAACTGGATTCTGCTGCCTGAGCGAACATTTCACCGGCGTCATTCCCAAAATCATAAGCAAGTAAATTCTGTGCGCCGTAAGACATTCCTTTGGCAACCGGGTTCACCCCACTGGCTACCATGGTTCCCGCAACGTGTGTTCCATGGTCATCTGAACTGGGAGGATTGTCTTTCTGAACAATTCTTCCTGCCAGTTCCACGTGTGTGGCTAAAAGTCTTCCCCCATCCCAGATGCCTAATTTATCTTTTAGGAAGGCACTGCTACCCGTCAGGTTAAATCCGGAGGCGCCACCGGGCCATAATTGATTGGCACGGGTAGTGGTAGCTGCCAAAACATTGCTATAAGTTGTATAATAAATTGGGAGTCCAAACTGATCAACGCCCGTCAGCATGGCCAGTCCACCATCTTTTTCCTTCATGGTCAGCGGCCAGCCCTTCTCTTTGGCCAGGTTCAGGGCCTTGCTGAAATTGGCATCATATTGTAATTTATATCCTTCAGAAGCCCGCCTGAGCCCCTGTAAATCAGTATTGATCTGTGCTGAAACAGAAGCAATTGACAAAGAAAATAAAGTCACGATGGACAGTCTGAATAATCGCATAAAAGTTAATTTTTCCTTTAGTGGTGCAGGACGCTTAATTTGGCGTGCATAAAATTACTAAATTAGACACTTCCACCCCTAAAATTGCAGCATGAAGCCGATTCTTTTTATTTTTTTTATTGTGTTGTTTACCTCGCTTTCTTGTGCTAATTCTCGTCAGCCGAATGGGCAAAACATTCAACAAGGAATAGATGGTGTCGTACAAATTGTAAAGGGCGACCGCATGCCATCTCCCGACCTGCCCCCGGCAGAACCCGCCGGTTACGCCACCACTGTTTACATACATCAGTTAACAGCCGCATCCCAACTACGGAAATCGGATAAAACCGGTTTATATACTGATATTCCTACCCCACTGGTTGCCACTGTAAAAACAGACGCTACCGGTCATTTTGCCGTCGAACTTCCACCGGGACAGTATTCTGTTTTTGTGCAATACGAAAATGGTTTTTACGCCAACTGGTTCAATGAGAAGAACCAGATAGGCCCTGCGGAAGTCCTGGAAAATAAAGTGACGAAGTTGAAGTTCGTCATTAGTGCCGGAGCCACTTTCTAACCCCAAAATCGTACCTTTGTGCCCGTTTGAATCAAATGGTGGCAGATCAGGAAGTAAGCAACATTAACATGTTGCTGGAAAAGTACCGTAACTCCCCCCTCCTTTTACAAGTGGGAGACAGGCTATCTTATGCCGATCCCCAAACCATCGCCCTCCTGCAATTGCAGGGTAGCAGTCCCGAATTTTTATTAGCAGCCCTGATGACCGCTGAAAAAACGGCGACCATGAATCACCTGGTGGTGCTGAATGACGCCGAGGAAGCCGCTTATTTCCATAACTCACTCGAAAATATTACCGGCGCACTCGACCTGTTTTATTTTCCCTCTTCCTTCAAAAACAGAAAAGATTTTAAGCAAGTTAATAACTCGCATGTGATGCTTCGTACCGAGGCATTGACTAAAATGGCTGCCGGTGGCAATAAAAAAGTAGTCATCACGTATCCCGAAGCACTTTTTGAAAAAGTGGTGCTACCGGAAAAATTGAACAGCCGCCTAATCGCCATAAAAACCAACGATACGCTGCAGCCAGAAGAACTGATCGAACGACTCGTCAGCTATGGTTTTCATCGAACCGACTTTGTTTATGAGCCCGGACAATTTGCCCTGCGGGGTGGCATCCTTGATATCTATTCATTTGGGAATGAAAAGCCCTATCGGATTGAACTTTTTGGC
>JBEIUM010000157.1:0-6323 GCA_040374385.1 Sediminibacterium sp. | reverse complement strand
CAGGTTGCCAAAACACGCACCATTAAACTGACCAAAGTTTTCAACGGATAATCAGCCGAAACCTGTAAAAAGTTAGTCATGAAAAAAATTAAAATCACGCAGATCAAGAGCGGCATCGACCGACCGGAGCGTCAGAAAAAAACATAGGCAGCCCTCTGTTTGCGTAAATTTAATGCTCCGAAAGAATTCGAAGCGACACCGCAAATACTTGGAATGATCCAAAAAGTAACCCACCTTGTTAAGGTGGAAGAGGTACAGTAAATCCAGCTGCACCACTAAAAATATTTTTTAAGCGAGGGGTGATGCCCCGTAAGTTCAAACATCCAAACATGAAACTGCACACACTTAAGCCCGCCAAAGGATCTACCCACAAAGCTATCCGTATTGGACGTGGAGAAGCATCCGGTAAGGGTGGTACTTCAACAAAAGGTAATAAAGGCGGACAAAGCCGCGCCGGTTATAAGAGCAAAATGGCCCACGAAGGTGGTCAGATGCCTATCCAGCGTCGAATTCCTAAAAGAGGCTTTACCAATATCCACCGCATTTCTTATAAAGTATTCAACCTCGGCCAAATCGCCCAGTTAACAGAAAAGTACGGATTCACAGAAATCAGTCCTGAAACCCTGTATGTGAACGGATTGATCGGCAAAACCGACCGCGTTAAATTACTGGCAAATGGCGAATTGAAATCTGCCATGACTTTCAAGGTAAATGCAGCCAGCGAAAAAGCAAAGAATGCAGTTACTGCCGCCGGCGGAACCATTGAAATTATCGCATAATTTATTGTAAATTGCCGCTGCACAACGGTCAAACCAGCCGATTGCAATTTATAAAGTCATTAATAGCCATTCAGTGAAAAAATTAATACAGACATTAAAGAATATCTGGACCATTGAGGAGCTAAGGGATAAGATTATACTTACACTGGCACTGGTTCTTACTTACCGCCTGGGTAACCACATCGTTTTACCTGGCATGGATCCGAATAAAATCGAACAAGCACAGCAAACAGCCAGCAACACTGGCTTGTTGGGCATTTTTGACATGTTCGCCGGTGGTGGTTTCTCTCAGGCCTCCATTCTGGCATTGGGTATCA
This sequence comes from Sediminibacterium sp., assembly GCA_040374385.1. Taxonomy (GTDB): domain Bacteria; phylum Bacteroidota; class Bacteroidia; order Chitinophagales; family Chitinophagaceae; genus Sediminibacterium. The sequence continues at coordinate 5,227 of JBEIUM010000157.1, read as the reverse complement.
TGCCCTACATCTCTGCCTCTATTTTCATGCAGCTCATGACCATCCTGGTTCCAACCCTGCAGAAAATTCAGAAAGATGGCGACAGCGGAAGAAAGAAAATCAATGAGTGGACACGCTATCTCACTGTGCTGGTTACCATTTTCCAGGCTGCAGCCTATGTGGCTTACCTGAATGGTCCAGGTTACAAAGATGCTATTCTTCCGGGTTTTGAAGGTTCTGCTTTTACTTTCTCTACCATCATCACATTGACAGCAGGTACACTGTTTGTTATGTGGCTGGGTGAGCGCATACAGGATAAAGGCCTTGGAAATGGTACTTCTATCATCATCATGGTAGGTATCCTTTCTCGCTTGCCCATTTCACTTATTCAGGAATTCAGCTCGAAAGAGCAGCGGGGTGGCGGTGGATTACTGATCTTCTTGGTTGAAATTGCCATTTTGGTCATCATCATCATGGGACTGATTGTTCTCGTGCAGGGTGTTCGCAAAATCCCGGTAAACTATGCTAAGCAGATCGTTGGAAATAAACAACTAGGCGGTGCCCGTCAGTTCTTACCCATCAAGGTAAACAGCGCTGGTGTAATGCCCATCATTTTCGCACAGGCCATCATGTTCTTGCCTACACTGGTTTCCTTCACCAACCTCGACTCTACACAAGGCATCATACGTATCTTCAATGACCATAGTAACTTCTGGTACATGCTGATTTATGCAGTGATGGTAATCGGTTTCACTTTCCTCTACACAGCCCTTATTTTCAATCCTAAGCAAATTGCTGAAGACCTAAAGAAAAACAATGGTTTCGTACCAGGGGTTAAGCCAGGACAGCCCACTGCAGATTATATTGGTGGTATCATGGATAAAATCACACTCCCAGGTGCTATATTCCTTGCTTTCGTGGGTATTATGCCCGGTTTCGCACAGCGACTGAATGTGACACAGGGCTTTAGTTCATTCTTTGGTGGCACTTCATTGCTAATCATGGTTGGTGTGATTCTGGATACGTTGCAGCAAATTGAAACTTACCTGTTAATGCGTCAATACGATGGTTTGATGAAGAGCGGACGGATCCAGGGAAGACAAACCGTTGGTACCACAACAACGTCTACTTTATAATTGGTATGAAGAAATGATATCAAACCTGTCAGGCATTGCCCGGCAGGTTTATTTTTTTATCGAAATACAGCCGGTATGATGTTTTGTAAAACTGAGAGCGAAATTCAATTGATGCAGGAATCGGCCCTGCTGGTAAGTAAGTCATTGGAGGCAGTTGCGAAAGTGTTGAAACCAGGTATGACGACGCTGCAGATCGATCAGCTTTGTAATGAGTTCATCAGAGATCATAAAGCCATACCATCTTTTTATCAATACCGGGGCTATCCTTATCATATCTGCGCCTCTGTGAATGATGTGGTAGTACACGGCTTTCCGGATGACAATCCTTTGAAAGAAGGCGATGTGGTATCTATTGATATTGGTGTAATATTAAACGGCTGGCACGGCGATCATGCCTATACTTTCATTCTTGGAGAAGTAGATCAGTCCGTATTACAATTGGTGAAAGTGACCAAGGAGTCATTGTACCTCGGTATCGAAAAAGCCATTGTGAATAATCGTGTCGGCGATATTTCTTTTGCCATACAAGATTATGTTGAACGTAAACATCACTATGGCGTAGTTAGGGAACTTGTCGGTCACGGACTCGGAAGAAATTTGCATGAAGACCCTCAAGTGCCAAATTATGGTAAGCGAGGATCTGGTCCGAGATTAAAGGAGAACCTGGTTCTAGCCATCGAGCCGATGATCACCTTAGGTTCCCGCGAAATTTATACCGATGATGATGGCTGGACTGTAAGAACAAGGGATGGAAAGACTGCCGTTCATTTTGAACACGACGTTTGTATTAAAAAGAACAAGGCAATGATACTCTCAGACTACGGTATCATTGAAAAAGCAGAAAAAGCCAACCAAAATTTGAATAGTTCCTATTACTGATTCCTGCTTTCATTCCTATCTTTAAGCAATGAAAGCTATTTACATTTCGTTCCTCCTTTTTTTATCTGCTGCCTGTCAATTGGCCGCTCAGTCACCTGAACCCGATAGAACGAAACAATATCTCCAGCTACACCAGCAAACATGGTTGCAAGAATACCTGACGTTTGTACGAATTCCGAACACACCACTCAATCAAACCAATCAAGACCTCAATTCCGCTTTTATCATCGATATGATGCGAAAGACCGGTATTGAAAATATTCAGTTGCTGAAGGCAGATGTAATTGGCGTTCCCCCGGCTATTTATGGGGAAGTGAATGTGCCCGGTGCAAAGCGAACCATCGTATTTTATGCGCACTATGATGGACAACCTGTTGATAGCACAAAATGGTTACCGGGCTGGCATCCATTTCGTCCCCTTATCATAGATGGTACCCCGGCATCCGGTTTCAAGGTAATTTCTGATATCGAAAAACTAAATTCACTATCTCCTGAATGGCGCATCACCGGAAGGGGAAGTGCCGATGATAAGGCAGGCGTGTTTGCTATCATCAAGGCTTTTCAAACCCTGAAGGAACTTGGTCAGCTGCCAACAGTGAATCTTCGCTTCTTTTTTGAAGGGGAAGAAGAACTTGGTTCAACTCATCTACCCAATATTCTGACACGTCACGCTGCCTTACTCAAAAGTGACGGTTGGGTCATCTGCGATGGCCCTGAACATCCTTCCGGATTACCGCAGCTGTTTTTAGGGGTTCGGGGAGATGCCGGTATGGAACTGACCGTTTATGGCAGCAACCGACCCCTTCACAGTGGTCATTACGGAAACTGGGCTCCCAATCCTGCATACCTACTCAGCCACCTGTTGGCATCGATGAAGGATTTGGATGGGAAAGTTTTGATTCAACATTTTTATGATTCAATTACGCCACTGACCGCGAAGGAAAAAACTGCTTTACTGGCTTTACCCAAGATGGATGAACAGCTGAAAAAGACATTTGGATTCAGACGGTCGGAAGTTCCTCAGCGGGGTCTTTCAGCTTCTATATTACAACCTTCTTTGAACATCAATGGTATACAAAGTGCGGCTACCGGTAGCGGAGCGAGTAATATCATACCATCCATTGCAACAGCTACCCTTGATCTACGACTCGTTCCCGGTATCGATTATGAGGTTCAACAACAACGGATAGAAGCACATATTCGTAAGCAGGGATATTTTATTACCCGCGATACGCCGACTACTGCTCAACGAAATACATACGAAAAGATCATTCAGGTCAGACGTAAGTCCGGATACAATGCACAAAAAACACCCATCTACCATCCTTTTGCTGCCGGCGTAATTGAGGCATTACAGCTTCATACCCAACAAAAGCTATTGGTCGTTCCTTTAATGGGTGGAAGTTTACCATTGTATATGTTCGAAAAATATGCGGCAGCTTACCCAATCACAGTACCCATAGCAAACTATGATAATAACCAGCATGCCGAAAATGAAAATCTCCGTTTAGGAAATCTTTGGTCTGGAATAGAGAAAATGGCGGCACTGATGCGTATGAAGCCATGAAAAAAAAGAAACTCATCGTCATAGGAGGGGGGGCTGCCGGATTCTTTTGTGCCGTGAATGCTGCAAAAAATAATCCACAGCTTGAAGTAACTATTTTGGAGAAAACGCATCGGCTGCTCTCAAAAGTAAGTGTCAGTGGTGGTGGGCGCTGTAATGTAACGCATGCCTGCTTTGATCCAGATGATATGAGTAAGCAATATCCAAGGGGGGGACGAATGATGAAGCATTTGCTGCATACCTTCGGTCCAACTGAAACCATTCAATGGTTTAAGCACAGAGGTATTGAACTTGTCACAGAGCCGGACGGCAGGATGTTCCCATCTACCAATACTTCAAAAACGATTGTAGATTGTTTGTTGCGAGAGGCAGAAAAATACCAGGTGTCTATTGTATTACGCAAGGAAGTCGTGGAGATAGAATGGAAAGAAGGTTTTCTGGTCACTACCAGTGATGGTCATCGCCAGCAGGCAGATTTCGTTTGTGTAGCTTCCGGCGGATATCCAAAATTAGAACAATTCAAGTGGCTGCAAGAGCTAGGACACCACATCGAAGCACCGGTGCCCTCGTTATTCACTTTCAATATCCCCGATGAGGATCTGCGCCGTTTAATGGGTATCTCAGTCAATCCGGCCGGCATCGCTTTGGAGGGTTCCCGATTAAAGGAGGAAGGACCTCTCTTGATAACCCATTGGGGTATCAGCGGACCAGCAGCGCTTCGGCTTTCGGCTTTCGCTGCCAGGAAATTAGCTGACATGCATTACACAGGTACATTGAAAATCAACTGGATTCCTTCCTATCATGAAACAGCACTGCGTGAACAATGGCCTCAATGGCGCAAACAGTTCGGCGGACAGAAAGTAGCTGCCAGAAGTCCATTTACACTGCCTACTCGCCTTTGGCAATATTTACTGGGAAAAGCAGGGGTGGCAGCTGATAAATCGTGGGCTGATGTGTCTTCAGCAGAGCAAAATAGACTGATTCAACTCTTACTGAATACTACCTATTCATTTAAAGGAAAAACAACATTCAAGGAAGAATTCGTCACCTGCGGAGGAATTGCTTTGAATGAGATTCATCCGCAAACGATGGAAAGTAAACTGGTTCCTGGACTTTTCTTCTGCGGAGAGGTTGTAGATGTAGATGGAGTGACCGGAGGATTTAATTTTCAGCATGCCTGGGCAAGTGGCTGGACTGTCGCGCAGGCAATTGTAAATAAGTGCCAATAAAAAAGCCCCTCGTGAGAAGGGCTTTTTTGCAGGTAAAAATTAGCCTTTACCTTTTTTAGGCGCAGCGGCCTTATTTTCTTTATAGCGCATATCCAGTGTCCCGTCTTTCTTTGTGGGACCTGCTGGTTTAGCAGACTCTTTATTGGCTTTGTAACGCATATCCGGTGTACCATCACTTTTAGTTGGTCCGGAAGACTTCGATGATTTAGCTGGTTCAGCCTTTTTTGTTTGTGCAGTACCAGCGGCCGTGAAGAGGCAGAAGGCAAAGAGGAAAAGGAAAAATTTTTTCATGGCAAAAATTTTAGTGATCTCTAATATACTAAATTTTTCAATTTTATGCTACTTCACCGCAGCAGGTTGAATGGTCTGCATGCTGCCATCGGGCAAATATTTTAACTCAGAAAGCCGAATATTACGGAGATAATCTATGCCTGACAACT
>JBEIUM010000272.1:0-3139 GCA_040374385.1 Sediminibacterium sp. | reverse complement strand
TTGGAGAGCACCTTTTGAGGGGGAGCAAATTGCCTGTGGCAATAGTAGAGAGCGAGAAGACAGCTATAATTTCGTATCCCCCCGGTGAAGTACATATTGCGCAAAGCCTGTATCTACTTTAATTTGCCGGAAAATATTTTATGTCTCGTACAGCTAAGAGTCAGATGTTTTCAATAATCCGTCAATGGCAAGTCTCCGGGGTTAGTCAAATAGATTTTTGTAAGAAAAAATCTATTACCTATGCAACCTTTCATTATTGGTATAAGAAATTTCGGGATAATGAACCATCTGAAGAAGTAGTTCCCTCTTTCGTACCGGTTACTATTACTGATACTGTTGTTTCAACTTTTTGCTCGGTTCGTTTGCTCGATGGAATAGTAATTGATTTTCACAGTCCTGTATCGCCTGATTATCTGAACCAGTTAGGTAAATAGTATGCTGCACCTTTCTTCTCAATGCCGGTATTACCTTTTTGAAGGATATGCAGATATGCGCAAGGGCTTTGACGGACTGTGCGGACTTATACAATCTGCCATGCGCAAAAAAATCACAACAGGTGATATTTTTATCTTTATTAACCGACCTTCCACACACATCAAATTACTTCAATGGGAGGGTGATGGTTTTGCATTGTATTACAAAAGACTGGAGCGTGGAACATTTGAACGACCCAAAGGCAGTTATGAAGATGCAGGTATGCGATTGAGTGCGGAGCAACTTTCGCTCATCTTACAAGGTATTAGTTTGCAACACATCCGCAAGCGAAAAAGATATCAACAAGCAGCATAATTCTGTGGATATCACATTGTCTGTAACGCTTATCTACACTGAATTGTACGATATTTGCATCTGCAATTATACAGTGATAGACTACCAACAATTATATGAACAGGAACTGGTAAGTAAAAAAGAATTACTCGAGGTGGTTGAGCATTGGAAAACCTCGTATCAGCTGTTGAAGTACGAGTTAGATCAAGTTAAAAAACTGATCTATGGTTCCCGTCATGAACGTTTCACCACCGCGCCACAAAATCCTGCACAACTTAGCTTGGATATACAAACAGAAGCAGTACAAGCTACTTCACTCACTTCGGCTCAACAAATTAGTTATACTCGCAAAGGAACACAACACCCAAAGCCTTCCATTGCTCCGGTTCGCACCAAGCTACCCGATAATTTACCAAGAGTACCCGTTATATTGGAGCCAACCGCTGTACCCGATGGCGCAGTAAAAATTAGAGAAGAACAGACCGAAGAACTCGACTATCAACCCGGTCATTTTTTTGTTCGTCAGTATATCCGCCCGGTATATGTGAGCAAGGAGACTTTTATTATTGCAGATCTACCTTCCAGACCCTTACCCAAGGCAATTGCCGGTGCGGGACTATTGGCTCAAATTGTAATAGACAAATACGTAGATCATCTGCCACTACACCGCCAGCAGCAACGCTTTAATCGCGAAGGTCTGAATATCCCCTATAGTACCATTACAGACTGGGTTAGCAATACTTGCACGCTCATTACCCCTTTGTATGAAGCCTTGAAAAAACTGGTATTGCAAAGTCCTTACTTACATGCAGATGAAACACCGATTAAGGTATTAGACAAGGATAAGCAAGGAAGTACACATAGAGGTTTTTATTGGGTTTATCACAACTCGTTAGATGACCTGGTGTTTTTCGACTACCAACAAGGCCGGGGCAGAGAAGGACCGCAGCAGGTTCTTGAAGGCTACAGTGGTTACCTGCAAACGGATGGCTACAATGTATATAATATTATTGCAGAGCAAACGGAGGCAACCCTACTGCATTGTTGGGCACATGGCAGACGTTATTTTTATGATGCACTTCAAAGCGATCCTGAGCAGGCGCAGCATGGGCTTACCCTCATTGGTAAACTATATGAGGTAGAGCGGCAGGCAAAAGAACAAAACCTTTCCTTTGACCAGATCAAAGACCTCAGAGAAAGCCAGGCAGTTCCTATATTAAATGAACTGAAAGCATGGATGACACAAGGTTATATCACAGCCAAACCAAAAACACCTATTGGTAAAGCATTTGCCTACTGCCTGGAACGATGGGATAAATTAATTATCTACACTACCAACGGCAAGCTGAATATCGATAACAATCCGGTGGAAAATAGCATACGCCCAGTTGCAATTGGTAGAAAGAATTATTTATTTGCCGGTAGCCATGAAGCCGCAAAACGCAGTGCCATGCTCTATTCCTTGCTGGGTACCTGTAAACTACATGGTATAAATCCATTTGAATGGTTACGGAATAGCCTCCAAAAAATTAATGACCATCCCATCAACAGAATCCACGAACTCTTACCTATCAAACCAAAAGAATAGGGAAAATTAATTCAGTATCCAATAAGTAGTTTACCGGAGGGATACGGGATATCGATAACCAGGGTGGCAGTAATTACAGTTACGACCGGATAGGAAATTTAATTGGCGATGTATCAGAAAATATCAGTCAGGTTAACTGGACGGTTTACGGCAAAATCGGCAATATCCAAAAGAAGCAGGCATTTCTGGGCTATGTGTACAATGCCGGCGGCGAGCGGGTGGTGAAGCAGTATTTGCCGTATGCAACCAATCAGTGTGCGGAATGTCCACCTGGAACGGGTATCGAGGACCTGGAAGTGTACGAACGCTACAGTGCCATCCCCGACACATTTAAAGCCAGTAAAACCGTCACCTTTTTAAGTGAATATACAGAAGATGAGCGTTACCGTGAGTATTCGGCAATCATAGAAGCCGGATTAGTCCAATGTACCCCAAAGTGTGCTGCACGGCCACCACTGAATACATCGGATGCCGATATTTATATCCGCGACGCAACAGGCAACGTACTAGCCGTTTACCACTACGACCGCAAAACCGCCCAATTACGCTGGTCTGAACAGCATTTGTATGGAAGTTCTCGCTTAGGCATGTACCAGCCGGAAAAAGTAGTAACTTCGGTAAGCACCGATAGCAAACAAAGGGAACAAGGCTATTTGGGCAAACAGATCTTTGAACTTAGTAACCACCTTGGGAATATTCTTGCAACGATTACCGATAAAAAGCTGCAGGTAAGCACCAACACCACCATTACCGACTACTTTGAAGCCGATGTACAAACCGTGC
>JBEIUM010000327.1:0-1936 GCA_040374385.1 Sediminibacterium sp. | reverse complement strand
TTGGATGCTGTGGTGAAGCTCGAAGAAAGCAGCAATCCACCCACGCTGTATCACTATAACCGCTATAAGTCGGCGACGATTTCTGCTTCCCTCGCAGAGGGCAAAACCATTGGTGATGGCATTGATGCCATGCAGGCCATCGCCAACCGTTTGCTCGATGAAACATACCAGGTTTCCCTCAGCGGGCCTTCCCGTGATTATAAGGAGAGCTCTTCCAATATAGCTTTTGCCTTTATTCTTGCTCTGCTGTTAATCTATCTTGTATTATCTGCTCAGTTTGAGAGCTTCCGCGATCCCATTACCATCATGCTCACGGTACCGTTGGCTTTGGCCGGCGCATTGCTCAGTTTATATGTATTGAATCAAACACTCAACATCTTCTCTCAGATTGGTATGATCATGTTGATCGGACTGGTAACCAAAAATGGTATTCTTATTGTGGAGTTTGCCAACCAGAAAAGATTGAAGGGATTGTCGAAAGTACCGGCAGTAGTTGAGGCAGCCACCCAGCGCCTTCGCCCCATTTTGATGACCAGTCTGGCCACCTCATTGGGTGCGTTGCCGATTGCACTGAGTCTGGGAGCAGCATCGACCAGTCGGATACCCTTGGGTATTGTGGTTGTAGGCGGACTCCTGTTTTCGTTGATCCTCACCCTCTTTGTTATTCCGGCCATCTACACGTTTATTTCCGGAAAGCACGATGCGGAGAAGGTAGAGTTGAATGGCTGATCATTACAGCGAACGGCTGCCGCTATCTTCGTATCTTTGCAGGGTAAATTATGGCCATGCACATTGCAGACATTCGCAAAGAATATCGCTTAGAGACCCTGGATGAATCGCAGGTATCTTCCGACCCCATTGAACAATTTGGTTTTTGGTGGAATGAAGCACTCAAGAGTGAGATAGATGAAGTGAATGCCATGACCCTCGCAACAGCCAATGCTGATGCTGTGCCTGCAGCACGCATTGTTCTTCTCAAAGGATTTGACCGGAAAGGGTTTGTCTTTTTTACGAATTATGAGAGCAACAAAGCAGCCGACCTGGATATGAATCCTCGCGCATCACTTGTATTTTTCTGGAAGGAGTTAGAGCGGCAAATTCGTATCAGCGGTACGGTAGAGAAAGTAAGTGAAGCAGAGAGTGATCATTATTTCAGTTCCCGACCGAAGGGAAGTCGAATCGGTGCCTGGGCTTCTCCTCAAAGCAGTGTTATCAGCAGTCGGGACATCATCGAAGAAAAAGTAGCTGCTCTGCAGCAATCATTTGAAGGAAAAGATATACCCCGTCCGCTGCACTGGGGTGGTTACCGGGTTATTCCAATACAAATTGAATTCTGGCAAGGTCGCAGCAGTCGTCTGCACGATCGGATACAATATACCTTACAAGACAACGGAAGCTGGAAGATTGTCCGACTGGCGCCTTAGTCAACCAATCGAATCGTATGGCAGGAATTTATGAACAACCTTATAAAGTGATTAAAACGCTGCCCGGTGCGGAAATACGTTTTTATCCTCCAGCGGTATTGGCTACGGTGCTTTCATCAGCTAATTCTTATCGTGAAGTGGGCAGCAAAGGATTTCGGCAACTTGCCAATTATATATTTGGCGGCAACCGGGAGAATAAAAAAATGCCGATGACGGCCCCTGTTCACATGCGCCTCGGTGAAAAAGGTTCTTCCATGAGTTTTGTGATGTCGCCGGATATTCCAATACAACAATTACCTGCCCCCAATCAGTCTACCGTCAAATTAGAAACATCACCTGCCGAATATGTGGCTGCCATTCGGTTTGGGGGCTATGCATCGGACGATGACATTCGCATTTATTCAGACAAGCTGGCTGGCATATTGCAGCAGCAGGGCATCCGTCATGAGGGCAATTTTCGGTTCTTAGGTTATGATGCGCCCTATCGTTTTTTTGGAAGAAGAAATGAGGTG
>JBEIUM010000292.1:0-2598 GCA_040374385.1 Sediminibacterium sp. | reverse complement strand
TCAGAAAAAACTTCAACCATTTGAGCAGGGTCTGGTTGGATGGGAAGCTTATAATGATTATTTGTATTTTCAAATTACCCGAAGTACTCCGGAAGGTCTTAATGCGGATAGTTTCTTTTATGCCACTATCATGCAAAAACCACCAGGTGCCATGCGTAACTCCATTATGTTTGATTTTGCTAAAAAAAGAATACAAGGAGCACGGGACAGTGCTACCCGAGCAGCAATCATGCAGGAGATGGTCATAATTGATGATAAGGACATGCAACAGGAACTTAGGAGAGGGTTTGAATTATTGAATCGCGTGCGCAAAGGAAAGCCAGCGCCCTTAACTGTTATGCACAATGATAAGATGGAACCGGTAAGTTTTTCACTGTTAAAAGGCAAATACATTGTAATTGATGTGTGGGCTACCTGGTGTGGGCCCTGTTTAGATATTGCTCCTGTATTCGAACGAATCAGTGAAAAATACCGCAATTCACCCGTTACTTTTATGTCACTCAGTATCGATGATGATTTATCTGCCTGGCAGCAGCATATTAAAAGAAAGAAAAATCGCATTATCCAATGGAGAGTTGCCAATCGGCTTGACTTCCAAAAGCAATATGGAATTGAAAATATTCCTCATTTCATTTTACTGGATCCTGATGGGAATTTTATCAATGCTATTTTTCCCAGGGCTGATGAAGGGAATTTTGAAATACAGCTCCGTCAAGCACTGAAATTACCTGCTGAAGAGGGGTAATTACAGTCCGATGCAACTAATAAATGATTGATGCCAATTTGTTATCTTTATTCATAACAGGTAGCACAACATGAAATATTATCTGCAAGATCTAATCAGTCGTTTGGCTCAATTCAGTGAACAATTGGATAATACTGCATTGTTCATTGATAAACCCTGGGTATTGATTGATGCCGATGCCAATTACCAGAAATATATTTTCAAGCGCGATGGGGAATTGATCATGTCACTCAATGGAACAGTACAAGTGGGGAAATGGGAATACCTCGCCGCTGCCCGTTCCATCTTAGTAGATCGTATCGCCGATAAAATTCTTTTAAATCAGTCTTTTTTCGATCGGGCAGTTATGGTATTGAAGCGCGATGGTTCCACCCACGACTTGTTTATTCTGGCGAATGAAACCATTATACCCGATTTGGATGTTAAAAAATACCTGCAGGCAGTTACCCATGAAAAATTCAATATCATCACCGGACGATTAGACAATGGCAAGGTGCTGGAGTGTTATCGGGGCGAAGGTGAATACCAGCCATCTATTGGAATGAAGGTGACCATTGACGGGGAAGAACCCGAAAATGGGAAATATAGGTCACTCAATACAGGTCGTTACTATGAAATAGCGGCCGGGAAGATCTTTCGCATCACCGAACCTGTAACCTACCAGACCGCGGAAGGCATTCAATTGACAATTGAGCAAAAGCCGGGTTACCCCATCGCTGTCGGTGATTTTGTATTTGTCCATGACCAACCTGCAGCCACCGGTAAGTACAGACTCAGTGCATTGAAATCTATTCATGTAGTCAATGGAGTTGTCAATAAGATCTCTATATTTTAATTTTCATCTCATTATAGTCAAATTTCTTTTGTGCAGCCACCGTGGAAGGGTCAAAGAATGATTTATTTCTTTAGCATCTTTCTCCTCCGCATAGTCTCTCCGACGCAGGAGGAGGACTTTGCGGGTCTGTCTTTCATCACATTTATCAGTGAATGCCGAAGCATGGCAATTCTCCATTCAAGCCGCGAAGTCTCCTTACGCGCAAGCGGTAAGGAAGACACGCGGGGGAAGAGCCCAGCGTGGGTGTGAAGTTTGAGTGTGTGAAATCTATCTCATTAGGAACAAAGCATTTCTCCTACGCATAGTCTCTGCTGCAGCGGCGGTACAGCCAGCGTGGAAGGCTCAAAGAATGATTTATGTCTTTAGCTACGAGTCTTTAGTCTTTGGTGTGATGGTCATATAAGTTGAGAGAATCAAACCAAAGACCAACTGCCAAAGACCAAAGACTGATTTGTTTTTCATCACATTTATCAGTGAATGCCGAAACTTGGCAATTCTCCATTCAAGCCGCGAAGTCTCCTTACGCGCAAGCGGTAAGGAAGACACGCGGAGGAAAAACCCAGCGTGGGTGTGAAGAGTGAGTGTGATTAAAGATCAACTTTCACGCCGCTACGTCCCCTTATGCGCAAGCGATAAGGAAGACATTTCGGTTAAGTAAAATTACACATAGCAAACTCCCGGCCACACGTCTCCCCGACAAGTCGGGACCGTTCTTTTCGTGCAGCTGGATGCGGGGACCCCGGGCGGAAGCTCCTGAACGAACGCCGAAGGCTGAGGTAAGGAGATCGCCGCACGGGGCGCAAGACAGCAAACGAAAAGAATTCCTGCACCAGCAGGAAAGGCGAAGACGAGGCCTTGACTTTTTTGGTTACTTTTTGGGTCAAGCCAAAAAAGTAACTCCGGGTGAAGGGGCGGATAGCCCCTTTAAGACCAAATCGGTTATTGTATTCAAACGTATGTTGAGATCATGACTAATAATGATCTCCTTTCAAGCCGCGAAGTCTACTTCCGCGCCAGC
>JBEIUM010000072.1:0-11487 GCA_040374385.1 Sediminibacterium sp. | reverse complement strand
CCCTGCTATGCCTTAGGCGACGTAAATGGCGATGGCATGGACGACTTATATGTTGGGGGAACTCGCAAGATCGCCGGTCAATTATATATGCAGACGGCATCCGGCTTCCGTCGTCAGCCTGTGCCTGACTTTGCCAAGTTCCATTTCAGTGATATCAATGCTGCTGTCTTTTTGGATGTTGATAAGGATGGGGACCTTGATCTGTACACAGGCGGGGGCGGTAATTTTGCCACTTCGGCTTCACATGCTTTCCAACATTTATTGTTCCTCAATGACGGGAAAGGAAATTTTCAACTCAAGGCGGGCGCTACTCCTTTGAACAGTACCAACTGTGGTGTATTGGTACCGATGGATTATGATGGCGATGGCGATTTAGATCTATTTGCGGGCAGTCGCAGTCAGCCACAGGATTATGGAACGATTCCGGCCTCCTATTTGCTACAAAATGACGGACAGGGTAATTTCAGTGATGTTACTGCCACAGTAGCACCTGCTTTTCTTCAGTTAGGTATGTTGACTGCAGCCAAATGGTTGCCCCTGCAGAAAAATGCAAGTCCGGTTCTTACTGTCATAGGGGAATGGATGGCACCCAGATCATTCCAGTACCAGCAAGGTGTATGGAAGGAAGTCAACAACGGCCTCTCTGCTTATAAAGGTTGGTGGCAATCGATGGCTGCCGATGACATCGATAATGACGGAGATATTGATTTTGTGCTGGGCAATCTGGGTGAGAATTTTTATCTGCGACCAACTAATGCACAACCGGCTCGCTTATGGGTTAAGGATTTTGATAAAAATGGCATTTCAGATAAGATCATCACTCAAACCATCGATGGTAAGGATATGCCGGTTTTCACGAAGCGAGAGATCACAGATCAATTGCCCAATCTTAAAAAGGGCAATCTGATTCACGCAGAATTTGCTAAAAAATCAGTGCAGGAACTCTTTGGGAAAAATATACAGGATGCTATACAGCAAGAAGTCAATTGTACCTACTCTATCGTTGCATTCAATAATGGTCAAGGACAATTTACGGTTCAACAACTACCCCTAGCTGTTCAACTCACTTCTTTAAATGCCATACAAATTATCGATATCAATAAGGATGGTTATAAAGACCTGGTTACAGCCGGCAATTTTTTTGACGTATTACCACAATTTTGCCGCCTCGATGCCGGATACGGACAAATACTCATCAATAATAAAAAAGGTGGATTCACTGCTCTTTCGCCCGCGGAAACTGGCTTAAGGATAAGGGGTGCCGTACGTAATATCGCAGTGATCAAAAAAGGCACAAAAGAGCTTTTTATTTTCTTACAGAACAATGACCAGCCAGTCGCCTATTTGCTGGCTGCCGGCAAATAAATGCACATGCTTATTCGCCCAACTACAAAAACAACACTTGTTTGCTTGCTGAACGCACTGGTTTGGCTGGGGCTCGCTTCGTGTAAAAATAAAGAGCAGGTAGGTAATTCATTGTTTACAATTCTTGATAGCAGTACCACGGGTATCCGTTTTGCCAACCGTATGATGCCCACTCCGGCATTCAATCTCTTCTCCTACATGTATTATTATAATGGAGCGGGTGTAGGAGCGGGGGACTTTAATAATGATGGCTTGCCGGATCTTTTTTTTGCTGCCAGTCAACATCCCAATGCATTGTACCTAAATAAGGGACAGATGCAATTCGAGGAAGTGTCTTCCCGCGCCGGTATACCGATTGATAGCAGTTGGAGTACAGGGGTATCTGTGATTGATATCAATGGAGACGGACTGCTCGATATTTACATCTGCAAGGTGGGTAATTATAAAATCTTACGTGGTAAAAACCAATTGCTGGTATGTGATAGCCTTGATAAGTCGGGCATTCCGCATTATACCGATCGGGCTGCCGATTACGGATTAGACTTTTCAGGGTTCAGTACCCATGCTGCGTTTCTTGATTATGATGCCGATGGCGACCTTGATATGTTTCTCCTAAATCATTCAGTGAATCACGATGGTAATTATGCTCCACGAGATGTATTTAAGGATACGTATGATTCACTGGCCGGACAGCGACTCTATCGAAATGATACCCGAAAAGAGTCGAATGGTAAAATGACCGGCACTTTTGTGAATGTTACCCGACAGGCAGGCATCAATGGAACCCGAATTGGCTACGGCTTAGGTGTTGCTGTTTCTGATATCAATTTAGATGGCTGGCCAGATATATATGTAGGAAATGACTTTCATGAAAATGATTATCTCTACATTAACCAGAAGGATGGTAGTTTTCGGGATGAGAATCTGCAGCGCCTGGCACACACAAGTCAGTTCAGTATGGGCGTTGATGTAGCCGATATCAACAACGATGCCCATCCGGATGTGATTTCCATGGATATGCTGCCTTATGATCCCTATATGTTGCGTCGGTCATTGGCAGAAGATGATTATACCATCTTCCAGCAAAAAATATTCTACGGCTATACTTATCAGTATGCCCGCAATAACCTACAGCTCAATCGGGGTAACGGTACATTCAGTGAGGTGGGCCAGTACGCCGGTATTCAGGCGACCGATTGGAGTTGGGCCGCCCTCTGGATGGACTTTGACAATGACGGCAACAGGGATTTATTCGTATCGAATGGCATTCCTAAGCGGATGAATGACATCGATTATATCAACTTCGTTTCCGGGGATGATATACAGCAAAAATTACGTAGTAATACTATACGCGATAAAGACCTGTCTCTGACGAAGAAGTTCCCGGAGATTAAAATCCCCAATCAGTTTTTCTTGAACAGAGGGAATCTACACTTTGATAATTTTACAGACAGTATCCATCATAATCTGCCTACATTTTCCAATGGTGCCGTTTATGCAGATCTCGATTTAGATGGTGATCTCGATATTGTTGTCAATAATATTGATGACCCGGTTTTAATTTATAGTAATAATACCCATGCTGCCAATAATAAAATGGCTGCGGCCAGTATTGTTTTGAAAGGTAACGCAGCCAATCCCAATGCTATTGGTGCGCGGGTACTTGTATACAGTCAGCAACAAGTTCGGAACTATGAACAGCAGCCGGTGCACGGTTTCCAATCCAGCATGTTACTTCCGCTGCACATTGGCCTGGGCAAAACGCCCATCGATTCGGCTTTCCTGATATGGCCCGATAATCGATTCCAGTCCATCACCATTCGGCCCAATGGCAGAGATACTTTTACCTATAGCAAAAACTTACCGGTTTTTAATTATAGCCGGTTTCATAGTGACAGGAATACCGATGTATGGGAAGATATAACAGCTGCTACTGATTTTACATACTTCCACACCGAGAATGTATTCAATGAATTCAATAGGGAACCCCTCATGCCAGCCATGATGTCGACAGAGGGACCCGCCATTGCAGTGGCTGATGTGAATCATGATGGACTTGAAGATATTTTTGCGGGGGCTTCCAAGGGATATCCTGCCGCAGTTTGGCTACAAACTGTTGCCGGTAAATTTAAGAAGTCAGGGCAGCCTGCGCTTGCGCAGGATTCTATGTGGGAGCATGTGCAGGCAGTTTGGGTTGATATCAATAAGGATACGCATCTTGACCTGGTGATTGCTACGGGCGGCAATGAATATTATGGTAATGATGAACACCAACAACCCTTGTTGTATATCAACGATGGAACGGGACAACTCAGTCGTCAGCGGGATGCTTTTCCGGGTATTTATGGCACATTTAGTTCTGTTGCTGTAAACGACATCAACAACGATGGTTATCCGGATCTTTTTTTGGGGGGAAGGGTAGAGCCCTGGAAATATGGAAGAGCACCCCGATCCTATCTTTTGATGAATACAAAAGCCAGCGCTTTTACAGATCAAACGCAGCAATATTGTCCTGAGTTGCAGTCGCCTGGAATGATTACTGCTGCCCACTGGATCGATCTGGATCGAAATGGTCAGCAGGATTTAGTGGTGAGTTTAGATTGGGGTGGAATTGATGTTTATTTATTTACGGGTAAGAAAGTTAAAAAGCAAATAATTACAGATCGGCATGGTTGGTGGAACAGTTGTCAGCCGATGGATGTCGATGGCGATGGTGATCTCGATATAGTAGCAGGTAACTTTGGCTTGAATAGTCGTTTACAGGCGAGTGAGCAAACACCCGTTCAAATGTGGGTAGGTGACTTTGATGATAATGGCATAGAGGAACAGATATTAACTTATCATCTTCGCGGACAAGAAATCTGTTTTGCCAGCAAAACCCAATTGGAAAAGCGAATGCCGGTATTAAAGAAGAAGTTCTTGTATGCTGAAGATTTTGCTAAAACCGAAGTGAAAGATATTTTTCCGGCAGCCAAGTGGCAAAAGGCGCAACGTTTGTATGCAAACCATTTTGAAAATACTGTCTTCATCAATAATGGACATATGGGATTCCAGCCGATGATTATTCCGGATGCGGCACAATTCACCAGCCTGCGTACTGCCATCTCAGTACCGGCCTATACCGGCAATCAATTGCTGCAGTTTGGTAATTTTTACGATTATAATGTTGAAATCGGTCGGATGGATGCAGGGGAGGGTATACTTGCAAAATATTCCACTAAGGCTGGTCCTGCCGTCGAATTGTTTCGTGGATGTAGGGTTACAGGCCAAGTTAGAAGCATACAACCGATTATTATCGGGGGCAAGCAGGCGTATGTATTGGCTAAGAACAACCAAAGCTGGCAGATCATTCGAAAAAACAGGTAGGCCTGCCGTTTTTAATTAAATACCGGATAGTTGATTTGGGTGATCCATTTGGTCGTATCCGCTTCTTTCCGTCGATCAGTGACCAATAGTTGGTAGGGAATAGCGGGCGATTGTTTTTTGTTATCACGCGCATAATTTTCCATCTCTCGTTCTGACGCTTCAATAGAAGATAAACCACCTTTTACATCTGCTTTTAACAGAAATCCGGGTGCCATCGATTTGTTTTGGAATAAATCGGCGGGTTGAATGGGTCTTTCAACCGGTAGGGCAGTCATTAATTGAAAAGATTTTTCGTCTAAAGGCCGGATGTGAAGGATCGGCTGTCCGAGTGGGGCTAACTGCTCAGCTGCCAGGAATTTTTCAAGCGTGTCGATAATTTTATATGTCTCTTCCGTGTTGGGCAAGTGGTCAAAATCTTTTTGAGTTGAAACCCAATAGATGTGTTCTACTCTTCCTTTGATGATATCTATTCCATAAACGTTTTTTGTCTCTGCAAAAAACGAACTGATGTCATTGAGCAGTTTGTCAGCAGTTCTTTGGTCCTTTTTTGTTATCAGATTCCAGGCCTTAATAAATATGTTTTTCTCTTCCCAGTTAGAAATACTTACATTCAACTGGGTTTCATTTTTCACTGCCGGTGTAAAGCTAAAGTCGATGGCTGCCCCTTCATCCTGAAGAGCATGGAACCCATTAAGGAGCACCTTTTCAATGCGGTAGTTATTCCCATAGATCTCATAAGTGCTATCATTGACTTTTTTGCCTGGTAACCATTTGCTCCAGTTCTCAGTAGTCAAAAAAAGCCTTGAAACAGCATCGGGCGAACAAGCGACTGTTTTGGAAGAAGTGTAGTTCTTTTGACTATCCTTGAATAAAAAAATAGATACCACAATCAGAAACAACAATGTCAGTAACAGTAAGTATTTTTTCATATTGATTATTTTTCGGCGCAAAATTATTCTCTTTTCCGATTGTTCAGCAGTAGCTCGTTAACATATAACGAGCCTATTTTATAGCCCTGTAATTTTCCTTGCTCGATGGCGGCCCGGAAATGGATACCACCGTAAAGACGACTCATGCCTGCTTCATCTGCTGCCTGCTGAATGGAGGTAAACTGCCTCGACAGGTTGAGGTATTTAACTTCGACAGTATCGGTAAAGGAAAACTTATTTCCAAAAATGGCCATTGATGTGGCAGCCGCTGCTGCTGATATTACACTATGTCCGCTGGTGTACTCGGGGAAGGGTGGGGTTTGCAGGCGGGAATTCCATTCTGAATTAAACTCCGAACGGATGACCGTTATTGGGCGTACCGTACTGCTGCGAAATTTTTCATCCCAGCAGGAAATAAAGCCATCAAAAATAGCAGCTGAAGTCATGGCATAGGCCATCGCAGCTTTTATCTCAGGCGTATTGGTTTGCCTGCAGAATATGGCGAGGAGTCCGATCCAATGGCCAACCGGTGTTATTTTTTTATTCGCATAGGTAAAATGTCCTGCATGTTGTGTCACAAAGGGGTTGTCGTCCCAAAATCGGGCAATGGTATCTTGTTGGCCGCTGAGAGAAAGACTTACGTCATATACCTCTTTCAGTTCCTTGTAATAGGTGCTATTTTTATTTAAGTCAAACGGGGGTGGGGGCAGTGGACGGAATTGGGAAGCCGAATCAAGTAAGAGCGGTTTGATCAGTCGCCAGTGTGGTTCAGTGGCATCTGCATATTCCGGGGGTGTCTGTATCCATTTCCCCTTTTCTCCAAATACACTGTATTTGGGCATGCCGCGTGTCATTTTGTATCGATCGATGAATGCCCGCTTTAATATGGTAGTGGCAATCTGTTGTGCCCATTTTTCAGAAAGGGCATAAGTTGAGGCAGGTAAATCAGTAAACAGTAGGGATATCTTTTTTTCTGCAACTGTAATACTGTCTTTCGAGAAGGCAAGTGCTTTCGCCACTTTCATAAATGCCAGTGCAGCTGCCAGTCGGTGGTTAATAGCAGCCGAAGGGCGCATCTCAGCAGCAACGTCGAATCCTTTCAGCTTCTGTAAAAAAGAGGGAAAGGTATCTGCTGGATGGCGAAGAGCCTCATAGTATGCCAAGTTGCTATAAGCATAGATTCTGCTGGCAACCGGTGGTGTGATGATATCATAGACAATCACATCGGTCAGGGTCTGATTACAGAAATGCTGTAATTCTGCTCCCGGTAGTTGCAGCTGCTCTTTCTTAGACTGACAGCCTGCAAGAATCAACCATAAGCTACTACAACAAATCAGGATACGGTTCATTTCAGTTTTCTTTTTTCTCCCTTTCGATTGGTGACTTCCGCAGATCGGACAGAAGCATTTAACGATACCAGATTGGGTGATTGTGAGAGAAACCCCGCACCCCAATAAAATTCCTGTTTCCTGGTTTGACCGTTTTGCAGGGTGATGGTCACATATCGATCATCCGGTAACAGGGTTACCGACTCATTTATGCCTGTCTGTTTAAATGTTTTCAGCGGTCCGAAATTTTGTGAGGCCATGACGGCATCATTTCCTGCAACAGCTAATTCAATCAAGGCCTTTCCATTGCCCGCCACATAAAAACCACTTTGCTGCGGAGAAAGAGCCTTGAAGTTCTTTCCATTACCCATCAATACAACGCCATTGAAGCCATCATTTCTACCGAGTGCGGGCGCCATGGAGAACTCGTTTCCATTTAATAATAGGTCGAGATAACCATCTCCGTTGACGTCTTTTGTAAGTATGCCATAAACAGGTGCTAACTGTGCTTCTGCCGGTAGCGCATGCACCTCAAATTGTAGGTTCCCTTTATTTTCTATCCAGCAGGAATTGAATTGGATGGCAGTTAGTTGGAGGGCATCCTGAACTACTTCTTTTGGAAATACTTCCTGCATCGGTGTTTTGGCATAAATGCCATAGTTCGTGAATTTTTCTTTCGTGATGGTCATTTCCTTAATGAAATCATCCCGCCCCGCCACCGGAAATTCCTTTACTTCCCCCTTACCGTTTATAGTACTGAGTTGAAAATGACTTACGATGGCATCGAAGCTGGTATTGTTATCAAAATCTTTCGCGTAGATTTTGGCTGGATATTGTGCAGTTGCTTTTATGTAGCCATTGTTTCCATAATTACCTGCCACGTAATCGATGTCACCATCATTATCTAAATCTGCAGCCGTAATGCTGTTCCACCAACCGGTTTCAGTTTGCAAGGCTGTTTTTTGCAAGTTCCAGGTGTTGCCTTTCTTTTTTAAAATTTGAATACCACCCCATTCTGTTGTTATCAGCAGCTCAAGGGCACCATCATTGTCTGCATCTGACCAAATCGCATCGGTCACCATGCCCACCTGTTGTAGTTCCGCTGCCATGGTTGCTGTTACGTCGGTAAATTGAATCTTCCCCTTTTGGCTGTCGTTGCGCAGCAGAAAGCTACTGGTAGGAGCAGGATACCTTCCCGGGATGAATCGTCCCCCAATAAATAAATCGAGATCGCCATCTTCATCAAAGTCTGCAGCCTTTACACAGCT
Source organism: Sediminibacterium sp. (assembly GCA_040374385.1). Classification (GTDB taxonomy): domain Bacteria; phylum Bacteroidota; class Bacteroidia; order Chitinophagales; family Chitinophagaceae; genus Sediminibacterium. Next base: position 3,231 of record JBEIUM010000072.1, on the reverse strand, counting down.
TTTGGTAGCGCGGTTGTCGGGTAGGGCAGTATTTACCCAGCTGAAGTTACCCTTGCCATCGTTTTCATAAAAATGATCCAGGTAAGCCTTTGATTGCGGTTCATTTTCTCCACCTCCTGAGGCGATATAAAGGTCAAGGTCACCATCCGTATCTGCATCGAACAGACATAGGCCGGCATCATCCTGGTATTTTATCTCATCACTTGTGGTGATCGGTTTGCTCACAAATTGACCATTCTTCTGCTGAATAAAAACAGCTGCATAATCCGGCGAACCACCTCCAACAATGACGTCATGTAACCCATCTCCATTTAAATCGCCGGCAGCCAAGGAGGGTCCATATTGTGTCAGCTTGTGCGGAATCAGTTTTTGAATATTGAAATCAATGAAGTCTACTTGTTTGTCGAGATACTCCAAACCGGCAGCACGTGTGATCTCATAAAAATAGGGATGACCAGTAGGCAGTATAAATGAATGGGGTAACAGATGAGTCGCTTGCTGAATCAGCAGTTTTTGATTCAGTGCCGGATTCAGGATCACCTGTTTTTGATGGTTGGGCCAGATTACAGATACAGAGTCTATCTGTGTCGAGTTACCCAATCCAAAGTGAGCGATGTTTTCAATACTCGACATATAGCCACGGTAAGGCGTGAACTCATATACCTGGTGACTCGAACCCTGGTAAAGATGTATGATTGCGCCCAGTGCAGACCGATTACTGCTATCGCCTTGTAAACTGATTTGCAGGTAATGATTGTCTGATTTTTTTTCGTTGGTGGTATTTTCCAGCAGACTCGCTACTTCATTGGTGTTGTTGATAATGATATCCAGATCGCCATCCCGATCGAGATCGGCACTGGCCATACCGGCTCCGAAGGAATTGAAGTTGAGACCCCATTCGGTAGTTTTATCCTCAAATTGTAGTTGTCCATTATTGCGATAAACATAGTTGCTGACCTTCACCACCGGCATCTGTGCCAGCAACTCAGGTATGGGGGTTCGGGCTACCGCATTATCTCTGTATGCCATAAAGTCGAGGTCTGACATATCCTTGGGCAATCCATTGGAAATAATCAAATCACGAAATCCGTCATTATCCAGATCGGTGAGTAATGGTGCCCAGCTCCAATCTGTTTGAGCTATGCCACTGAAATAAGCGATCTCTGCAAAAGCAGGTTTGGCCAGCGAGTCTCGCTCACTTTTTACAAATCCCTGATTCAGTTGTAAAGTGTTATGGGCATATTGATGCATGTATTCGAAGCGGGAGAAATTTTGGTAGGTCTGGTAGCTTATATCATTGTACATCATCTTTTGCCGGTAGCGGTCGGCTGGCATCATATCCATTTCTACGATATCTGCGAGGCCGTCGTTGTTGATATCTGCAATATCATTGCCCATGGCATTTTTACTGGTGTGCTTAAAGTATTTAGCGCACTGATCCGTGAATGTGCCATTTTTATTATTGATGTACAGAATGTTGTTGGAAATATAATCATTGCTGACATAGATATCTTTCCAGCCGTCTTGGTTGATATCGGCAATGTTTACCCCCAGTCCGTGACCTTCAATCAGTATGCCTGCTTTTTTCGAAACATTTGTAAAAACAGCATGACCTTTTTCAGCACTCCAGTTGTTTTCCAGTAATTGATCTGTGTTGGGCCAGCTGCCATCTTTACGAATGGGTCTGAATTCATTGGGATAAGTGCCATCGAGATCATTTAAGAGCAGGTATACATCGAGGTCACCATCATTGTCGTAATCAAAAAATGCAGCCATGTGTGTATTGGATGCATCATCGAGTCCGTATTCTTCTGCCAGATTTTTAAATTGAGGGATACCTGTAGCGGGATCTAATCCCTGGTTCACGTACAAAATATTTTTTCGTGCATTGGAATCCGGAAGTACCGCGGCACATACATAAATATCGTCCCATCCATCATTGTTGATATCTACGATGCTCACTCCCTTACACCATTTCCCTTCACCTGTCACACCGGCTTTTTCGGTAATGTCTTCAAAGCGAAGTTTTCCTTTGTTCAGGTATAATTTATTTGATACCAGGTTGCCGGTGAAGTAGATATCCGGCAGACTATCGTGGTTAAAATCACCAATACCAACACCGCCACCATTGTACATATATTCGTAGTTCAATATGTTTTTTTCGGGTGTTTCTGTGATCGTATTGTTGAATTGAATGCCGCTTTTGTCTGCCCCCACTTGTCTGAAAAGCTTATCTGCCCGATGGCAGGATAACAGCGTGAGGAGCAGGCTGATACAAGTAAGTTTTTTCATGCTGTACAAGTGGTTGTGCAATTTGAAAAGGATGCTTGCAAAGTACTGATTTTCCTGCTTTTTCTTGCCAAACCTTTGCCATCCGGTCGACATTTAAGGGGTCGACAGCTTGTTAAAAATTGACTTTGTTTTTATTCCGCCCGCAGATGCAACAAAAAGGCTTAACAAAGCGATTTCTTTCCCGGCGTGGCTCTTTAAAATAGCCGGGGCGTTTGTTATTCGAGATAAAAAGGTGAGTTTTTAATATATTGCGAGACATAAAAAATCGATATGAAGCAGTTGTTAGCCACGCTGATGTTTAGCTTTTCCATCACTACGCTGCTGGCGCAGGATCCCTGGAAGGTAAAAGCCGATCTGGTTGATTCCAGAAACTATTACGGCATTACCGTTGCCAATGGCATGATTGGGGTCGTCTCCTCACCTGAGCCATTTAAAGTAAAAGATGTGGTGCTCTCGGGTGCTTATGATTTATATGGCAGAGGTCGGGTAAGTAATTTTTTACGCAGCTTCAATCTGCTGAATATGCAGATAGACATCAATGGGAGAAGGGTTGGCGCCTCCAATGTATCAAATTTTACGCAGGAGCTGAATATGAAGGAGGCTTCATTCACAGCGACTTGTAATGTGGGCAGTCAGGCATCGATTTCATATACTTATTATGCGCTTCGTCAACTACCCTTCACGGTACTGATGGATGTGACCATAACAGCCAAAGAGCCCATTACGTTGTCGGCTGCCAGTGTGATGGAGGCGCCTGATGCATTGCGGGATGTACAAAATTATTACAATGAAATTGACAGACCACATGCAGTCATTCAATTGTTGACTTCAACAGCGAAAAGTCCAACGGGCAAATTACAATTGTGTGCTTCCAATTCTTTTCTCTTCCCTGAACCGCACGGGCAAGAACCTCGGGTGATTCATGAAATGTGGGATAAT
>JBEIUM010000244.1:0-3879 GCA_040374385.1 Sediminibacterium sp. | reverse complement strand
CAAAAGAAATACTTGAGAAACCCAAACCAATCAGTCTTCAACATGATGACACAATATATTCCAAATAATTTAACTAATTGACTGGAACTGTCTTTCTGTGTTACCAGTTCTCGCCACCCAATAAACGTTTCAACTGAAACAGCCATTTCCCGGCCGCTGATTGCAATAAATGGTGCAGGGTACGTAACCGAAGTTGCCAGATATCGAGTAATAGTGAGGAGCCAAAGTATGAGGTATACACCTTTTTATTTTCCTGCAAGGATTTCAAATAATGTGTTGAGCTAATTCCGGTATCATCGAAACGAACAGCTGCAAAGGGATAAAAAGCATAAGGTACATCAGCCAGCCTGCACATCATATCATAATCCATGGCTATTTTGTATGCTGAATTGTATTCCCCTGCCTTAAGGTATTGTTGTTTATGTACCCACCAACTGGGATGAGATACACTGCGCATGCCGCGAAATAATTTCGATGGCTCAAAAGGTTTTCCGACTTCCACCCAGTGGCCACTCCGCTTGAGAACAATCTTACCGCTGACCCACCCCACAGCAGGATGCTGCGCAAGAAAAGCATCCAGCAGTTCTAACACTTTTTCATGAAGCAATACATCACCAGCATTCAACAGCTGAATCATGCCATCACCTGCCAACCGAATGCCTTTATTGAAGGCATCGGAAATGCCATTGTCTTTTTCATTGATTACTTTTCTGTAAGCCGGCAATGACTGACTTGAAAAAAGCGTGGCAATGGCATCGTCTGTCGATCCATTGATGATCCAATGCTCATCCGGCAGACGGGACTGCGCATCGATCGATGCACAGGTGCGCTGCAAATCAGCGGGATTATTAAAGCAGATGGTTACAATGATTATGTGCATATCAGCTATTTGGAAAAATCTCAAGAAAAGTTTTTATGTTTAAAAGCCCTTTTTTTGAGACAGCGCTTTTTCAGTAGAGTGAAGAAGCATGCATGATTTATATATTAATTGATTACCAATTAATAAGAAAGGTTAATTAAAATTTTATTTTATATTCAAGATTGAGAATAAAACCTCTGGTTAATCCATCCGGTCTAACATCTCTTACAACAAAAGGAGCTCCCAGACTCAGCTGTAAACTATTGGTGGCATTGAACGCATAATCAAAAAATAGATTCCCATTTAAGGTGAGGCCTTTTGATCCCTGGATATCAGTTAATCGATTCAACTCGTCTCTGAACTGATCATTACCCAGATGATAAATTGGCAATAAACTGGCTGTCATTTTTAATTTAGAATGGAGAACGACAGGATAGGCAATTCTAAGCAAAACATCTCCCCTTCGGGTAAACTGATTGGTCGACTGAAACTTACGCAGGGGAGCGTTGATGGGATATGCGGATGAAAGAAATTGATTTTTGTTTTGACTCAGGGGTTGCTGAATGGCAGCGACCAATTGCAACTTATTCAAACTATATCCTAGACCCAAAATCAGATCGAATGTGCCGAGACTGGATTGGTAGTCCATCGGTAGTGGTAAATTATTGCTGGATTGATTTGCCTGTGAAAAAGGTATTTTGGTTCCTACCGTCAATTGAACTTGACTTGTTAACCGGTAATTCAAATTAAGGAACAAATCACCAACAGAAAAAGCGGCTATGTCATTTCCCGACTGGCCCAAAGTGGTTATTTTAGCATCTACTGCCAATTTTTCTGACAACTGCCGATACAATTCAACATAGCTTCCGTACACAGAAATGGAGTTATCAGCACTTCCCCAAAAACCGCCCATTTTAAAATGATTTTTGAAGTTGCGAGAAGAATCTGCTGGCTGCGGTTTAAAGCTATTAATGGTGCAAAAACCTGCATCGCTGCATCCCTGTCCATAGCTGAAATTCGAAACGATGGATGCCAATGAACATAGCAATGTAAGGGAAATTAGTTTTTGCTTCATAGCGTTGTGTTGACTGAAATTGTTAATGATATTATTCCGGAACAATTTACAAAAAATCTATTTGCTCGGAAGTAGTAAAAGACTTTCCAAAAATAATTGCATTCCTTTCTTTTTATATTCATCCAGTGTAAAACTTATGTTCTGTGTAAAGTATACTTCCGGATCGTAGGGATGAATAGGTAATTCCGGCAATAAATCTCTCCAGTGTTCCACACCCCATAACAAAGCTCTGTTGAAGGAATCGATGAAAGAAGTGGGCAATGGCTCAATGGCTGCCCATACCGCAAAAACGAAGGGGAGACCTGTATGTTGCGTCCAAGCTTCACCCAGATCATACCGATAGGCATAGGTGTTATAGATTTCCAACGCACGATCACCAATTACCACTGCGGCAGTAGTACCCCTGATCTGATCGAGAAATCCGGCACCCATAGCAGGCTGCATAGTGGGTTGCAAATGCCAGTAATCACGTAAAAGTATCTGCGCCAGCGCTACGGATGTATTGCTTTGATAATCTAAAATAAGCGTAGTCACTTGCTCCAATGGTACTTCGCTGAAGATTGCGACAGAAGCTACTGGACCGGTTGATCCTATGCAATAATCTGCAACGACCCGGGCACCCGGAATACGTTGCAGGGCAGCAACAGGTATGAGTCCGATATCAATTTTGTTGAAAAGTAATTGTTCGGCGACTGCTGCAGGGTAATCGGAAGTCAATAAAATATCCGGTCGCTCAGGAGCATGGGTTAACCCCAGCACAAAGGGTTTTGTATTCAGATAGCTTACCGCACCGATCCGTATGGGCTCCACTCAGCGAATTTTTTGCAAAGAAAAACAATTCCCACGAGCGAACCGGTAAAATAAGTAGGAAAGGGTCAACTGTTGAAAACCGCCCCCGCTGTGTTATCTTTGCTAAATCTTACTTCCTCTATCAATCCGGCACACATGGAATTAACTGCACTCACTGCCATTTCCCCTGTCGATGGCAGGTACCGCGAACAACTTAGTCCATTAGCACCCTATTTTTCCGAATTCGGACTGATTCGCTATCGGGTGCGGGTGGAAATCGCTTATTTTCTTTTTCTGGCCCAACAAAAATTATTTGTGCTGCCGGCAAACGTGAAAAAAGCATTGTTACACCTGGATGCAACCTTCAGTCCCGCCGATGCAGCCGCCATCAAAGAAATAGAAAGCACCACCCGACACGATGTAAAAGCAGTTGAATATTTTATAAAAGATCGACTCAAACAAGCTGGCGGAAAAGATCTGCAGGAGTGGATTCATTTCGGACTTACCTCGCAAGATGTGAATCACACAGCGGTTCCTTTGAGCTGGAAAGAAGCGCTGACAGAAGTTTATATCCCGCAGTTGCAACAGCTACAAAAACTAATTTTAAAGCAAGCCCGCACCTGGAAGGAGGTACCGATGCTTGCCAGAACACATGGTCAACCGGCCTCCCCTACCCGACTGGGAAAAGAATGGAAAGTATTTCATGAGCGTATCGGCGCACAATTGGAACTGTTACAAACGTTACCACACACGGCAAAATTCGGTGGTGCCACAGGTAACTTCAACGCACATCAGATAAGCTTTCCTAACAAAAACTGGCCCAAACTTGCCGATAAATTTGTACAAAATGAGTTGGAACTGACGCGGCAACAATTCACCACACAGATCGAGCATTACGATAACCTGGCTGCCCATTTTGATGCCATCAAACGCATTAATAATATTTTAATCGATTTCAGCCGGGATGTATGGACTTACATCAGTCTGGAATATTTCAAGCAGCAGACCAAGGCGGGTGAAGTAGGTTCCTCTGCCATGCCGCACAAGGTGAACCCCATTGACTTTGAAAATGCAGAAGGCAATTTGGGTGTGGCCAATGCGCTGTTCGAGCATTTATCTGCCAAATTACCCATCAGTCGTTTACAGCGTGACCTCT
>JBEIUM010000032.1:0-17058 GCA_040374385.1 Sediminibacterium sp. | reverse complement strand
CTTTTTTCAGTACTCAAAGCCATACCCACGTAAATTTCATTGGATGGCATGCTTAGGATTGCATAAACTTCAACCATAAAAAGCTAGAAAGTTAGGGAGAGCGGACAAAAATTAAGCAGTAGTGTCGTTGGGCAACCCTGTCCGCCTCTGGCGGAGAACCTGTATCAAAAGTTTAGGAAACTTCCCTGTCCATTCCTACCTAACGGCAGGCAGGGAACTACGGGACCAAAAAATGTCTTGGAATAGTTTATGTCGAACGGCAAAAATAGTGGTTCCCTTACTTATAAGCAATAGAATCAAAACACCAGTAATTATGAGTAACTTACTCTTAACTAAGCTGAAATAATGAGTCACTCACACTACAAAGAATTTTTATGGATAAAAAGTTTGTCCTTTTAATACTTGCTCTTTGCTGCCTGTTCGCAACATCGTCTTTTGCACAACCACCACTGCCACGACCCCAAGCACGCTTGAACCACCTGGCAATTTATGTAGTGGATGTGCAGCGTTCCGCAACCTTTTACAGCGAATGGTTTGGCTTCGATACCCTGCCCGAACCCTTTCATGACAATCGACATGCCTGGTTTTCCATCGGTCCCGGCGTGGCCCTACACATCATCCAGGGCGCCACTCAACCTAAGGAATATTTCCTCAACAACCACATGTGCTTCAGCGTGGCATCCACCACCGACTATGTTGAAAAACTGAGCAAAAAGGGTATACCCTATTTTAACGCAAAAGGCGAAAAAGGACAAGTAACCATGCGGGTGGATGGAGTGAAACAAATCTGGATACAAGATCCCGACGGATATTTTATTGAAATCAACGATGCAACAAACTAAACGGACTATGATTCCGGCGTATAGAATGCTTATCTTTGCCAGCCTGAATCGTACATATGAAATTCTATAATCTACTTATACGCTATCGCTTCTGGCTCGGACTCCTGGCCTTTGCGCTCGCCATCTGGGTGAATGTTACCTCTGGTTTCTGGCCCTCCTTTGTACTCTATTTTCTGGGATTTATAGCCATTGTAAGCCATTTCTTCATTGGCCCCATGCGTCTCATCCAGGGCCCCATGGAAGCCGGCGATATCGAGGAAGTAGAAAAGATTTTAAAGACCATCTGGTTCCCCAACCTCCTTTATAAGCCCGTTCGCTCCACCTATTTCACCGTACTGGGCAATCTTGCCATGATGAAACAAGATTTCACCACTGCCGAGCAACACCTGAAAAAAAGTGCCGATCTGGGAGCAGCCATGCCCGAAGCCGAAGGGTCAAATAAACTGCAACTCGGCATGATGGCCCTGCAACGTGGTGACCTGAAACAAGCTGAATCTTATATGCGCGCCGCCATCCGTGCGGGCGTTCCCGATAAGGAGAGTGAGGCAGTAGCCTACCTCGCCATGTGTCAAATCTTCATGAACAAGCGTGAATTCAAGGCAGCGAAAGAATTCTTCCGTAAAGCCAAGGCCTGTAAGCCCAAAACACAGCAGGTAGTTGACCAGGTTCGTGAGATCGAAAAATACATCTCGCGGATGCCTGGATAAGCAACCCGAAGTGACTTTTATCATATTTCTGTCCGTTTCAGCCTCATAGCTTTGTGGTCAATTATTTCATCACCAAGTATCTACGCTATGAGAAAGAACATGGGCTCTACCGACAAAATCATCCGCATTTTTCTTGCCGCTGTATTGGCAGCCATATTTTTTACCAAAACAATCATTGGTACGTGGGGGTATGTTGCACTGGCAGTCGCAGCCGTTTTTCTACTTACCTCGCTGGTTAGTTTCTGTCCGCTCTACACCGTGCTCGGAATGAATACCTGTGAGCGCAAGTCGAATTAATTCAGCGCAGCGCCTGGTATACCAGCGACTTAAATTTTTCTGCCAATTCGCCATGGCTGAAGGGGTATTGTTGCAACACAAACTGAGCAACGATTTTTTCTTTGGGGTCGATCCAGAAGGAAGAAGCAAACATACCTCCCCAGCTGAAAGTGCCCTCAGAGACAGTGTTTCCCGCCGCATCAGCGGGCGTAATTACTTGGAAACCCAGGCCGAATTTAGCAGCCCGCCCCATACTTTTATCACCCAATTGATTTGAGGTCATCAGGCGTATGCTGTTCCGACTTAATACATGTTTTCCATTCAGGTGCCCGCCATTCAGCAGCATTTGCATAAAAAGTGCGTAATCATAAGCCGTGGAAATGAGTCCGCCCCCACCGGAAAAAAAACTTCCATTGTCTTGTAAAGGATAATCGCGTAAAAAATCGCCATTTACTTGCAGGCTAGCAGGGGCATTGATTACTTTTTTATTCTTATCACTCATGTGCAACATGGCGAGGCGATCTTTTTTTTCTGCTGACAGATAGAAATGGGTGTCCTTCATACCCAGTGGTTCAAAAATGTATTTTTTGAAGTAGGCATCAAGTGATAATCCGCTGACCACCTCAACCAGATAGCCTAAAACATCGGTGTTGAGACCGTAGGTAAATCTTTCTCCCGGCTGGTGTACCAGGGGAAGTGCGGCCAGCCGCAGTATATTATCGCGTTGCAGTCCGCCCCGAATGCCGATGCCGGCAATTACGCCCGCTTTATAATACATGGCATTCATGGTTTCGCTGCCAATTTGCGCATACCCAATGCCGGAAGTATGTGTAAGCAGATCGCGGATGGTTATCTCCCGCTTCGCGGGAACAGTTGTGTACGTTGTATCTGCGGCATTGAAGGATTGTAAAACAGTCGGCTTCTTAAAAGCAGGAATATAGAGGCTGATGGGATCGTCTAATAAGAACCTACCCTGCTCAAACAATTGCATTACGGCTACACTCGTGATGGCCTTGGTCTGCGAGGCAATGCGCCAGATAGCATCTTTACTTAGCTTTTTATCTTTTGATCGGTCATCATATCCCAAAGCTTTGTGGTAGACGATTTTTCCATCTCTGGCCACCAGTGCGATGGCACCTTCTATCCGGTTGCTGTCAATGTATTCCTGTATCAATCGATCGATGCGGGCTAACCTTTCAGCAGTGAAGCCGGCTGCAGCCGGTGTAGTGGTTGGGAAGACTGTCTGCGCTGGCAGAGCACCTACCAGTATGGTACATAACCATAGGATGAAAAATCTTTTCATACAAAAATTTTAGAAAGGGGTGAGGCAGAGCCAAACTCTAATATCCGGCTTTTTTTGGAACGAAAGCAACTAGCTTTTTGAAGTAGCAGCGAGGATGGCTTTTTCGATCGCGGGAGCGAAATGCCGGTGTTCCAATTCATGTATACGGGCAGCGAGGGTTTGCGGGGTGTCGTTGGGTTCTACGGGACAACTGGCTTGAAAAAGGATCTCACCCTCATCGAAGTGCTCGTTAACGAGGTGGATGGTGATGCCACTTTCTTTTTCTCCTGCTGCCAGCACTGCTTTGTGTACATGCTCTCCATACATGCCTTTACCGCCATAGCCGGGTAAGAGGGCAGGGTGTATGTTGATCATTTTTCTTTCATAGGCAGCTACCAATTGGTCGGGTACTTTCCAAAGGAATCCTGCCAGTACCACCCAGCTGATGCGATGTTGGCGTAGCACTTCCAGGTAAGCATCACCATGAAAAAAGCGTTCTTTTTCGATCATTAATACGGGGATGCCCCATTTTTCTGCATGCTGAACAACGCCGGCACCGGATTTATTGCACACGACCAAGGCAACCGAGATCGTTGCATGCCCATGATAGTATTCCATGATGCGTCGGGCATTGCTTCCGGCGCCAGACGCAAAAATGGCCAGTAATGTCTTGTTGGCTTCGGGTGGCAGTATCCTGAGCTTGCGCAGCAGTTTTACTTCATATTTCCAGAAGAAGGCCCATTGACCCAAAAGGGCACCGAAGCTGAGTAGAATGACCTGGTAACCGATTAGCAACATGAATAAACGTACCCCGAGTCGAAAATACCACTCGCTGTTGGCATCCATACCCAGCCAGCGGGTAACATATCTTGTCAAAAAGGCTGTGGTGGTGCCTGTTAAACCGAATGCCAGAAAAACAATCCAGAATGTTTTTGTACTCAGTCCCCATTTTTGTTGCAGCCGCTTGAACATTCGGCAAAATTGATATAAAAAACGTTAACATTCCGCCAACAAATCGGCAAATTCCAGATTTCATGTAAAGTGTGCAGCGAAATAGTTAAATCGTCTGCTAAAACTTCTGCAACACTCATTTATACTTGTTTCTAAAAAAAATCAGATGCGTTTTTATTTTGTCAGTTTCCTGCACTATTTTTGCCCCCGTTCACGGAACTTTTTCCACACCAAGAACCACCGTTACAGACTATGCAATCCACCTATCGTCTTACCCGATTTTCTGTCTCTTTTTTCATATTGTTTGCAGGCTTTTTTGCCTCCTTTTCTTCTCAGGCGCAGGATGGGAAGACCCTCTTCCAGACCAATTGTGCATCCTGCCACCAGGTACACAAGAAACTGACAGGACCCGCACTGGCAGGGGTTGAGGAGCGTTGGCCCAACAAGAAAAACCTGTATGCCTGGATCCGCAACAGTGCTGCTTTCCTGAAAACAGGCGATACTTATGCCAACAACCTTTATATTGAGTACAATAAGGTAGCGATGACCCAATTTCCCGGTCTGACAGATGCGGAAATTGATGCCATGCTTGCTTATATTAAGTCGGTTCCTGCTCCTGGTGCAGCAACACCAGGTGGTGCCGTGGCTGCTGCCGGTGCAGCACAGGAAGGCGACAATTCACTGCTTTTCGGTGTATTGACCCTGATACTGGCTGTGGTAGCCCTTACCTTATTACAGGTAAATGCCAACCTGAAGAAAATGACAGATGAGAAGCAAGGCATTCATCCTGAAAAACCTGTACCCTTCTTTAGAAATAAAAGCAATATTGCCTTCCTCTCCATCATTTTGTTTTTAATCGGCGGCTATTATACTACCCGCGGCGCCATGAATCTCGGTCGCAGCACCGACTACCAGCCCGAGCAGCCCATCTATTATTCACATAAAGTACATGCCGGCATCAACCAGATCAACTGTCAATACTGCCACATTGGTGTATACCAGGGTAAGCAGGCAACGATTCCATCTGTGAATGTTTGTATGAACTGTCACCAGGCGATCAACGAGTACAAAGGTGAAAAGCTGTACACGGAAGAAGGTAAAGAGGTAGATGGCACCAATGAGATCAAGAAGTTATATAAATATGCCGGTTTCGTAGAAGGCAAGCCTTGGGATGCCACTGCTGCCAAGCCCATTGAATGGATTAGAATTCATAACCTGCCTGACCACGTTTACTTTAACCATGCCCAGCACGTGAATGCAGGTAAGGTAGCCTGTCAGACCTGCCATGGTGAAATCCAAAAGATGGATGAAGTGAAGCAATTCTCGAACCTGAGTATGGGTTGGTGTGTGAATTGCCACCGCGAAACCAAGGTGCAGTTTAAAGACAATGGTTTCTATAGTATCTACGAAAAATACCACCAGGAACTCAAGAGTGGCAAATTAGATAGTACCCGTGGCATCACTGTAGAGAAGATCGGTGGTACAGAGTGTCAGAAATGTCATTATTAATACTGAATAGGTACCGTATCTGCAAGGGATGCGCGCCTCAGTTGTTTTGAAATATATTAAGTAACGGTTTTAAATGTATCCCCCCGGGGAGCTGGTTTACATTATGGAGCAAAAAAAGCTTTGGCAGAGTTTCGGTGAGCTGAATCAGTCTGCTGCTTACGACAAAGATGTAAAAGATGAATTCAGGGAAGAACTGCCTGCTGTCGAAGATAACAACGGTTGGCTCGACGCACGGGCACCCCGCCGCGACTTTTTGAAATACCTGGGCTTCTCCACGGCTGCTGCCGCTGCTGCTGCCAGTTGTGAAATACCGGTAAAAAAGGCCATCCCGCTGGCCAACAAGCCCGAGGAATATGTTCCCGGTATAGCTAAATATTATGCTACTACTTACGTACAAGATGGGGATGCCGTTTCTATCCTGGCTAAAGTAAGAGATGGTCGACCCATTAAAATTGAAGGAAATGACCTGAGTCCGATCAACGGTAACGGTACTTCCGCCCGTGTACAGGCCTCCGTTCTCGATTTATATGATACCGCTCGCCTTCGTTTCCCTCTGATCAATGGTCAGGAAGCTACTTTCGAGGCAATAGATAAAGAGGTGGCCGCTGCGCTGGGTGGTAATGTTGTGGTTTTAACCAGTACGATCAATTCACCCACCACGCGTGAGGCGATCAATAAATTTTTGGCAAAATATCCGGGCAGCAAGCATGTTACTTATGATGCCATTTCATATTCAGGCATGCTCTTGGCCAATGAGGCCAGCTTCGGTAAGAAAGCCATTCCTTCCTATCATTTCGACAAAGCCCGTGTCATTGTCAGCATCCAGGCTGATTTTCTCGGCACCTGGCTTTCTCCGGTTGAGTATGCCCGTCAATATGCTGCCGGCAAAAAGATCAATGAGAAACAACCGGACATGAGTCGTCACTTTCATTTTGAAAGTATTCCTTCTTTGACCGGTTCTAATGCAGATGAGAAAACATTGATCCGTCCTTCTGAGACCGGCGCCGTTGCGGTTGCTCTGCTAAATGCAGTGAATGGTCAGGAAGTAACCGGTATCGCAGATGCCGCAACTAAAAAAGCCATCCAAAAAACCGCTGCAGCCTTATTGGCTTCAAAAGGCGCTGCCCTGGTGGTTTGCCAGAGCAATGAAGTAGATGTGCAAATTGTGATCAATGCTATTAACCAGGCCATTGGTGCCAATGGTACTACCATTAACTGGACAACTACCCTGCAAGTACGCCAAGGTGTTGATGCCGATATGGCTCAGCTCGTGAATGATATGAATGCCGGCAATGTGGGTACCCTGTTGATTCACGGCGCCAATCCTGCTTATACATGGCCGCAGGCCAATGCCTTCCGCGAAGCGCTGAAAAAAGTAAAAACAACCATCTCATTTGCTGCTAAACTTGATGAGACGGCCGCACTCTGTCGTTTCGTTGTGCCCGATCATCATTTTCTGGAGAGCTGGGGAGATGCAGAGCCTAAAACCGGCTACATTTCTTTCATCCAGCCTACCATCTATCCGCTTTTCAAAACCCGTCAGTGGCAAGATAGCCTGCTGAAATGGTCAGGCGATGCGTCAGATTATCTGGCTTACCTGAAAAATTATTGGACAGCCAAGCTGGGTGGAGATACCGGTTGGGATAAAGCCTTGCAAGAGGGTGTACTGAATCCGGCTACTGCTGCTGTCGGCGGTGCTTCCTTCAATGGTGCCGGAGTTGCTGCTGCTGTTTCAGCCATCTCTGCTGCAAAGAGAAATGATAAAACGGAGTTATACTTATATGAGAAGATTGCCATCGGTGCTGGTCAAGGTGCTTCCAACCCCTGGTTACAGGAATTACCTGATCCGGTAACGCGTGCTACCTGGGATAACTACGTGATTGTTTCTCCTGCCATGGCAAGAAAACTTTTACAGATTGACTTGAATGATGGCGGGCAAGCGGATGCTTATGAAGTAAATCCACCCAAGAAGGTCATCAAAGTAACCTGCAACGGACAATCCGTTGAGTTACCTGCCTTGATCATGCCGGGTACCCATCCTGATACCATTGGTATCGCTTTGGGTTATGGAAGAGCTGAACAATTAGGTAAGGCGGTAGTAGGTACCGGTAAGAATGCCTATCCATTTACTGTGGTATCCGGCAGCACGGTGAGCAGAACGCAGCTCAGTGCTGAATTAACCGTTACCGGTACAACGTATCCGGTAGCACTCACCCAGACACACAGTCGTTACGATACAGCTCAGGGTAACAGAACCGAGGTAATGAAGGAGCTGACTTTGGCTGCATATAAACATCATCCAACAGAAATCCGTGAGGAGCGCCAGAAAGAACTGGAGCCTTGGGGCGGACTGGAGAACTTCGAGAAGCAGGGTACCATTTATCCTGTGTACGATCGTCCGGGTATTCGCTGGGGAATGAATGTAGACCTGAATGCTTGTAATGGTTGCGGTGCCTGCGTGGTGGCCTGCTCTGCTGAAAACAACGTTTCAGTTGTTGGAAAACCCGAAGTACTCCGTGGTCATGAAATGCATTGGTTACGTATCGACCGCTACTATAGTGGCGACATGGACAATCCAAATGTAGTTTTCCAGCCGATGATGTGTCAGCATTGTGACAATGCCCCTTGTGAGAACGTTTGTCCGGTAGCTGCTACCAACCACAGCAGTGAAGGCATCAACCAAATGACCTATAACCGTTGTATCGGAACCCGTTACTGCGCGAACAACTGTCCTTATAAAGTACGTCGCTTCAACTGGGCTGATTATACCGGTTCTGATAGCTTCGGAGACAACCAGCGTGGCATTGTAAATGATGTGGTACTCGAAATGAACGATGACCTCACCCGCATGGTATTGAATCCGGATGTTACGGTTCGCTCCAGAGGGGTAATCGAAAAATGTTCTTTCTGTATTCAGCGTTTGCAGGAGAGTAAGTTGAAGGCCAAGAAGGAGAGTCGACCATTGCAAGACAGCGACATCAAAGTAGCTTGTCAGCAGGCATGTCCAACCGAGGCCATCGTATTTGGTAATGTAAACGACGGGCACAGTGCCATCAACATTACCCGCAAGGAAAATCCGAATCGTCAGTTTTACGTGCTCGAGCAATTACACGTATTACCGAATGTTTCATACCTGGCGAAAGTCAGAAACACAGGAGAAGAAAAAAAGGAAGCATAAATAACCGGCGCCCTGCCTTCGTTTGCACACCAGCGCAATTAGAAAGCAGTCCGGAACAATAAAAAACAGGCAATGCATTTAAAGTACGAATCACAGCTCAGGGAACCATTGGTGATGGGTGAAAAAGATTTTCACCAGGTAACAGAAGACATCGTTCGACCCATTGAGGCCAAGCCAAGTAAGTTATGGTACATCGGCTTCTTCATAGCCGTAGCACTTTTGCTCTTTGGTATCTATTCAATCTACCGGGATGTTACTTATGGTATTGGTCAGTGGAACCTGAATAAGACAATTGGTTGGGGTTGGGATATCACCAACTTCGTTTGGTGGGTGGGTATCGGTCACGCCGGAACCCTGATCTCTGCCATCTTGTTGCTGTTCCGTCAGGGTTGGAGAACGGGTGTAAACCGTGCTGCTGAAGCTATGACCATCTTCGCTGTAATGTGTGCCGGTCAGTTTCCAATTTGGCACATGGGTCGTGTTTGGATGGCTTTCTTTGTACTGCCTTATCCCAACTCCCGCGGACCGCTTTGGGTAAACTTCAACTCACCGCTTTTGTGGGACGTATTTGCCATCTCTACCTATTTCACCGTATCGCTGCTCTTCTGGTACAGCGGTTTGATTCCCGATCTGGCTACTGTAAGAGACCGTGCCTTTACTTCCTTGCGTAAAAAATTATATGGTATCGCTTCTTTTGGATGGACAGGCTCTACCAAGCACTGGCAGCGTCACGAGAGTTTATCGCTGGTGCTGGCAGGTTTGAGTACTCCTCTGGTACTTTCTGTACACACCATCGTATCCTTTGACTTCGCTACCTCCGTAGTGCCCGGCTGGCATACGACCATCTTCCCTCCCTACTTCGTTGCCGGTGCCATCTTCTCCGGTTTTGCTATGGTGCAGTCACTCATGGTGATTACCCGCAAAGTTTTCGGTATGGAAGATTACATCACCCTGGGTCACATTGAAGCGATGAATAAGATCATTGTATTGACCGGATCCATCGTGGGTATTGCCTACTTGACAGAATTGTTCATGGGCTGGTATAGCCAGAATAAATATGAAGGATACACTTTCTGGTACAGCAGGGCGAACCTGTTCAGTCCTTATGGCTGGAGTTACTGGGGTATGATGGCATGTAACGTATTGAGTCCGCAGATCTTCTGGTTCCGGAAGATGCGCAGAAACATTTTCGTTACCTTCTTCATGAGTATCATTGTGAACATTGGTATGTGGTTTGAGCGTTTTGTGATCATTGTTACCTCTTTGTACAGAGATTACCTGCCCTCCAGCTGGTCTGTTTATTACAGTCCTACCATCTGGGAAATCGGATTCTACCTCGGTACATTCGGTTTATTCTTCACCTGCTTCTTCCTCTTTGCGAAATACTTCCCTGTCATTGCTGTAGCGGAGATCAAGTATGTATTAAAGACGTCCGGAGAAGGCTTTAAGAATAAGATGGGTAAGATCGAAGAGCAAAAGCTCGACGAATTCATTCACGACAATGCACATGCACACTAATTAATAATCACTAAACTTCCCGCAAGGGAATAAGGATATGGCAAAAAAGAAATTCGTTGTTGGTTGTTTCGATGATGAAGCGGTTTTGTTTCCGGCCGTAAAGAAAGTACGCGCTGCCGGTTACAAGATCCACGATGTGTATACGCCTTTTGCAGTTCATGGCCTCGATCATGCCTTGGGTTTGCGTGAGACCAGTCTGCACACGGCCGGCTTCATCTATGGAATTACCGGAACAAGTACAGCTTTGGGTGGTATCAGTTGGATTTTGGTAAAAGACTGGCCCCTGAACTTTGGTGGTAAGCCCCATTTTTCCTTACCAGCCTGGATACCGGTAACATTCGAATTGACGGTACTATTTGCCGCAGTGGGTATGGTGTTGACATTTTGTTATCTCTGCCAACTGGCTCCTTTCGTGCGTAAGCATCATTTCCACCCCCGTGCTACAGATGATCTGTTTGTGATGGCGATTGAGTGTACCGACAAAACCAATGTAGACGATCTGCAGGCATTTTTAGCATCAAATGGAGCCATTGAAATCAATGTACAGGTAGCAGAAACCGGTTGGTGGCTGGGCACCTACGATCAGGAAGAAAAAAATTTAGAACACAGCAGCACCGTTGTTGCTTAATCCAGAATAATTGAACGATGAGTAAAAAAATTACCATTCTCCTGTTGGCCGCTGTTTTTGTAATGGCTTCCTGCAGTGATGTGAAGCGCAAACCCGGAACTGTGTACATGCCGGATATGGCTTACAGCCGTGCATATGAATCCTATGCGAACTACAGCAACCTGGCGGATAAAAAAATCAATTATACCGGAAGAACAGTTGCAGGTACCATTGCCCGCGATGAAGATCTTCCCTTCCATATTCCTATGGATGTTGCCGGCGATACTACTAATTATACAGCTTCGAAGGCGGTGAAAAATCCCATTACGACGATGACGGTTGTTGAAACAAAGGAAGCTGAACGTTTATACCTGATCAACTGCGGTATCTGTCATGGAGCCAATTTGAAAGGGAATGGACCACTGTATAAAGATGGGGCTGGGCCTTATCCTGCAAAGCCGGCATCATTGGTTGGCGATGCAAAATATGAAGCCATGCCGGACGGTCAGATGTTTTATTCAGTTGCTTATGGAAAGAACCTCATGGGTTCCTATGCTTCTCAATTGAGCAGAAAACAGCGTTGGATGGTCATCAAGTACATTAAAGACAAGCAACAGGAAGGAAAAGCAGCTGCAACAGATACAACAGCTAAAAAATAGTAAAATAAAATCGTGCCGTAAGGCAAATGAGATAAACGTATAAAAGAATTACAATGGCATCTATCAGAGACCAATTCGAGATCCCCGGAAAAATGAAAACCTGGTCATTGGCGTTGATTGGCATCGGCGGCGCAGCGTTGCTTTATGGCATGTTCACCAAGGGCTTCAGCAAAGATGAGCATGAGCAGGTACACTTTTGGGGAACATTGATGTACAATACCATTTTCTGGACGCTGATCTGCAATGCCAGTATGTTCTTTATTTGTATCACTACCTTGGCGATGGGTGGCTGGCAGCAATCTTTCCGCCGCATTCCCGAAGCCATTTCAACCCTGGTGCCGGTATTTGGTACCATTACTTTTGCTGTACTGTTATACGTAGTACTTGGGCATAAGCACCATATTTATCACTGGCTTGATTCGGAAGCAGTTGCAAAAGATCCCATTTTGAGTGGTAAAAAAGGATTTTTGAATCCGGGCTTCTTTGTTATTTGGACCACCCTCACTATTGGTTTGTGGAGTTTGTTGGGTTGGAGAATGCGCCAGATCAGCCGTGAGGCAGATGAGGCACCTTTTACACAAGAATCAGGAGCCCGCTATATCTCCCGCGGTACCGTTCGTGCAGCTCTCTTCCTGGTTTGGTTTGCATTAACAGTTGGTTCTACTGTTCCCTGGCTCTGGATGATGAGTATCGATGCACACTGGTATTCTACCATGTATAGCTGGTATACCTTCGCCAGTTCATTTGTGTCAGGAATGTCACTGGTTGCCCTCTGGGTAATTTATCTCAAGAACAAAGGTTACCTGGAATTGACCACACAGGAGCACCTGCACGATATTGGTAAGTTCATGTTCGCTTTCTCTATTTTCTGGACTTACCTCTGGTTTTCTCAGTACATGCTCATCTGGTATGCCAACATACCGGAGGAAACAGTTTATTTCAAACACCGTGTTCAGGGGCCATATAAAGGAATATTCTTCCTGAACCTGATTATCAACTTTATCTGTCCCTTGTTGATTCTGATGAAGCGTTCTGCCAAGAGAAATTACACACTGGTAACTTTTATGGCAGTTTTAATCATCTTTGGTCACTGGATCGATTTTTATCAGATGGTAATGGGTAGTCTTTCGAAGGAACACGTTACCCTTGGTTGGCTGGATTTCGGTATACTGGCTTTCTTCGCAGGCACTATGATATTCATGACTTCGAGATCACTGGCTTCCAAGCCATTGGTTCCAAAGTATCACCCCTTCCTGAAGGAAAGTATCGTACACCAGGTATAAAAGCAATGTATCCTATTTAAAAGCAATAACTGTATTCAATATGTCTATCCTTCTTACAATCGCGGTCATCGCCCTTATATTTATCATCATCTTTCAGATAGCTAAGGCGAGTGAA
This sequence comes from Sediminibacterium sp., assembly GCA_040374385.1. GTDB lineage: Bacteria > Bacteroidota > Bacteroidia > Chitinophagales > Chitinophagaceae > Sediminibacterium. The sequence goes on along the minus strand of JBEIUM010000032.1, from coordinate 4,131 downwards.
TATGTAACCCAGCTGAGAGGTGAGCAAAAGGGTTTGCGGCAGAGTAATAAAATCAATGCCTGGCTCATGATCGTTTTTTTGGTGCTCGGATTGATTGGTGTTTGGTATTGTAACGAAATTTATTTTGGCCAGACACTGCTCGCTCAGGAGTCAGCCAGTGTTGAAGGTGAGCGCGTGGATTCCATGATGTGGCTGACCATTGCCGTTACCGGTATCGTTTTCATCATCACACAGATCATCTTATTTTACTTTTCCTATCGCTATCAGCAAAACGATGAAGGGAAAGTTTATTTCTATCCACACAACAACAAGCTTGAAATTATCTGGACCATCATACCTGCCATTGTACTGACCGTACTGATCGGTGTAGGTTTACGCAACTGGTTCTTATTTACAGGTGAGCCACCCCGCGATGCGATGGTAGTAGAAATTACCGGTAAGCAGTTTGGCTGGATCTACAGATATCCGGGTAAGGATGCCTCTTTCGGAAAGAAGTACTACAAGAATATCGACGCTGCCACCAACTCACTCGGTATCATCTGGGAGGATCAACTTAGCCATGATGATGTGGTAACAGAGCAAACCATGTACCTCGTTAAGGGTAAGCCGGTAAAATTGGTAATCGGTTCGCGCGACGTGATACATGATGTGGGTCTTTCTCACTTCCGTATGAAAATGGACGCCGTACCGGGTATCCCCACCACGATGTGGTTTACACCTAAGTACACGACCAAAGAAATGAAAGAACTCACGGGCAATCCCAACTTCGTATATGAGATCAGCTGTGACCAAATGTGCGGAAATGGGCACTATTCAATGAAAGGTGTGATTGAAGTAGTAGAGCAGGAAGAGTATGACCTTTGGATGGCGAAACAAAAGCCACAATATCTCGTCAACTTCCCTGACAAAGATCCTTCCGTTCAGCCGGTGGCAGATTCTGTTAAAGCAGTAATCGGAATGGTAAAGACGACAACAAAGGACAAAGTTCAAATGTAATATAGACGGCAATTAAAAATAACAGTAACAATTAAAGCATCTAATTATGAGTCACGTAGCGGAGACACAGGCAGCAGGGATGGTGGCAGTTCATGAGGAACACGGTCATCATGAGCACCATGCGCATCACGAGACCTTCATTACCAAATACATTTTTAGCCAGGATCACAAGATGATCGCCAAGCAGTTTCTCATTACTGGTATGTTCTGGGCTGTGTTGGGTGGCTTGATGAGCGTTCTGTTCCGTTTTCAACTGGGCTATCCGGATGCGACATATCCCTGGCTCGAAACCATTTTGGGTAAATGGGCCAAAGGTGGTCACATCACACCCGAAGCATACTATGCCCTGGTAACCACGCACGGTACTGTTCTCGTGTTCTTCGTACTGACAGCCGGCCTGAGTGGTACTTTTGCGAACTTCCTCATTCCACTGCAGGTGGGTGCCCGCGATATGGCATCCCCCTTCCTGAATATGCTGAGCTACTGGTTTTTCTTCTTAGCCAGCATCGTTATGTTAGCTTCTCTTTTTGTGGAGACTGGTCCCTTCAGCGGTGGCTGGACGGCCTATCCTCCTTTGAGTGCGCTGGGCGATGCATCACCCGGTTCTAAAACCGGTATGGATCTCTGGATCATCTCTATGGCCCTATTCGTGGTTTCATCACTCCTCGGTGGCTTGAACTACATTGCTACCATCTTGAACATGCGTACCAAAGGCATGAGCATGACGCGTCTGCCACTCACCATCTGGGCATTGTTCTTCACCGCAGTATTGGGTGTACTTTCTTTCCCTGTGCTGCTGTCAGGTTTCATCCTGCTGATCTTCGACCGGAACTTTGGTACCAGCTTCTACCTTTCTGATATCTTCGTGAATGGGGTAGGTGCCTTACCCAACGAAGGTGGTAGTGCTATTCTCTTCCAACACTTATTCTGGTTCCTGGGTCACCCCGAAGTATACATCATTCTGCTGCCTGCCATGGGTATGGTTTCAGAAATCTTATCGGTGAATTCCAGAAAGCCCATATTCGGTTATATGGCGATGATCGGATCATTATTTGCTATTGCCATCCTGGCCTTCCTCGTTTGGGCGCACCACATGTTTGTTACCGGACTAAACCCGTTACTCGGATCTATATTCGTTCTCTTGACCCTTCTGATCGCTGTTCCTTCAGCCATCAAAGTATTCAACTGGTTAACGACCATCTGGCGCGGTAGTGTACGCTTCACGCCGGGTATGTTGTTTGCCATTGGTTTTGTGAGTCTGTTCATCTCTGGTGGTTTGACAGGTATCTGGCTCGGTAACTCAGCCATCGATATTCACCTGCACGATACTTACTTTGTTATTGCTCACTTCCACATTGTAATGGGTGTGGCTTCCATGTTCGGCATGTTTGCCGGTATCTACCACTGGTATCCGAAAATGTATGGTCGTTATATGAACAATACTTTGGGGTATATGCACTTCTGGATCACCATTGCCGGAGCTTACCTCATCTTCTGGCCCATGCACTACGAAGGTCTGGCAGGTATGCCAAGAAGATATTATGATTACAGCATCTGGGAAAGCTTCAAGCAATTTGGTGAACTGAACCGTTTCATCAGTACTGTTGCTATGATCGTTTTTGCCGCTCAATTGTTGTTCCTCATCAACTTCTTCTATTCCATATTCAAGGGTCGTAAGGTAACCAGCACCAATCCTTGGGGTTCTAATACACTTGAGTGGACTACACCTGTTCGTCCCGGACACGGTAACTGGCCCGGCGAAATTCCCGAAGTACATCGTTGGCCATATGATTATGGTAAAGATGGAAAAGAGTTTATCTCGCAAACTACTCCGGTGGGGGCAGATGAAAGCCATCATTGATGCAATCACTTCCGGTAGAATGGTTTTGCCTTACCGGATATAAAGGATATTACCAGGCAATGCTCCCGACAACACGGGAGCATTGTTGTAAAGAATAAAACCTGTCGGCCTTTGTTGTTCAAGTGTAGCCGACAAGCATTCCGGGAAACCGGATCAATCATTGCTGAATGAACATACCCGTTACTGATCGGCCCACAGGCAGTTCGCTGCAGCAAAAATGGAAGGATTATTTCCAGCTGACCAAGTTCACACTGAGCTTTACCGTAGTGTTCTCTTGTGTGATTTGTTATTTGCTGGCGCCGAATATTGTTCATTTTGACTGGTCAATGATCGGACTGCTCTTTCTGGCGGGCATGTTAATTACAGGCAGTGCCAATGCGATCAACCAGGCACAGGAGAAACTCACCGATGCCATGATGAAGCGAACTGCTTCAAGACCCGTAGCTGCCGGACGTATGTCGCAACAAGAGGCGTATATTTTCGCAGCTGTTGCCGGCTGTTTAGGAGTTTTCATTATTGGATATTTTTTCCGTGATGACGCAAATGCGTTCAACTGGAGTGCCGCCCTCTTATCGGCATTCAGTCTTTTCTTGTATGCCTTCATCTATACCCCCCTCAAAAAGATCAATTCAATCGCGGTGTTGGTAGGTGCTTTTCCCGGTGCCTTACCCTGCTTAATTGGCTGGGTAGCTGCCACCAATACCATCGACCCTATGGCTACCATTGCTGTTGGTGAAAAGACATTCAGTAATGCAGGTGGCTGGATATTATTTGCCATACAGTTTCTCTGGCAGTTTCCACATTTCTGGGCCATAGCCTGGGTAGCGCATGCTGATTATAGTAAAGCCGGTTTCAAGTTGCTGCCCGCTGATAAGGGCCCCACCCGCTTTACTGCCTTACAAGCGGTGATGTATTCAGTGCTGATGATTCCGGTGGGTATTTTACCCTACTATTTTGGACTCACCGGCTATGTGAGTATGTGGGTATTGGTTGTAGCCAATTTATTCATGGTCTTCCAGTGTATGCGCCTCTATATTTCCATGGATGTACCCGCAGCCAGAAGGGTTATGTTCAGCAGTTATATTTATTTGCCTGTGGTGCTGTTGGCATTACTGGCTGACAAGATCAATTGAATTTAAAGTAGTACAAAATGAATACAACAACCGCTTCTTCCCGCATTCACCCCAAAAAATTTACACTTTGGGTGGCCATGGCCAGCATTGTGATGATGTTTGCGGGTTTTACCAGTGCATACATTGTAAAAATGAATGAAG
>JBEIUM010000342.1:0-1741 GCA_040374385.1 Sediminibacterium sp. | reverse complement strand
GCAGTATAGATAAAGTCTTTTGGGGTAGGGCCATTGGCCGGACTGAAAAAATACAATTGTTTTCCATTAACAACAGGAGTGCTATCCGGCACTGGTGTTACCGGTCCGATATTCGTATTTGGACTCAATTTATTGCTTCCCCCAAAATCCCATGTAATAGTGGTGGGCATATAGGTAAGGGGCACTGAAAAATTGAATTTATTGCCAACACACGTAGTTGCAAAGTCGAGTCTGCCAAATGGGTTTTGAAATATTGGGGCTAGTAGGTCTTTTACATTGGTACCTGCATTGTAACCATAACTTTCAACGTTTCCCATCCCATAAGCCAGTGCTATAAATCCACTATCTGCCTTAATATTATGACTAGGATTGATGGCCGTGCTCGCAGTAACATCCTCTTGTAAATAAGAATAAATTGAATTGGGTATGGGCACCCAATTTCCTTTCGGTGCAGCATTGTCAATTTTCAACGATCCAATATCCGAGGTCTTCATCAGAATATTAAGGTAGTGAAAGCGGATGTTAGTATTGGGGGGAGTAAGATCGCTGCGGGCAGAGACAACGGATACATTATTGATGGTTTGTTCCAGTGGATTAATGGTAATCATTTCGGGGTCCCCCGGATAAGGACAGTTAGAACCGCAGTTGCCTGGGTTCCTGGTATCGCAGGTTTGCGATGTCATGTACTGGACTACTAGAATGGGTTTGTCCGCCGCAATTACATTGGGTATGCTATTTTTCAATTCATAGTAGGTATTGTTGATGAGTGATGCGGTATTCAATAAACTGCCATTTAAAGTAACCTGCGTTGTAGGATCACGTACAATAATTCTATCGACGTCAGCTTGCCGGTTGGCGAAGGGGGCAGTAATATAATTTCTTCCCCACGCATTAGACGGAAATACTTGTTGATAAAGATTATCACCTCCACTGGCGCCCGAGCAATCAAAGGCTGTCCAAGTACTGCCTGTAAATACAGCAATGGGTTTACACGAACTGGAGTTGGTACTAACGCTTTTAATAGTTGATCCTGTCAGATCTTGGGTGGACTGGACCTGATAAACATCCCCTTTGTTGAGGGTAATTTGATAAGGTGTATTAGCAGGTCTTGAGGGGGTGCCAGAACTAGACCGAATCAGATTCAATTCTATATTGGTATTATTTTCTGTTGCAACAACTGTAATTTGACTTCGACCCTGGGTAGGTGTCTGAAATGCATTGAGAGAAACATATTCTTTCCCTAAAACATTGACAGGTAAAACTAATGTAGATCCTGATCTGGCAGCATTCAGTATATGGGCATACAAAACGATTGGCGTTTGGGCAATAACACGGATGCCCTTACCGATGCCGGTTCCATCAGATTGGCTGTTATAGACGTTGTAAGTATTGGGTGAAATTTGAACGGTGGTAGTCTGGTTAGCGGTTACTGTGAACGGAATTGTCTTGTTATCGAGTTGAACTTCACCGGTGGTATTTTCGGTTGCTGAGATATAAAGTGCCATTCGGGAAGTTGTGTTATCAATATGCCCCGCATACGGCAGCCAAAATTCTTTTCCTTTATTGGAAAAATTTTGCGCCATAGTTCCTGCTGAGAGGAAAAGGAATAAAAGGAGCAGTGAACGAGATTTCATGGCAAGGTTACAAGGGGATCATGTTAGACCCCATTTTTGAATGGGGGTTTAAGATAAGTTATAAAAAGGAATGATGAATTAAATGGGGGCAATAAAAAATGGACCGG
>JBEIUM010000068.1:0-12381 GCA_040374385.1 Sediminibacterium sp. | reverse complement strand
GGAGAAGCACTCTCCCGGAAATTGGCAGAATTGTTGGGACAATAATCGCTTTAGAGAAAAATACTGAGGTAGTTATCTTCCTGGAAACCCAGGGTTAGTACTTTGCCCTCTTTTTCAATCAGGGGCCGGCGAATGATGCTCGGTTGGGAACAGAGTAAATCTACCGTTCCGTGTTCTGTCATTATCTTCTTTTCATTTGCATCCTTATTCTTACGCCACGTAGTCCCATTTTTATTGATCAAAGCCTCCCAGCCTACCTGCGCTGCCCAGCTTTTCAGACTTTCAGCTGAAACACCCTGTTTTTGGTAATTGTGGAATTGATAACGGAGACCGTTGCGGTCAAACCATTGAATGGCTTTTTTCACCGTGCCGCAATTGGGAATACCATAGATCGTATACATAGTCTGGAAATGAGGAGCAAAAATAGCTTTTCGGCCATTCAGTTCAAGAACTGATTTCTGCACCCCGTAAGGCAGGAAATTTATTGGCGAGCCAGCTCTTTTTTACTGGCTGCAGCCATTGCTTTAGAAAAACCTCTTTCGTACCAACCACATGATTGAAAAATAAAGTTTCGGGTCCGATCAGGTGTTGATCTATAGCGGCTTGTAATTCCGATAGGGATAGGGTAATTATTTCCCCGCCCTGATAGAAGGCCAACTGCGTGCGATTGAAAAGATCGACACCCAGTTCTTGTTGTAAGTGTTGCATCATGCGAACGGAACTATCGGTGCTGCAGCCGCTTACCTGTGTCATCGATTCATCGGCTGCTACCAGCAGGAAGCGTTGAAATAATATGCGGGCAACCCCTTTAACTTGTGCCCCATGGGCGGTCCATGTATGAACGAAGTCAGACATCCGTTGTAGAGCTAAATTCACTTGCTCAGGTGTCAGGACTTTTGAAGACTGATAGATCCATACCCTGGATTGTGGGTCAAAATGACTGGGGATGGCTTCCTGTATTTCGGTCAGATTCATTTTAGCGAGATTCGGTTGATGGAGCAGGTGCGAGCTGCATGGCTACCAGTTCAGCAACATCTAATACGGTAACAGTTGATTCCTGTTCTTTGTTCTTTACTCCATCCGTGAGCATGGTATTGCAAAACGGACAAGCAGCTGCAATAAAATTCGCTCCGGTTGCCAGGGCTTCATCGGTGCGTTCAAAGTTCACCCGATTGGTACCTTTCTCTTCCTCTTTGAACATTTGACCACCCCCGGCACCACAACAGAGACCATTTTTGCGGCATCGCTTCATTTCAATCAGTTCCGCGTCCAGCGCTTCCAGCACTTTTCTGGGGGCCTCATACACTTCATTGGCACGGCCCAGGTAACAACTATCATGGTAAGTGATTTTTTTACCCTGGAAACTGCCACCTCCTTCCAGTCGCAATTTGCCCGTATCGATGAGTTCCTGCAATAGTTGTGTGTGGTGTATCACTTCGTAGGTTCCCCCTAATTCGGGGTATTCATTTTTGAGCGTATTGAAACAATGCGGACAAGTAGTGACGATTTTTTTTATGCCATAACCATTTAGTACTTGAATATTCTGGTAAGCCATCATCTGAAACAGGAATTCATTTCCCGCCCTGCGGGCGGGATCGCCGGTGCAGGCTTCCTCTTTCCCCAGTATGGTCCAGGAGATCCCGGCTTTGTCTAAAATTGTGGCGAAGGCCTTGGTAACTTTTTGTGCCCGTTGATCGAAACTGCCTGCACAGCCTACCCAAAACAAAATTTCAGGTGATTTTCCCTCGGCGGCATATTCAGACATGGTTTTTACTTGTATGGCCATAATGATGATAACTTAATTGTAAATACTTTTTTTATTCATTAAATCTCTTTTGTCCAGGCTGCTCTTGCATCCGGCGAAAATTTCCAGGGAGCGAAATTGTTCTCTATGTTACTGAAGGCGCCATTCCATTCCTGGGGTGCATTGCTTTCCTCCATAATCAGGGAGCGCCGTAATTCTGTAATAATGTTCAAAGGAGAGATACCTACCGGGCATGCTTCCACACAAGCTATGCAGGTAGTACAAGCACGCAGCTCTTCTACCGAAATATAGTCGTGCAATAAACTTTTCCCATCCGGCTCCCATTTCCCCTTTGCCTGCAACTGAACGCCGATTTCTTCCATGCGGTCTCTGGTAGCCATCATGATGTGACGCGGACTGAGTATTTTTCCAGTCTGATTGGCAGGACAAGCATCGGTGCATCTGCCACACTCTGTGCAACTGAAAGCATCGAGTAAGCTTTTCTGACTCAGACCATTGATGTCTCTCGCCCCAAAATGATCCGGGGGTGTTGCGTTGGCAGGCGTCAGTTCGGGTTGCATGGCATACAATACTTCCTGCTGAACGGCCGGCATGTTACTTATTTTACCGGGGGTTTCCAATGAAGTATAGTAGGCATTAGGAAAAGCCAGAAGGATGTGTAAGTGCTTGGAATGAGGGAGATAATTCAGGAAGGCAAAAATTCCCAGGATATGCAGCCACCAACAAAGGCGCTCTACCCAGATCAGGGTTTCCGTACTCATACCTTGTAAAACTGGCATCAGTAATCCGGATACCCAGAATTCTCCCGTGGCGGGGTAATGCGGGTGGCCTGTCTGCTGCAACATTTGATCGGCGGCATTCATCGTTAGAAACAGCGACATCAGTATGATCTCAGCGATCAGAATATAATTGGCATCACTGGCGGGCCAGCCCTTCAAATCGCCATGCGCCAGCCTGCGAATATGCAATACATTCCTGCGCAGCAGAAACACCACACAAACCAGCAGTACGCCGGCCGCCAGCAGTTCGAATAAACGAATGAGCCAGGTGTAGGCATCTCCGAGGAGGGGTAAAAACAAGCGGTGGTGCCCGGTCATTCCATCCAGTACGATTTCAGCAACTTCCAGGTTGATAATGATAAAGCCCGCATAAATAATCAGGTGCATCACTGCAACGATTGGCTTGGTAAACATTTTCCGCTGGCCCAGCGCCAGCAGCAGAACATTGGCCCATCTTTTCCCCGGCTGATCGGAAGGTAGCGGAGTAGATCCCATGGCAATCAGTCGGCTGATGACCTTGATTCTCCGGGAAAATAGCAGAACGGAAGCCGCCGTCAATGCGATAAAAAGAACTTGCAATAACAGTTGCATGGGGTCAATTTAAGGTTTGGAAACTTCACCACAACATTCATGCCGTAGAGGAAGTTGAAAATATTCCTTTAATTTTATACTCAAATATACTTCATGTCTGTCAGGAAAACCATTCTTACCCGTACCCAGGCCGAGCAAAAATTGCACCGCATGGCACTGGAACTGGCAGAGAACCTCAGTGGTGATACTTCACCCCTCGTCATTATTGGCATTCGTAGAAATGGGGAAGCCATCGCTGCACAGTTGGCTCGATTCTTTACACTCTATGATAGCCGACCGGTTCAACTGTGGTGGATACAAATGGACAAGTCCCATCCCGATACAATTGAGTTGAGCGGTTCGGCCGATCTGACCGGCAGTCATATTTTGTTGGTCGACGATGTGACCAACTCAGGTAAAACGCTGCTATATGCCCTGAAACCCTTGTTGGGTCAACATCCGCTATCTATTCAAACCCTTGTATTGGTAGAACGCATGCACAAGCAATTTCCCATCAAAGCCGATTATGTTGGTCTGAGTGTTGCCACCACTTTACAGGAACATATTCAGGTAGAAGTGGAGACTGGAGAAGTGGCCGGCGCCTACCTGCAATAACGCGCTTCCCCCTTGCCCTCGCTGTTCATCGATTTTAATCCCTCATTTTGATTGGAATAGCCAGCATCACAACTGATGAAATCGGAATAATTGGTAATTTGGGGCACCTAAATAAAGAAATAGTCATGGACAGTGTTATAGCAGCAAAAGTGAATGCCTGGTTAGAAGGCCCTTATGATTCAGCTACCAAGGATACCATTCGGCACTTGCAGACAAATCAGCCCGAAGAACTGGCGGATGCATTTTACCGAAACCTCGAATTTGGTACCGGTGGACTCCGCGGTATCATGGGTGTAGGTACCAACCGGATCAATCAGTACACGATTGGCATGGCAACACAGGGCTTTTCGAATTACCTGAATACAACGTATGCCGGCGTGCCCATCTCTGTTGCCATTGCGCATGACAGTCGTAATAACAGTCGATTTTTTGCTGAAACAACGGCAGCTGTATTTGCTGCCAACGGCATCAAAGTATACTTGTTCGAATCGCTGCGCCCCACACCTGAGCTGAGTTTTGCCATACGTCGGCTGCAATGCCGGGCCGGCGTAGTATGCACTGCCTCCCACAACCCCAAAGAGTACAATGGTTATAAAGCCTATTGGAATGATGGCGGACAACTGGTACCTCCGCATGATGTGAATGTTATTCGCGAAGTAGAAGCCATTCAATCGATTGCTGAAGTAAAATTCACCGGCGGTGAGCACAATATTCAACTGATCGGCCGGGAAATGGATGAAGCCTATATCCAGATGGTCAAGAGTCTGAGTGTTTATCCGGAAGTGATCAGCGCCCAGCATGATTTAAAAATAGTCTATACCCCCATACACGGAACCGGTATCAAACTGGTGCCGGAAGTATTGCAGCAATATGGGTTTACCAATGTAAACGTGGTGGAGGAACAGTCGACGCCCGATGGTAATTTCCCTACGGTTCATTATCCCAATCCGGAAGAGAGTGAAACCATGCAGATTGGTTTAAATAAAGCCAGAACATTGGATGCCGATATTTTATTAGGTACCGACCCGGATGCTGATCGGGTAGGTATCGGGGTAAAAGATAATCATGGGAACTGGATCTTGATGAATGGGAACCAAACAGCGGTATTGGCTTTCAGCTATATGATGGAAGCCCGCAAAGCGAAAGGCATTGCCACGCCCGATGATATGGTTATTACCACCATCGTTACCACCGAAATGATCAACCGAGTGGCAGAACGCAATGGGGTAGATTGTTATAATGTACTCACCGGATTTAAATGGATTGCCGAAAAAATCAAGGAACTGGAGGGTAAGAAAAATTATGTTATCGGTGGTGAGGAAAGCTTCGGCTTAATGATTGGTAGTCTGATCCGCGATAAAGATGCCGTGAGTGCTGTTGCCCTTTTGTGTGAAATGGCAGCTTACGAAAAAAGCAAAGGAAAATCACTGTTCGATAAATTGATCGATCTGTATATAGATTATGGTTTCTTTTATGAGAGCCTGATCAGCATTACGAAGAAAGGTATGAATGGTCAGAAAGAGATTGCCGACATGATGGAAAATTATCGCCAGCAGCCGCCGAAAGAATTGGCGGGGGCGCGTGTTGTGCAACTGCTCGATTATCAATTGCAAAAATCAACCAATCTGCTCACCGGTGAGCAACAGCCAATTGCCTTACCCAGAAGTAATGTATTGCAGTTCATAACAGCCGATGGTTCGAAAATATCTGCACGACCATCGGGAACGGAACCGAAGATTAAATTTTATTTCAGTGTCAATGCACCTTTGTCTGATAAAGAAGCATATGAAGCAGTACTGGGTGCGCTGAAAGCAAAAATCGAGCATATCATACGTGATATGCAGCTGGCCTGATGCCTTCATGTGAAGATGTTCGGCCGGGATAACTGTTTCCCTATATTTGCAGCGTTATGACAGTGTATAAAGATGAACACCTGCACAAGGGTTTACGGGCTCAGCTGGTGAAGCAGTTGCGAGAGAAAGGAATTACAGACGAAAAAGTACTGCAGGCCATTCAGACGATTCCACGTCACTACTTTTTTGATAATGCCTTTGAGAAAATCGCCTATGAAGACAGGGCGTTTCCGATAGCGGCCGGACAAACCATCTCGCAACCTTATACGGTCGCTTACCAAACGCAGTTGTTGCAGGTAAATAAAAACGATAAAGTTCTAGAAATCGGTACCGGTAGTGGTTATCAGACGGCTATTCTGGCTGAGTTAGGAGCCCGTGTTTGTACGATTGAACGTCAAAAAGAACTCTACGAACGCATCCAGCAGGCATATCCCTTCAAACGCGAATATCCGGGCATCCGCTTCTTTTATGGAGATGGCTTCTTAGGACTTCCCACTTTTGCCCCCTTTGATAAAGTACTCATCACAGCTGCAGCGCCTTTTACACCACCCATCTTATTAGATCAGCTGAAACCCGGCGGTGTCATGGTTTTACCACGCGATGAGGGCGATAGCCAACGCATGATACGCATTACCAAAAAGGCAGATGGAGAATTGGTGGAGGAATCCTTCGATCAATTTTCTTTCGTACCTATGCTGACCGGAAAAAATTCCGGAAGAAAATAGAGTAAGACCGCAATAGTTTCAGCAAGATTACTGATTCATCATATCAGACATTCCTGAGCTCGGGTCAGACTTGGTACTCTTCCGTTTGAACAGCGACGCATCGAATTTTCCAAAGCGATAACTGAAGTTCACGCGCAATACCTGCGGATCTCTTCTGCGTTCACTGGTTTGCTGGAAGAAGGCACTTTCAGAATAAGATTGGAACAATTGTGTTTTGAAGATGTCATTCATGCTCAGCGTGAGTGATCCTGTTTGACCGTTCTTCCAGGTCCAGTCTTTTCGGATAGCGAGGTCAACACCATATCGGGGAAGATTATATCCCTGCGCTGTTGTCTGAGGACCACCACCCCACATCATACCTCCGCCACCACCAAAGCCACCGCGTCCGCCACCCATACCGCCACCACCGGGCGGTAATACAGTTCGTGCCTGGTAGTCACCACTTAACTGAATGGACCATGATTTTTTCAACTTGAAATTGTTGATCACCTTACCAAACCAACTCACCAGATCATTCGAGAATTTTTCGTTGGGTAAGTCTGCTCGCAGCGATGAACTGAAAATGTTCAGGTTGACTGTCATATCCCAGGACTTGCTGACTGCCATTTTGTTGGTAAGCTCCACTCCCGTTGCAAAGCTGTAATTCGCATTGATGTAGGTGCTGAAATAAGCACTATCGCCGGGGATTAGGGCATTGACATCGCGATATACATATCGGGTGATAAGGTTGGAAGTATGTTTGAAATATAATGAGGCCAGGAAGTTCGCGTTCTTCTTATAGGTGTTGTTGTAGGATAATTCAAATGAATTGGTGAATTCGGGTTGAAGACCGGCATTACCAATGTTGACGTTCTGGGGATCGGAATAATCGGGGAAAGGCATCAACTGGAAGAAGTTAGGACGATTGATTTTACGGGTATAATTCAACTGTAGATCTTGTTTGTCATTCAGTTTGTAGGTTGAGAAAATGCTGGGGAAGAGACTGATGGGAAATTCGACTTTGAAATTCAGTGAATCCTGTCCATTTACGTTCAGCAAGGTTCCCTGGTAATTCGAACTCTCCGCTCTTAGTCCCAACAAATAACTAAACCTTCCCTTTTTGAAGCTATAGGTGGTGTAGGCAGCCCATACTTCATCATGGAATTTATAGCGGCTGCTGATGGCCGGCACCAATTCATATTTACCGGTGTTGTTATTGAAACGATATTGATCATTGATACTGCTGTTGTCTCGAATGGCTGCCCGCAATCCGGCTTCCAGCTTCGAATCATCCGTAAGCGGATTTTCGTAGTCGGTCTGGAAAGTGTAAAATCGGTTATCTCCATTAGAGTTATTCAATTGCAGCAAAGGGTTCCCTTTGACAAAAGCTTCGGGGGTATAGGTTTGTATCCTGATCAGACTGGCACCATTACTGTTACTGGAATTGAAGTTGGCGTCTGCTGAAATATTATGTCCGTTCTTGGCAAAATTGTGTTTGAAGCTTAGTTGGGTTCCCAGGTTCTCGAAGGAGCGATCACTGACATTATTGATCAGGTTATACGAAGCAAAATTTTGCTTGATTACCGAATCTACCCGCTGGTTTTGCTCGCTTTCAAAGCGACCACGGTTGTAGTTAGCTGCAATGGTGATGGTATTTCTGTTATCGAGGAAAATATCTAAACTTCCACGGAAGAATTTAAATTGACCTTCATTCACGCTATTCATGAAAGTATTCACCTTATTGGGTAAGAACGTCTGCAGGTTGTCTCGATTAATACTGCTGGACGAAATAGATTTAAATTCATTCAGGTTGGCACTCAATCCCAGGTTGATTTTATTCTGGCGCAGATTAATATCGCCACCCAGGTTGACTTTGCCGCGTGAATCAATACCTGTTCTTATACCACCGTTGTAACCAATTTTTTTATTTTTCTTCAGAACGATGTTCAGGATGCCAGCAGTACCGCCCGATGCATCAAATTTCGCAGAAGGATTGGTAATTAATTCTACTTTATCAATGATATCGGCTGGAATTTGGTCGAGTGTCAGGGTAGTGGGGCGTCCATCTACAAAAAGGGTAGGGGCAGCATTCCGAAGGGTTACATTCCCATCAATGTCAACGTTCAGTGAAGGAATGTTCTTCATCACTTCAGCAGCTGTTTGTCCGGTACTATTGAGGTTCTTGTCAACAGTGAAAATTTTTCGGTCGATGCCCAATTCCAGTAAAGGTTTGGCACTTGAGGTAACCGTTACGGTCGCAAGGGTAGTAGAGTCTTCGGTGAGTTTGATATTCCCCAGGTCTTTATCGATCATGCCCATCATCTGCTGCATATTACCGCCTGCAGGCGGCATTTTCATCCCAAAACCTACCGCTTGCGTGATGGCTTTATAGCCCAGGCTGCTGACTTTCAATTGAAAGTTGCCAAAAATGGATAGGTTTTCGAAGCTGAAATCACCTTTTGACTTGGTAATCTGTGTATTCAATATGGCCTGTTTCATTTTTCGTGTAACCGAATCAAAACGATTACCAATGAGTTGAACGGTGGCGCCATCAATGCCTTTTCCGGTTTTTTCATCTACAATTTTGCCATACAAATGCCCCATATTCATGTTCTGTCCGCCAGCCCCGGGAGGTCTTCCGCCGGTAGGGAACTGAGCCCTTACCTGGAGGGCGGATACAGCCATAAAAATGGATAACATCAAAATTCTATTCATGCTTTTATTCATAAGTAGGCAAAGTTCGGTCAATAGGGGGGTTAAATAGCGCTTGAATGTACAGGCGGTATTATGACAATTTTAAATGGATAAAGTTGTGAAATACGGGGTATAACCCCCTTTTTTATCGGTGATCACTGTAAAATGGTAATAAAAACCTGCAACAATCCGATCAGAAAGCCAAGGATGCCACCTATAATCTCCACGAATCGAAATTCTTTCTGCATGATACTCATGAGAATTTGTTCCATTTTGTCGGAGGAGAAGCCTGCAACCTTTTGCGTCACTATGGCCTCGAGGTCGAGCTGGCTTTTAAGTGTATTTACATAGGTTTGCATCACTTCCGGAAAAATGACTTCCAATTGCTTCACGAATACCCCTTTTAATTCCTGTATGGTGCTTTCACCGATGAACATACTGATCAAGGGCATCTGCTCGGGCAATTGTTCCCGCAAAAAACGATCGATGTGTTTTTCGATGACAGGCATCACTGATTTCAGATTGTCGGGATGTGTCAGTTTGGAGGAAATATCTGAGAAGGAAAGCAATTCATCGGACACCAGTTTGCCGAGTTTGGCAGCAAAAACCTGTTGACGTTTGGGGAAAATACCCTGGAAAGTGATGCCGAACAGCTTACGCGGTTCGCGGGGGTGAAAAAGCATTTTGATGGCAATCCAGTTGGTAAACCATCCGATAAATGCGGAGATCAGGGGTATGATGATCCAGGTGATGGACATACAAAATCAGATAAAAAAACCTACAAGTACTGCCTGTAGGTTTTGTGGGAGAACGAGGGGTCTCGAACCCCCGGCCTTCAGTGCCACAAACTGACGCTCTAACCAACTGAGCTACGCTCTCCGTTTTCGGGTGCAAAAATACAATAATTCCTGCTTTTTTTATCAATATTTTAAACGCCTTTTTTGGATGCTTCGTTTCCAAACCTTTGTTAATTGCCTTATGTTGTTATCCCCGTTGGGTTTTTTCAATTATTTTTGGAATTCCCCATGAAAAAATTGATTCAGTTTATGATGAGTAAAAAATGGTTGTTGCTGGCAATGGTATGCTTCGGCGCTTTGTTTTTCGCTTTTCGCAGTTCCTCCCTGGGATTGCTGGAGCCTGCTAATCCCCGCCAGCAGTTATTGAGAGAGATAGGCAGGGTGCTGGAGGAACAGCATTACGATCCCAAACAAATTGATGACCGTTTTTCTAAAATGGTTTTTGACAAATTCCTGGATGAATTGGATGGCGATAAGACCTTCTTTCTCCAAAAAGATATCGATTCCCTGAAAGTATTTGAAAAGACCATTGATAATGAGATTCATGGTGAACCCATTGCCTTCCTGCCCGCGGTAAGTGCACTATATAATCGCCGCATGGAGGAGTCAGCTGATATCTGTAAAGAAGTATTGCAAATACCCTTTGATTTTTCAATATCCGAAACAGTGGAACTTGACGGGGAGAAGATTCAATATGCAAAGAGTGATGCAGAAAGAAAAGATCGGTGGCGTAAAAAACTGAAATACCTCTCCTTAGAGCGATATGCTGACCTGGTTGATCAGCGAGAAAAAAACAAATAGCAGCCAAATTTTGTGGTACTGGCTGATTCTGCCCTGGAAAGAAAGGCAAGGGAACAGGTGCTGAAACTGATGAATGATAATTATGCCCGCATCCGCAGCACCTTTAAAGAAGAAGTGCGTTTCAGTACTTATTTGAATACCATCACCAACCTGATGGATCCCCATTCCGACTACCTGGCTCCCGTAGAAAAGCGCGCCTTTGATGAGCGCATGAGCAATGAATTCTTCGGCATCGGTGCACAATTGACCAAAGATGACTATGGCATCAAAATCGCCAGCATCATTACCGGCGGCGCCGCTTATAAATCCGGACAAATCGTGGTAAATGATGTTATCATCAAAGTAGCACAGGGTAGTGCCGAACCGGTAGACGTAACTGCCTATGCCACCGAAGATGCAGTTAAATTGATTCGTGGGAATAAAGGAACAGAGGTAAGACTGACCTTAAAGAAAGAGGATGGAACAATCAAAGTGGTTTCCCTCATTCGGGAGAAAGTTAACCAAGATCAGGGACTGGCAAGAAGCGCAGTGATACAGCAAGGCAATAAAAAAATCGGTTACATCTTGCTGCCTGATTTTTACGCAAACTTCGAAGATGCGAATGGACACCATTGCTCCGATGATATTGCTGCTGAATTGCAAAAGCTGAAGGCAGAAAAAATTGATGGTATCGTTATCGATATTCGAAACAACGGCGGTGGTTCTTTATATGAAGTAGTTAAAATGGTCGGATTGTTTATCAAATCCGGTCCCATTGTTCAGGTGAAAGATAGAGCCGGTAATGTAGACCAGCGTACCTGGTACGACAACGATGATCGTATTCTTTATAATGGCCCACTGGCCGTTCTGGTGAATCAGTTCAGCGCTAGTGCGAGTGAAATTTTTGCAGGTGCCATACAAGATTATAACCGAGGTATTATTATCGGCAGTTCTTCTACTTTCGGTAAAGGAACCGTTCAGCGCCAGGTGCCTTTTGGCAGCCGAAATGATTTTTCTTCCAGTCGCACCGATATGGGAGCGATGACGCTTACCTTCCAGAAATTCTTCAGGGTGAATGGCGGGTCAACCCAATTGAAAGGCATTGTGCCCGATATCATTTTGCCCGACCCTTATGAGTATTATAAGATCCGGGAGAAAGATATGCCGCAAGCCCTTCCCTGGGATGAAATTCCACGCGCCTCTTTTGAGCCCTGGCAAAAAAGAGAGTCGTTGACTTCCATCATCGATAAAGAAAATGCCCAGATCAAATCCAATTCGAATTTTAACCTGGTGAAAGACAACCTGATCTGGCTATCAAAGAATAATGAGCAACCTTATGTGTTGCAATTAGAAGCCTACCGTCAAAAGCAGAAGCAGATTCAAACAACTGTTAGTCAGAATAACTCTCTACTGAATCTTCCCGGCGAAATGTCAATTGATTACATGGCAGCAGAGAAAGAAAAGTTCCTGAACCATCCTGATAAGTCCAAGTCTGATTTTTATGCTGCCTGGATCAAGTCGATCCGGAAAGACTTATACATCGAGGAAGGGGTGCGGGTGACAAGTCTGCTGGCAGATGCTGGAAAAAGTACTTTGGTGAAGAATCGATAATCAAATTTGAGTCCCCTAGCCATGGAAACAGGAGAGAAGAAATCGGTCATACCCGTAAAGCAATGGCTGGCTGTTTATACCAAACCCCGGTGGGAGAAGAAAATTGATTCAATCTTGATTCGAAAAGGCATTGAGAGTTGGTGCCCACTTCAGAAATCCGAGCGTCAATGGTCAGACAGAAAAAAAATCATTGAAGAACCCCTCTTCCGCTCG
>JBEIUM010000121.1:0-7470 GCA_040374385.1 Sediminibacterium sp. | reverse complement strand
GGTAGCTTATAAAAAAAGCCGGAAAAGTTCATGGTTGATCCCAACCCTGAGGCTTTCCGGCTAACATAGGATATGGCCGTTTCCTGTAGTTCCCCCTTTTATGGCTCTATGCAGGTAACTCTACTATAATAGATACGGGCAGGCGTCTGTCCGTTGCCTTGGATCAAAAAAAATTATCCATTCCCGCTTTTCTTGGGGGCGGGCACCTGTGTTTTAGGTGGTAAATTGGCAGGGGGACGGTTATCACCCGGTTTGGCAGGTGGGAGTTCTGCCGGAGGTGGCGTTGCTTTTGGACGATTACCCAATAAGCTCGTATCTGATTCAGCCCCAATTACTTCGTTGTTACCAGCATCATACCCGGTTTCTGTTGTACCCCCTCCGTTTTCACTTTCCCCACTCATGATGGGCACGTTTCCATTGGTATAGTCGATCTGAAAATCTGTATTAATATTTTCAGGCTTATTAAAGGTGATTTTTGTATCTATTCCACAGGCCGGATCATTGGCAGCCTTGCGCATAAAATAAGCCCAGATCGGCATGGCAGCACGTCCACCCTCACCATTCTTACTTTCTTTGTTGAAGCGAACGAAACGATCATCTGCACCTACCCAAACACCTGCCAGCAGTTGTGGTGTATATCCCATGAACCAGGCATCGCTGTTATCATTGGTCGTACCTGTTTTACCGGCAATATCAAGTCCGGCAGGCATATCATATCTCCAAATTCCTGCACCTGTACCATTGGTCATTACCCCCTGCATCATTTTAATAACTGAGTATGCAGTAACGTCACTGATTACTTCCTTGCGCACCGGCACAAAATTCGCTAATACATTTCCATTCCGGTCTTCAATTCGGGTGATATACATCGGTTTTGCGCTGAAACCTCTGCCGGGAAAAATACTGTAGCCCTGCATCATCTCAAAAAGTGATAATTCAACAGCACCAATACCAATCGAAGGGTAGGGGGGAATCGTGGATTTGAAATCGCATTTTCTTAAAAAGTCGATCAACCGTTGTGCCCCATTGTTTCCATTGTTATCGAGCTGCTTCAAAATGTAAGCAGTTGCACAGTTCCTAGATTTGGCAAGTGCCAGCGCCATCGGCATCGCAGCACCAGTGCAAGTTTTAGGGGTGGCGGGCACCAATCCAAAGCTGCCAAAACTCTGCTGGTTATCGTACACGGTGGTATTGGGTGTGAAGCCGGCTTCCTCTATGGCAAGACTATATAGCAGAGGTTTCATGGTAGAACCTACCTGGCGCTTTGTATTAAAGTTAGCGTGATCGTACTTGAAGGTTTTATAATCAATTCCACCTACCCATGCTTTGATCTGTCCGTCCATCGGATTCATTACAATGAAACCGGTCTGTAACATCTGACGATGGTATTTGATCGAATCATAGGGTGTCATCAGGGTATCTTTACCCCGAACTGTATTCCAGGCAAACACGCGCATGTTCACCGGCTCAAAAAACGATTTTTTGATTTCCTCTTCATCCAGTCCCTCTTTCGTCAGGTTTTTCCATCTTTCACTTTGCTTCATGGCAGCCTGCAACACATGGTCATAGCCTTTCCATACGGAACCGGTTTTAATGTTTTCCTGGTTATTCAGTAATTTTTGCAGAAAGTTCATGTGGCGGGCAACGGCTTCTTCTGCGTAAATCTGCATACTCGGATTAATGGTCGTATAGATTTTTAACCCATCGCGGTACAAATCATAGTTATCTCCATTATTCTTCTTATGCTCCCGACACCACTTCTTCATTTCTTCTCCCAATATCATTCTAAAGTAGGGCCCCAGTCCATTGTTCTCATCGAGTTTTGCATAATTCAGTTGAATGGGTTTCTTCTTGAGCTCTTCAACTTCCGCGGCCGTTACATACCCCTTGGTAACCATGCGATTCAATACCAGATTTCTTCTTTCCCTAGCCCGTTTGGGATTGGTACGGGGATTATAAATACCCGGTCCATTCACCATTCCAATTAATACAGCTGCTTCCTCCACATTGATGCGGTCGGGATCTTTCTTAAAGAAGGTCTTAGAAGCGTTTCGGATGCCATAGACATTATCTCCAAATGCAACCGTGTTAAGATATAGGGTAAGGATTTCTTCCTTGGTGAAGTTGCTCTCGAGTTTTACCGCAATGATGGATTCTTTCAACTTCTGAATACTTCTTAGAAGAAAATTCTTGGTACTCCAGTTTTCTGTAAACAGATTTTTTGCAGTCTGCATGGTGATGGTACTGGCACCCCCTTCTCTACCCAGAAAAAATAAGGCCCGGCCCAACGAAATGGGATCAATACCACTGTGATTATAAAAACGTTTGTCTTCAGTCGCAACCAATGCCTGAATGGCGTAGGGACTGATATCGCGGTAATCCGTCATCACACGATCTTCAATGTAATATTTTCCAATCGGTGTTCCATCATCCGCAAACACCTGGCTGGCCAGCGAGGCAGTCGGATTTTCTATATCCTGAAGATCCGGCATGGCACCCAGCCAACCGAATTGGATGATGATAATCAGTAAAGCAAACAAGCCAACGCACCCAAAGAAAAACCGCCAAAAATATTTCACTGCCTTTGTCATAACTGCCTTACTTTTTTGCACAAGTCAAATATCTGTCTTTTTCTCTATTTATGCCGGTATAATCAGCCATCAGATGGCTAAAATTTATCAGGATATAATTCTTTGAGGAAGCTATTATAACCATCCAAATCCTGACTGGCAAGAAGTAAAGCCAGGTTGGCGGGACTGATCAGCGAAAAACTAAATTTACTCGCCTGCAGCCAGGGAAGGATGCGGGATGGAGTTACAGGCCGAACCCTGTCCATATAGCCGATGGCCTCATCTGCATTCGTGAAGGGTCCGAAGAGCAGCAGGTTGAACTGATCATTCAATTTCCGCACCTGAATAGCAGGCGGACGGTTCATGGAAAGCATTTGATTGTATCGGAGGAAGGCATTGCGACTTTCGTTGACGAAAATGGGATCGACCTTATTCAATACCAGCACCAAAAAGGCAGTGTCGGCAGGATGAAAACTATAAGTTTTACCCTGAAAACCCTTAGAAATACCACCTGTCCCCAATTGAATGGGCTTAGATTGTATCGGTGCTTTCACGGGCGCTATCGGTTGGGGCACATTCAACTCTTTCTCTGTACTTACGAGTCTATTATCGACGGTGGGCTTTAAGACCTGTTGGCTTCCGGTCACGGGCGCTGTAGGCGCTTTGGGGCTAAGGGTTCGGGGAGGAATACTTTTTAGTGGACTCATTTTATCGACATCGGCACCTACTTGTAGCTCTTCCACACCTCTGTCAACTGAGAGATTACTGAGGTAAGCCTCAATTTCTTTTCTGCGGCTTAGCACATCTGCCATGGTTGCAGCTTTTTCGGCTAAGGCGGAAGCAGGGAAAAGGCGGGTGATATCCCGCAGCCGTTGAATCGCTGTGCTGTCTTGTTTTATCTTGGTATAATACACTGCTTCAATGTAGAGCAGTTGGGGGGTCCAGTAGGAATTGCCTAGTTCTTTATCCGCTTTTAATTTTTCCTCTTTGGCCTTGTCAAACTCACCTTCGATAAAAAGATTGTATATGTTTTCATATCGAATGGTAGCAGGATCTTTGGTCTGTTGTCGGTTACCCTGTTTGAGTTGCTGGTTGTATTTACCGGAGGGAAATTCTTCTCGTAAACGCTTGCTCATGGCTTCGGAGGCTGCCATATTCCCCATTTTCTTATAGCAATAAATTAAGTTAAAAAGGGCAGGCTCCACCTCACTGCTCTCGGGAAAGCGTTTTAAGATCAATTCATAAATTTCAATGGCCGAGGGGTAATCTTCTAACTGGTTCTGCAAGGTGAGCGCATTTTCCAACAGCGCCTTAAGGAGTTTGGTATTCGACTCACTTATTTTCAAATCATCCAGCGGAATTTGCTTATACAAAGATTCGGGGGTGATTTCTTTATCTTCAACATTGGCAACCGCATTCACGATGGTTCCCTGTGGATCTGAAATAGTAGTCAATCGATTCAGGGTTCTGTTGACCATACTTTGTCTTCTCCAGTTATCTGAATTGGGTCTGTTGCCCCATTTATTTTTAAATTCACTGAGGCCCTTGGTTCGCAAGTTGGCATTGAGGAAATAAAATTCCCCCGACCCGGCTGATGTAAACAAGGTCTGACTGCCCATTGGATTACTGATACCGATCGGATCGTTGACAGGCAGATCTTTTAATCCTTTTTCTTTTCTGATCTGCCGCCAAACTTTTTTTACTGCCAGTGCCCTTTCTTCAGCAGTTAGGGAAGCTAAATATTGCAGGCTATCTTCTCGCTGAATGATTTCCTGGTTACCTGCTAAAATTTTCAGCGCAGGTCTTCTTTCTGCAACTCGTTTGGCTTCCAACGGATTGGTAAGTGGTGCGCGTATGCTATCATAGCAGGCGAGTGCCTTACCATAATTTTTCTGTATGTAAAACACATCCGCCAGTTGCAAATAGCTTTTGTCGCGTTGCTGGTCATTCTGGTTGCCGGCATCAATGCTTTTTTGTAAAAGTTGTATGGCTCCTTCCCAGTGTTTTTGTTTGATTTCCAGTTGAGCCGCTGCGTAGTAGATAATGTCTAAGTTGCTTTCATAGCGGTCTTTTTTCGCCATCTTCAGCAATTCCTCCAGATTCTGTTGTATCGCATTATTTTGTGAACTGGCAGCCAACTCCGCTACTTCGAGGCGGGCATATATTTCCAACAAAGGATCATGCGTTGTTTGAATAGCGCGGTTAAACCAAGTGACGGCTTCGGCATTCTTCTTGGCCAATGCAAACAATTGAGCACAGAGATAGGAGGATCTGTCAATATCCGGTCGCGATGCTTCCAGTTTCAGGGATTCCGCCAATTCAACCGCTGCCTGTTCCCAAATACCCTGTTTGTAAGCGACGTATGCTGCAATTTCGTGGAGCATTGGTCGCAGTCGCGACGGAAATTGAGGGTCCTTGCGCAGCAATTCCAGTAAGGTAGCTGCTTCTATATAGTTTTCTTGTTCAATGTGGTTTCTGGCCTGCCAAAGAAAGCTCTCATTTCTGCTGGGAGGTATACTTACGATTTTCTTCCACCAGCTTTTGCTTTCGCGGGTTGCAATGGTAAAAACGCCGTTGGTATTACTGGCATTGCTTCCAATTGGTATATCATAGCCATCCTCCTTCGGGGCGAAAGCATAGTTGATGTATTGGAAAACCACGGCGGCGGAGTCAAAATGTTTTTGCAACAAATATGCCCGACCCATCAACAGATAGAGTTTGTCAACCCAGTCGCTTCTAAGATCATGTAAGAGTATGCCTGCCGTACATTTATAAATCACACTGTCGAGTAGGGGGTCGCCTGCTGACTCGCTTAACTCAAAGGTGTAGAATGGTAGCAGCTTTGTAAAGTCATCTGGCTGAGCAGTGGCAGCTCTTTCTTCAATGTCCAGCATCAATTGCTGTGCATTAAAATGATAATTAAATCGACTGACTGTGTTGTTATAAATCCTGCGGGGTACCGTAAATTTTTTATTGCCAGTTCGCTCTGAGCCCAAGGTTCGGCTCTCATATTTCTCCGGCTTGGGAATTTCTACAGTCGTATTCGGCTGGGCAGCCAAAAGCAGTGGCGTACAGACAATAATGGCTGCACCCAATAGCTGACGGATACCTGCCGCCAGGTAAGAAACCCTGAAAGTAGAACTTGAGCACATAGCCGTGCTTAAAAATACGTTTATTTCTTCGGCTGATGTAATGAAAAAGCCTTCATCTTTGTACCTTTAACCAGTTTTTATCAAATGGCTACCGGCGAATTCAATAATTCACTCAACCGCCTCCGGAATAACTACCGGCTGGTGGTACTCAATGACGACACCTATGAGGAAGTGGTTACCTTTCGCTTGTCAAGAACAAGTGTTTACATCGGACTGAGTACCATTTTCGTTTTACTGGTAGGTTTGACCATTGCTTTGATCGCTTTTACCCCACTGAAATACTACATCCCCGGGTATGGAACCCGCGAAAGCCGGACTGCCCTGCAAATGCTGAAATTGCGCACCGATTCACTGGAAAGGGCGATTCGTTACAAGGACCAATACCTCGACGGGGTAAAAAAAGCACTCTCGGGTTCGGGAACGATGGAGCTGGATACAACTGCACTGGATGTTCCTTCCAAAGAAGCTTCTATTGATTAACCTACCACCATGAAAAAGAATTTGTTCAGTTGGTTGCTGCCCCTATTGATCGCAGCCGGCATCATAGCGATACTAATCGTAATTACTTGGGATGCATTACGGGCAAAGCATATTGAGCCTGTTGTCGTGATGATTGCCAATGGTATTTTATTGTTGACCAGTTGTCTGAATATTTATTTTCAGCAGGAAAATCTGAAAAAATCCAATCCACAGGCAGTGATGCGGGGTATCATTGGCGCCACTATGTTTAAATTATTTTTTTTGGCTTCTGTAGTAATCATCTATCTGATAGCTGCCGGAGAGAAGCGAAGCGTATACGCTATAATCCTTTCAATGGGTTGTTATATCATTTACTCATGGATAGAAACCCGCATTTCCTTGCAGCTGAAATCGAATAAGTAATGCCGGCCACAGAACACCCACTGCAGGCCCTGGCAGCCTTTCTGCCGGAAAATAGTTTTGAGCAGGTCGCTCAACTACTTCACCATTATAAAGTTCATCTGACCATCACCAAAAAAAGAAAATCAGTGCTGGGTGATTATCGACATGCAGGGGGTGATTCGAATCACCGCATCAGCATCAATGGTAACCTGAATAAATATGAGTTCCTGATCACTTTATTGCATGAACTGGCCCACCTGCTCACCTTCGAAAAATTCAGGAATCGGGTAGAAGCCCATGGAAAAGAGTGGAAACAAGAATACAGCCGTTTACTGATTCAATTTGTCGCACATAAAATATTCCCCCCCGATATCGAACGTGCTTTGCAGTCCTCTATACGCAACCCGGCGGCTACTGCGAGTGGTGAGACCGAACTACTGTTAGCACTCCGCGCCTATAATTCAGCACCTCGAATCGGTTTTCTCACAGTTGATGAATTGCAGGAGGGCGAATACTTTGAAACCGAGAATGGTCGTGTCTTTAAAAAAATGAATCGGCGCAGGAAACGCATCGCCTGCATTGAAATAGCCTCAGGACTAACTTATAGCTTTAGTGCCATCACAGAAGTGAAAAGATGGACGCAGCAACAGCCGCGACAACAGTAAATTTCCTTCTCCAACTTAGGCTACGGCCTTCTTCACCAGGTCGGCAGCTTCACTTAATTCAATGGCGGACTGTACTTTTAGTCCGCTCTCATCGATCAGTTTTTTAGCTTCAACTGCATTGGTACCTTGTAAACGAACTATGATCGGAATATCTATATTGCCCATTTTTTTGTAGGCTTCAATAACACCCGATGCAACCCTGTCGCAACGAACGATACCGCC
>JBEIUM010000336.1:0-1796 GCA_040374385.1 Sediminibacterium sp. | reverse complement strand
GCTACCTGCGCAAACACTGCAACTATTGCTGTGGAGCGGGACTGATGCAATTACTTAGATTTTTCAAAAAACTACTGCTGATAGGCTGAATAGATACTGAATCTTTCACCATTGTATCGGTAGAGACCGGTAGCCCGGGTGCCTACCCAGAGGGCGCCGGAACGATCTTCCAATAAAGACCACACCCCCTGCTGGGTAAGTCCGTCTTTTACCGAGAAGTTTTTAAGGCCCTTCCCATCGTAGCGGGTAACAACATCACCCCCCAGCCAGATATTCCCCTTCCTGTCTTCTATGATGTGCGTAACAATGCCCGGTATGCCATCTTTTTTGGTAAATGCGGTGAAGCTATTGCCATCATACCGGTAGGCACCTCCCCAATTGCTGAACCAAATATTACCATTTTTATCCTGCACCTGTGGCCATGCCCAGCTGTGTGGCTTGGGTGTCGGACCATTTTGAAATAGTTCCTCCAGCTTGAACCGGGTGATCTGTTTTCCATCGTACCGAAATACCCCCTCATTGGTTCTTCCCCCCATCCATATATTCCCTGCCTTGTCCTCCAGTATCCGCTCCACCTTATCATTGTTGGTCAAAAATCCATTGGCTGCATCTTTGACTTCAAAAAGATGGAAGTTTTTTCCATCATACACATACAGTCCATCTATTGTTGCGAACCACATCTTTCCGTTCTTTGTTTTGATTATCTGGTACACCCAATGCGAATTGACATAGTAGGGGTTCTTGTTCGGGAGCAGGTTCTTGGGTAATGGAATTTTTATCTCCCTGAATGACTTGCCATCATAAGTACAGATTCCGGCATGGGTGCCTATCCAAATGGTACCATCCGTGTTTTCAAAAAGTGTATGAACATTATTGTTGTTGAGTCCGTCTGCCACCAAATACCTTTTGAATGATTTGCCGTCGTATTTATACAGTCCGTTTTCAGTAGTGCCGAACCAGAGGTTACCATATTTGTCTTCCAGACTACATTGCACGTTGCCGTAACCCGGACTCCCAATTGTTTTGATCAGTTTGGGATGATCATCGGCCGATGATAACTGATGGGGTGTTGGTTCGCTACATGACTGACCGACCAATAGCAGTATCAGATATATGCATATCAATCGTAAGCAAAACTGTATTCTCATGTATCAATTTGTAGTTGGGGGTGTTTAAAGGATGGTTGAGATATTTCCGATAAAAAGAATACTTGGCAGCCCGGCCTACCAGGAAAATAGAAGTGCCAAGTTAGTTCTTTTGTGCAAGGATGCAATGAAAGCAGCCAGCATTAGCTTGAGAATAATATTGAGATAAACTACGCTTTACCTTTTGCTGATCTTGTTCAGCGTGATGGTACGTTGAAGCGAGCATTTGAAGCGGGTAATATCCCCATTGCGGGTTTTGGCATGTTTCTGACTGACGCCACTGTTGACCCGTTTGCGCCAGAGGTTGAAACTGCTGCGCTTGAGTTCCCGCCGCATGAGTGCGATCACGCCCGCCTCGGTGAGACCAAACTGCAGGCGTATGGCCTCGAATGGCGTCCTGTCCTCCCAGGCCATCTCTATCACACGGTCTATGTCCTTCTGCTCCATGGTGCAAAGGTAAGAATTACCAGCCTGAGAAAACACTGACAGTAATTGTCGGAATGTATTTGGTTCTGCATTGGAATCTTTAAGTTACAAAATGCAAGAAAATTACATAAAGCAAACTCCCGGCCACACGTCTGAGCCGATTCTTTTCGTGCAGCTGGATGCGGGGACCCCGGGCGGAAGCTCCTGAACGAACGCCGAAGGCTG
>JBEIUM010000034.1:0-16710 GCA_040374385.1 Sediminibacterium sp. | reverse complement strand
TTGCTATTTCACGGGATTAGATAGACGGCTCTCATTTAATAAAAATCCAACTACTATGCCAAATTGAAAAACAGGTTAAATAAATCAGTTGCATATATATTAAATTAATTAATTGAATTCATTCAATTATTGCTATGATAAACCCGCGTATCAAAATTTCGATGACAGATCCAATTCAATTTTCCGCATTTCGATAAGCCTATTTTCCTTTTTCGTAATTAATTCCAACTAATCAGTGGCATTTTCGCGTCCGAAAATGTCGAGTTAGCCATGCGGACCCTAATTACGTTTATCTTCCTGATGCCGGCGCTTTTTTTATCTGCTCAAAAAAAGCAGCCGCCAGTGACCGATAGTATATTCCAACACAGCACTTTCCTTCCCGACATTACCCTGGTAGGCCGTAATACGAAAGCTGATATTCATTTTTTGCCCGAAATCGTAGGCACCACCATTCATGCCGGTAAGAAGAATGCCTTAATCATGATGGATAATGTGCAGGGCAATGTGGTCAATAATACCATGCGGCAGGTGATGGCGAAAGTGCCCGGCATACAAGTTTGGGAAAGCGACCCCAGTGGAATTCAAATCGGCATTGCCGCCCGCGGATTGAGTCCGAACCGTAGCTGGGAGTTCAATATTCGGCAAAACGGATACGATATCAGCAGCGACCCCTTTGGCTATCCGGAAGCATACTATACGCCACAATTGAATTCTGTTCAACGCATTCAAGTAATTCGAGGTGCGGCCAGTCTTCAATATGGTCCTCAGTTTGGCGGACTGGTTAATTTCATTTTAAAGGATGGAAGTGATTTCAAAAAAAGCTTTCAATTTGAATCGCAACAAACTGCCGGAAGTTTCGGTCTATTCAATTCCTACAACGCTATTGGTGGTAAGCAAAAGAAAAGTCACTACTATGCCTTTTGGGACCACCGCAGGGGAGATGGATTCAGACAGAACAGTGGTTTTACGGTGAACACTGGTTTTGCCAGCTATACGCATCAGCTTACTGATAAGCTGAAAGCTGGTATTGAATTGACCCGCTTCAGTTACCTCGCACAACAACCCGGTGGACTAACCGATGCGCAGTTTGCCAATGACCCCAATCAAAGTCGACGCAGCCGCAACTGGATCGAGGTTCAATGGAATATCGCCGCCCTGAATATTGATTATACCATCAGCGAACAAAGCAGGCTCAACATCAAGGCATTCGTGATGGGTGGCGATCGGAATAGCATCGGTTTCATGGCTCCCCCAACGATTGGTGATACCATCCAGGCAACAACGCTTCAATACGCTAACAGGAGAGTAGACATCGATCAGTACCGCAATCAGGGAATTGAAGCCCGTTTTCTTCACTGTTATACAATTGGTAAGGCAACGCACAGCTTTTCGACCGGATTCCGCATCTATCGTGGGAATACTTATCGCTTCCAGAATGGGAGAGGAGATACGGGGTTTGATTTTAATTTGAGAACAGAAGCTCCCTACCCGACAGATCTTGATTTTCTTACCGTTAACACTGCGTTCTTCGCGGAAAATGTTTTCAGAATTGGAAAAAAACTTTTGATCATACCCGGCTTCCGCATAGAAAACATCCGCAATACCGCTGATGGAAGAGTGAACCTGGTTGGATCTGTAGAACAAAAAGTGACAGATCAAAATAAAACCCGCCGATTCGTTTTGCCTGGTATTGGAGCAGAATACCATATTGGGAATACTGAAATATATGCCAATTACTCCCAGGCCTATCGGCCGGTACTTTTCAGCGACCTGACTGCCAATCCCATTACCGATGAAATTGATCAAAATCTACAGGATGCCCGAGGATATAACATAGATCTTGGTTACCGGGGACGTGTCAAAGATTTCTTGTTCTTTGACGTTAGTGGATTTTGGCTGCAATACAACAATCGGGTAGGATTAATTGCACAGCAGCGATTGGATGGAAGCTTTTACAACCTGCGAACCAATGTGGGTAATAGTTCAAGCAAAGGTGCTGAGCTATTAGTTGAACTTAGTTTACTGAAAGTATTGAAGGCAGATAAACGCTATGGCAACCTTACCTTATTTTCCTCGCTTGCCTTTATTGATGCGCGATACAACAACCTTCGCCTTATAACAAGACAAGGCAATGCGCTGGTTACAAATGATTTGAAAAACAAGCAGGTAGAAAATGCTCCCCGACAAATTCTTAGGAACGGCATTACTTACAGTAAAACAAAATGGAAACTTACGCTACAACACAGCTATGTTTCGTCTGCGTTCAGTGATGCCAACAATACCACTACAACTGTAGCATCCGGCATCAATGGTGTAATACCCGCTTATCATCTGTTTGACCTGAGTGGTAACTATGACGTGAACGCATCCTTTTTTATTCGCTCAGGCATCAACAATTTGTTGAACGAAAAGTATTTCACCCGCCGTGCAGGTGGCTATCCGGGTCCGGGACTCATGCCCGCCGAACCCAGAAACTTTTTCCTGACAGTGGGATTGAAGTTGTAATAATCCGGATATTATCTACCCTCAAAGTCGTTCGCCCTCCAAAGGCGGATAAATATTAGAGTGAAAACTATCAGTGTGTATAATGGCTACTTTAAGTGTATCTTAAAGAAAGCAATCATCTTAGTGATGACATCATCCGATTGTGTATTATCAAAACTATGAAATGCTATATACTCGTGGTATTCCGAAGGAACGCCAAGATTACGAAGCTTGCCATGCAGCCATTGACTATGATAAACAGGTACAACCGGATCGAGATTGCCATGAAAACTAATGGTAGGCTGGGAACTGCTACTGATATTCCAGTAAGGACTAACTGCCTTATAGGCAGTGGTATCCCATGTACGACCTACGTATTCTGATAAAACATCGCCCGTAAAAATTCCCGGTATAATACTTGGACTATTATACCAGCTCCAGTCACTAATAATACTAGGTCCAAAAATATTTCCAATACACTTGATTTTATTATTGTGTCGGTAAGCATAAATCATAGCAAGTTGAGATCCGGCACTAGCACCGGCAATCGCCATTTTTGAAGATATTTTATATGTATTGACTTTTGCCTGAACATCATCAAAAACTCGCTGTATGTCATCCATCATCTGCTGATGATGAACTTGCTTAGCAAAGCTTGCATATCGATAATTCATATTAACAATAGCAACATTCTTCCACTTAGCCCGCATTATATTCACATATCCTTCCAAATCAGCTTTGTTACCGGTCTGCCAGCCACCTCCGTGTATCATCAAAACGATTGGGGTTGACGTGTCTCTGTTTGCAGGCAAATAAATATCATAAACCTGTCTGGTTGTGTCGGCTCCATAAAAAACTTTAATTTTTTCCTCCCTTAAAGAACTACTACCGGTCGAGTTATCGGGAGCCACCGTTTGCTTAGTACACGATACTAAAGCCAGTTGACAAGCCAAAAATAAAAGACTAGCAAGTCGAATGAGTTGGGTCTTCATAAAAGATATATTGATTTAAAGATATTCAAGTCTCCGCTCAAAAAACGGACTATGCCCTGCCATAAAATTGTTAAATACTTTCATTTCGATAAAGCAAGCAAAACAACTCATTCAAAATCAGTACTCTACTTTGAATTTACTAAGCACATGTTAAATTGGCTTTTTCAGTTTCAATAAAAAATTATCTCATTTATCATACGCTATTTGGCCTTGTAGCCGTCCGACATTTGCGAATAGATATGCGGAGGAATTAATTTTATGTGCTGATTACTTCGCCTTCGCCTGTAGATAAAATCTTTACCTGAATTAGACTTCACGCGCACACTATCCTTCATCACACTCGATCTCTCACAGATCCACGCGCTCATCTTTTTCCTCATAAAAAAAGGGACATCCTGTTAAGAATGTCCCTTTTACAATTATAAGTTATTCTTTCAACGCATCAGAGCGTAAAGCGCAGACGAGTGAAGAAGTAAGCGCCATTGAAGCCAAATTGTTGTACCCGACGTGAGTAAACAAAGCGACCTAAACTAAAGTTATTGCTGTGCATGTGGCGGTCTTGATAAACATCAAATACATTATTACCACCCACCGTAAACGTAACCCCTTTCAACACTTCATAACTTGCTGTCAGGTCAACAATGGTATGCGCATTGAAGGTCTGATCTAAAGTCTCACGCAAACCAGTCAGACTGTTAACCGGCCAGGTGCCCGGTGCAGACAGGTTGATCGTTGGGTCAAGATAAACCACTTTACCAAAACGAACAGCACGAACCATAGCAGAAAACTTACCTGAGCGATAGTTGACCATGAAAGTATGCTTATTCTGAGGGTTAGCAACCTCGATACGACTCTGATCTTCGCGATTGAAGTAGTTACCGATTTGACCGGTGGCTACCAGTATAGGTGAGGCTTTGATGATGGGCTTACCATTGGCATCTTTTACAACTGAGTTATCGATGAAGGTACCGGCCCAAGAAAAGCGCAGTTGTCCCTGCCTTCCAACACGTGCATTGTAACTCAATACTGCCTCGAGACCACGCGCCCGTGTATCAATCGCATTGGAGAAGAAGTTGGCTGTTTGTGCATTCGCAGCTGCCAGTTGAGCACGCAGTACGGGATCGCCACCATCTGTGAAGTTATTCGTCAACACAATACGGTCTTTGATGTTAATTTGATAAGCGTCAAGTGAAAACTCTAGCTTACGATTGAAGAACTTCGCTGTAAAACCTAATGTATAGCTGGTGGAAGTTTCCTGCTTTAAGCGGGGAATACCCAGGATTTGTGCAGGCACACTTTCATTGGTAAATGTTCCACTCTCAGTAGGTACTAAACCACCCGGTGTACTAATGAAAAGCGTATTGGTACGGGCATAAAATTTCTGCTGCTGAGATGGGGCACGGAAGCCGGAGCTGGCAGAGCCACGCACGGAAATCTCATCTGTAATTTTATAACGCGTAGCCAATTTATAATTCAATGTTCCTCCAAAATCAGAATAATTTTCATATCGCAATGCCGCTGCTGCCATAAACTTCTTGGTGAAGTCCTGTTCAACATCGACATAAACGGAAACGTTATTTCTACTGTTGGTACCGGAATTGCTGGGCTGGAAACCTGCAAATACCTGAGCACCGGCTGCCACACCTGCGGCCGTATTATAGTTTTTATAAGAGGCTTCTTCGCCGGCACGAACACTGAATTGGTCTATGCGATATTCAGCACCGAAAGCCACGTTTAATCCCTCTTTCACATCAAACTTTCTTGACAGGTCGGCATTGGTCGTATTTTGGGTAAACTGTAATCCACCCGCGTCAAATTCTTTCTGCCAAAATGAACTTACAGATGCCTGTGTGAAATTCACAGAGTTCGTAATACGGAAATCAAAAGTATTTCTTCCGTAAGTATTACTAAAGTCGGCATTCCACTTGCCAATCTTTCCTTTCGCACCCACTGCTGTAGAGAAGTCTACTACATCAGAGTTGATTTCTGGTAAGAATCCATTGGGATATACTGCAAAAATAGAATTACGAATACCGGCAGGTATACCAGATGGATAACGATAGAAGCCGGCAGCATTACCTTTCTTGCGATTATATCCACCAAAGGCATACAGTTGCCAGGTGCCATTGATGGTTGCTGAAAAATTATACATCACACCGCCACCTCTAATGCGGGAGTTACCGATGCGCATATCAAAATCATTCCGGTTGAGCGACCTGGCATTCATAATAGAGTCATCACGCACTTGACCATTCACTGTGGGGAATACTGCCCCCGTGTAAGTACCACCCCGGTTGGTCTCTCCACGGCTGGTATATTCACCGGTCAAGTTCAGAAACCCTTTCTTACCAACTTTCAAACCATAGTTCAAAGCTACCTGAGCAGTTCTTCCATCTGTCACTTTTGACTTAGGAAAATTGCCGTTGTTAATTATAAAGTCGCGATCAAAAGTGGTCATGTGCTGACCAACTGATACATTACCCACCAGGGTTCCGGTTTGCTGCTTCAAAACGATATTGATTACACCAGCGATGGCGTCAGAACCATATTGTGCTGCAGCACCATCACGAAGAATCTCAATCCGCTCGATGGCATTGGCAGGAATCGCATTCAGGTCAGTACCTACCGTACCTCTGTTAACAGTTCCATTGGCATTAACCAGCGCAGATTGATGGCGACGCTTACCATTGATTAAAACCAGCACCTGGTCTGGACCAAGACCGCGCAGTTGAGCAGGATCAATGTGGTCAGTACCATCGGCAATGGCCTGACGGGAAGACTGAAAAGAAGGAGCGATAAAAGTCAAGATCTGGTTCAGGTCTACTTGACCGATATCATTAATTACCTGTGCGATCGGAATAACATCCACCGGCACGGGCGATTCGGTCTTGGTTCGACTTTGGTTACGAGAACCAACTACTACTACATTGTCTAGTTCAGAGCCCTGTTCCATCCGAACGTTAACCACAGACTGTGTGCCAACAGTGAATTGAACTGTCTGATAGCCTACGTAAGTGATGCGAAGAATAGCATTTCCGGCGGGGACAGCGATGCTGAAAGCGCCCTTTTCATTGGTCAGAACCGGCTGCTTGGTGCCGACAATCTGAACAACAGCGCCTACCAGCGGCTCACCATTGGACATAGAAGTTACTGTTCCCTGAACAGTACGCTGAGCATATAATCCAACCGAACATAATAGGAAAAACATGGTTAATAGGGGGAGAGAAAATCTCATAGAAGCGAGTTTTGGTTATTTGTAATATAATTAAAAAATCAGAAAATTGTTTAATTATTAAATGCGGAAAGCTTTAAAACTACAATTTTTCAGCATGGGAACTTTAAAAAAGTTGTGCAAGTAGCTGAATGATAGTCCAACTGCGCGACGGTTGCTGATAAATATCCCCATCATTTTTTTGCAGAATTCGCGTAAAAATCTACTGATTAAAACAACTTTTGAATGCGCTTGGGACTGAGTTCCAGTTGCCTCAATTAAAAATCAACCTTATAACCTATGACCGGTATCAATAGAACGCCCCGAATGAACATAGGGGAAAGTTAGGAAAAACCCCAGCGAGTTTTAACGTAAGCATTACTCCCCACAAAAAGTATCGTCAGACAACTCAAAAGGATTATGGCTGCTGAATAATTTTTTCCAGCCTGATTAGCTTACCCGCTTTATTCACGCCCTCTGCTATGAGTCTGAACCGGGTAGTCACATCATTGTTTTTAAAACGGATGGTATAGGTACTTACGTCTTTGTCGAGTTGTATAGATGGGTTCCAATACAGCGTTTTGCGTATATCGCGCACCGGTTTTTTCTTGTTGTCAGGATCTGTCAAGCTATTTTCCCAGTTGGTAGGACGACTATACCCCTCGAGCTTGATTCGCTTCAAACCTGTTACATCATACATGCCTCCCTCGTCACCCCTTCTGGTGTAAACGGCTATGGCTCCTCCGGACCCACCCAAGTAGGCGCCGAAAAAAGGCGGTCTGAATACTTTGATATAAGCTACATCCGACATGGGAATATTATTCAGCGCACTGGGGTCAGTAAGCTGCACCTCATTCAGAAATACCGCTACAGGATCGCCGCGCCACCGTAAAGAGGGTGCACCATATGTCTGGGTAGAGATTTGGAGTCCCGCCACACGTCCCTGCAGATAGGAAAAGACATTGGGTTGCGCAATTGCAAAATTGTCACTCACAACATCGAATTTAATCCCGTCAGAGGAAAAGATACCGGTAGTATATTTTTCGTCTATTTCCTCGATGCGTTTTTTAACTCGTGTCGTTACAACTACTTCCTGCAAAGTACCACTGGCAGCCATTGAATCCAGTATGCGCTTATCGGCAGCATATTTTTGTTGCATCTGTGCGAGCGAGTCTGCAGATGGGAGTAACTGCAACCTAGGTACAGATAACCTTCGTGTGGGATTACTCGCTATCAAGTTGTTTTGAAGTGCCATTTTATTCTCATCCGTGATAGTTATTCCATTGGGTTGCAGATAAACACTCACGCTGTCATAATAAAACAAGTCGTCCAAATAGAAAGAGCCATCTGCCTCCAGCTCTGCTTGCACCAATTCTTTTTCATTATCGCCCGTACTAATAATCAGGTTCATGGACCCTGCTTTTTTCGTTTTCTTCTCAGATAGGTTATCTACTTTACCTCTGATATGAATATACCCCGTCTCAGCCCTCGGAAAAGCAGATACAATCGTATCTGTCAACAAGTCGTTCATGGCCGGATACCAAATACGTTGTGCCTGCAACCATTGATCAAATAATCGGAATTGATTGTCTGTCAGCCAACGAATTGCCTGATTGGTTTGTGTAGGGTAAGTAAGAAATATATCGCTGCCCATGAGCTGATAGACACTATTATCCGGGTTGATTTCTTCATACCCAGCGTCTGTGATAGCAACGGACAGGCTGCTAAATAGGGTGTCGAGGGACTGCAGGGTGAATACGTTCTGACCTTTTTTGTCGAATGATATCGTATCGGTGTTCAGTAATATGCTTTCCGACTTCGGGCGATGAAAATAAATGACTCTTTGCCCGAGTATCTGTTGTTGATCGTCTAACCAAATCAATCGATGAAAACCAGTAGAAAAGCTGTCGATAGAAAACCTTCCTTTCAGCCGGGTTTTTTGTTCAAGCGAAAAACTGGTTTCCAATACACGTTTATTTTGGTGCATTACCAAGAGGGTGACTTTTTGCTGGCTGGGGGGTGCGTCCGGTGTTCTTTGCAGGATGAATGAGAAATCCAGCGGATCAAATCGAAATGCCACACCTTGTGCCTGAATTGCAGGAAGTGCTTGTTGTGCCCATATTCCATTGGGTAATTCCACTTGAATATAGTAAGGTCCCGTACTTTCAGGCGTAACTTCCACCTGGGCATACCCCAACGGAGCAGTTGAAACCAGGTTCACCATTTGGCCATTTTCGTCGATGATGCGACAGTTCATGCCGATGGGAAGGTCATTGCCATTCTTGGTGCGGATGGTTAGTACAGAGGAAATCCCCTTCACCCAAACGCCACCTTCCGGATGAACCATTACTTGTACCCCTTCGGTACCACTATCGGGCGCCATCAACATTTGACCGGGTTGATCGACAACAAAGGAAGTGACCAAAAAAGGCACCGATGTGGGCTGCTGCATGAATGCAGTAAAAAGTTTCAAATAAATACGTTGCCCGATGTATTTGTCAGGAATGAGAAAGTCACCGGCAGTTAATCCCATCGCCGCAGGTAATACCTGCCGCTGTATATATTTTCCATCCTGGTCATACCATTCTGCGTAAACATTTCTTGTATATGCACTAAGACTATCACCGGCAACGAGGTATACTTTATAGAATATTCTTTCACCAACACTATAGTGGTATTGATTACTTTGAACATAGGCCTTCTCGGGTTGCCGCGCCATTAGGTACTCCTCTAAAGCATCTTTTATATCTTTCTGAGCAAAAGCAGACCAGCTATAAAAAGTGCATGCCAAGAACAGCAGGAAGGGGCGAAGTTTGTTGACCATACAGCGAAAGATTAGACCTGAATGTATTTTACAAATTTATTATATAAAATACAATAACAGGCAATGATAAATGTTGTCAAATCGTGAAATTTCATCAAAAAATGTCATTCTTAACTTCTCCCTCAGCGCTTTGAAAAATCAGTGGCTGGCATATCAAGCTGTGCCTGTACCATGAAATCACAGAATTTATAATTGGGAAATACAAGCAGCTCCGTGCAGCATCTTTTGTGCAATGTTGATGATTCAATTTTGCTAAAAAATGTCATTAACTTTAAAAATGGCTGGCATGGGATATCCAGTCGGCTTTGGGAAATTTTTAAACCTTACTCCGCATTATGGCAAAATGTAGTTTCGAATTCAGTTTTACTGGAAGCCGAGATGCTTTGTTTGAAAAAATGAAAGCGGCCATTGAAAATGAAAGGGGGGAGATGGATGGCAATGCAGAAAGTGGAACAATCAAAATTCCGGTTGCGCTTTTTTCAGTACAGGGAAACTACGCCATAACAGAACAATCCATTCGAATTGAAATTACCAAAAAGCCACCTCTCACCGGTTGTGAAAGAATAGAAAATTCGATCAGAGCGTTTTTATCCGAGACCGAATAAGTAAGCGCTGTTTATTTATTTTATTAACGCGTCGAGCTTTTCTTGCGTGGCAGGGTCTTGTTTGAGCTGCAGCGACTTTTTAAAACTTGCTATAGCTTTTGCCTTATAGCCGCGCTTTACGTAAAAATCAGCCAATGCCGCATGTACATTCGGACTTTCGGGATAATGACGGGTATTCAATAAGTAAAACTTCTCTGCCTTGCCATAATGCTTGATCTGCTCGAATTCAGCACCCCAACCCTCAATCAGCTTTTCGGCAGGGAAGACCGAATAACCAAAAAATTTGGACGCCTCTATGTAGTGTTGCTCGAACTTGCCGGCAAGATCGGCCGCAGAGTCAACATAATCTTTACTTTCCAGTTTGAATCGAAAGTTTCGGAAAACATAGCGAAGTGCGTCGTGTTCAGTAATAACAGGAACTGTCGTATGCCCATCCTCCTGATAGAATTTACTAGCATAACTAAGTCCATTGTCATTTCTGCTTCTCAAAAGGGTATCTACCGATAGAATTGCACGAATATGACGTGTCATGGGAGAATTATCTTGCTGCACTTTACTGATGTCCATTCCCTCCTCCATCGTATTAGCATAACCGAGATACAAAGTTGTATGGGTAAATTGTTTTTTTTGAAGTACCGCCTTAGCTTGTTGGAGATAATTCATATTATCCCACCACATACTGGGGTCAATGCTGATATAGGCATTGAACATATCGGTATGGTTCGCCAGCATGTGCATTGCCATCAATCCACCAAATGAATGTCCAATCAGCATTTTAAAGGGCTGGGTTGGATAATTCGCATCGATGTAGGGGATCAACTCTTTTTTCAGGAAGGAGATGAATTTTTCGCCGCCACCAGATGTTTTAGTAAAGTTACTATCTACATAGGGAGGGTCGCCCTTCACATAAGTAGGCGTTAGGTCACGTGTTCTGTCTGTATTCGCAATAGCTACTACAATCATCTCCGGACAAACCGTATTACCATTCACCTGGCTGAACTGCTGAATGAGACCCACCACTGAATAAAAATGTGCGGGGCCATCCAATAAATAAACTACGGGATACCGATTGGTGGATTTTTCATCTAACCCATTGGGCATATAGATCCATACCTTTCTGGTTTCATTGAGTATAGTAGATTGTATGCTATCGACTTTCCCAATCACTACTTTATCATTGAGTACTTTTGTGTTGTCTTGCGAGCTACTGACAAGAGAAAACAGCAAGAAGGAGAAAAACAGCAGTACGTTTTTCATATACGGGTGAAGATTAAAAAATTTAGATGGCAGCCATTGCCATGAAAAGGGAGTTGCATAATACTCTCTTACCAAATTTAAAAACGTTGAGCATTCTGCAAAGAAGAACGCCTATCATTTTAGTGCGGGGAGTCGTAAGGATGAGCCCCTCCTATTTCACCTTCCAGCTTATCGGCTATTTGTTGTGGCTCCCATCGCAATAAGGCGGGTTTTTGGTCTTCTTACACTGACACAACCAAGCTTCTGTGTTCTGTTCGACGGTGAATACCTGACTCCGGTAAGGCATCCCTTCTACTTTTTTGTGCCGGCCATCACAAAAGGGTTGCTTTTCACTGAGGCCACAGGTACACCAGGCATAGTTCTTACCGGCTTCGAGCTGCACACAACAAGGCTGTGCTGCCGCTACCTTGGGTAATCCTTCATTGGGAATCATGTCTTCCATACTTGATAATTTTTCGGTCATTACAACCCATTGAATAAAATGGGAGACAGTAAAGTTCAAGTAATTTTTTTTATCCTACAATTTTTATGTGAACATCAACTGCAGCACCCCGCCTTTCTATCACAATTCGAATAAAAAAAGACGGAGCAAAAAGTCCGTCTTTTTCGTATCAATAAAAATGATCAGCTATTTATCTATCCCACCAGAGCCGGTCGGTCAATGCGCCAACAGCGGGCGTATTGCCACCATTGCGTTGTTGCTCGCTGGAGGGGTAGTCCAGTCGGCGAATCGGAGAGGTCAATATTGCATTCAGCGGTAATTGAAAGCCGGTATAGGCGTAATTAAAGCGGCGGGCATCATCGAATGTTACCGGAGATAAGAACATCGCAATGTATTTTTCCCGGAAAATATCCGACAACTGCAATGCCGCACTACCTACACCAATTGTTGGTCGTGCCAGATAGGCATCCCGCGCTGCTGCGGCTACACCAACCTTATCCATATTTGCACGAATACCGGCCAGATAGGCGTTATATGCTCTTGTTCTATCCCCCGCACGCAAGGCAGCCTCTGCCTCTATGAACTCCACTTCTTCAAAGGTTGCAACAAACAGTGGCGAAGCATCGCCGCTATAGTAGCCCGCAAGTACCAGGTAACACTCATCATTGGTGGTTCCTGTTCCTACTCGCCCTGCTCCATTGCGGGTACCTCTGTAATCACCAAATCGGGTAAGATTCGTGATACGTGGTAAACGTGGATCCTGATTAGGCGTGTTGGCCATCATAGTATTCGTAATG
Organism: Sediminibacterium sp.; assembly: GCA_040374385.1. Classification (GTDB taxonomy): domain Bacteria; phylum Bacteroidota; class Bacteroidia; order Chitinophagales; family Chitinophagaceae; genus Sediminibacterium. The sequence goes on along the minus strand of JBEIUM010000034.1, from coordinate 4,098 downwards.
AACTGAGTACTCAGCCAGCCATCCAGTACCAATGAAGCCTGGTTGCGCGCCACAGTTGCCCAGGGATTCCGCAAAGTGAAAATCGTTACGCGGGACTCCATTGCATTGTTGGTATAGGCGCTGTCTACAGCCGATAGAACTAAAGCAGCACTATATCCACTTGTTTTTGATAGTTGATTCAATAGTCTTGCCTTGATAGTAAATGCGGTACGAATCCACCAAATGCGGTTGGTACTATTCCAAACAGTGGCGCTGGCGGCTGTATTGCCATGCAGAAAATCTGCAGCCGGCGTTACAGCTACCGTAGGCGTCTTTCTCAACTCGGCAATGCCTTCATCCAACAAATTGATACAGGTTGTATGCAGTTGCTGGGCATCATCAAACTTGGGACGCAGGTTATCGCCCTTAAAGGCTTCCGTATAGGGAACATTACCCCAGAGATTGGTGGTCATGCTCAGGTTGATCGCCATCATTACTTTGGCCATGCCCAAGTGTGCCGAACTATTCGAGCGAATAGCCAACTGCTGCAAATCATAAAGATCGGTCATATTATCGTACAGGCTTCTCCACAAACCACTGTAATCAACCCGATCATAAATATCGGTGGGACTAGAAGCATTGGGGGAAGCAAAATATTGCACGTAATAGTTGGGGCCGGCGTTGGCAGCACGAAAAACATTCAGTCCGGTATTTTGTGTAGTCGCCGCCAGCAATCCATTGATGGGTGCTTCCGTTGGACGGTTGGGGTCGTTATTAATGTCTAAATATTTCTTGCAACCTGTGGTGGCAACTGTCAGTAGTATCAATGCCCCAAAAGCCGCCTGCTGTATATTGAATATCTTTTTCATAATCTTAGTATGTAGCGGTTTTAAAAGTTAACATTGAATGAGATAAAAAAGCTTCTTACCCCGGGATAGGTAAATCCGGCAAATCCATCTGCATTGCTGTCAGCACTGGTAGAGCTATTCTCCGGATCAAACCCGGAGAAATTTGTCCAAAGCAACAAATTATTCCCTGTGGCAGTGATGGAGGCATCTTTGATGAACTTCTTCTTTCCCAGCATTTTTGAAGGCAGCGTGTATGACATACTCAATGTGCGCAATCTTACCCATCCAGCATCTTCGATGAAGTTTTCTGTAACACCGCGGTGTATGTTACGATAGAATCCATCGCCATAGTTCCTTCCATCGGGACCCACCTGCTGACCCAACCAAACTGTTTGCAGATTGGGAGCTCCCCCTGCAACCACGCCATCAAATAAGCGGAGGTCGTTTCTGTCTTCCGTGTATTTGGCAATACCAAAAGCACTCATGAAATTCCCCAGTTGATTGAAGCGTTCAAATCCGCTACGCATATCAAAGAGAAATGATAGGTTGAAGTTTTTATAGGTGAAGCTGTTATTGAAACCCCATATGGCTCGTGGCTGTGAATTACCAATCAATCGCTGGTTGGTAACATCCCGAATGGGGAATCCGGCACCAGAGCCAGTGGAGGCAATCAGCAGGGGCAGGTCTCTCCGCAAGGTGATCCTATCATCAGGTGCAGTACCATAAAAACGCTGATAGGTGATACCATATAAGCCGCCTACCGGCTGACCCACTACCCAGCGCTGGGTAGCACCGCTGTTCAGATAACCAAACTGACTTCCAATCACGATATCATTCAATCCGGGGGCCAAACTAACTACGCGGTTACGGTTGCTGGTGAAATTCAAACTGGCATCCCAGGTGAAGTCTTTTTCCTTCACAGGAGAACCATTGATCACCAACTCGATACCCCTATTTTCAATTTCACCGGAATTCAAAATAAAAGAATTGAATCCGGTAGAATTAGCAACCAGCACCGGATTAACCACATCTTTACTGTTTATTTTATAGTAACTCATATCGAATCCGATACGATTATTCAGAAACTGCATTTCCAAACCCACCTCGCGGTTATCGGTGAACTCCGGACGCAGGTCAGTAGCCCCGCGCACATCATCCCGCGTCCACCCGATAACATTATTCACCGGCTGACCAAATGCGTTGTTGTAATAAGTATTGGTTAGGTACGGCGTTACGGGCGCGATACCGATTCTGGCAAATGAAGCCCGGAACTTTCCATACGATATATATTCAGGCAGCTTGAAGTGCTGGCTGAACACATAACCCAGGCTCACACTTGGATAGAAAAAACTCTGGTTGCCACTGGCTACTGAACTGGCCCAGTCGTTTCTTCCAGTAACAGTGAGGTATAGAAAATTATCGTAACTGAACGTGGCGTCTGCAAACACCCCCATTGTTCTGAGTGCCGTCTGCCGGCTATTCTGCGTGAGCAGACGGGCATTGTTCAGCGAGAGCAAGGTTGGAACATCCAACTCTCTTCCTTCTGTTTGCTGAAAATTAAATGTTTGGTCTACCAGGTCATGACCTGCTCTGGCAGTAATTACAAACTTATCACCTAACTTAAATTTCGTCGTGATCAGCAAATTGCTGTTCAAAATTTTATTCAATACACGATACTCTCCCACAAAGCCCAGGGCGTTGTCGGCGAAGTTGATAACGCCGGCACGTGGCACTTGTGCAGGCGCTGTAGCTCTTCTGTTATCAGATGTGAAATCATAGCCCAGCCGATAAGTGATGTCAAGCCAGCGAGCAGGTGTATAGTTCACGGCTATGTTAGAAATAACCCTGTCAACATCATCCTTAAATAAATTATAGTATGCGCCAAAAATGGGGTTGTTGTTGCCATAGGTCTTGTGTGTACCATCTGCATTTTTATAATCCTGCACATCCCACCTTGGACTCCAATAAGTAAGGCTTTCATTATAGCGGTCAGCATTGTAACGAAGACCACCGCTGTTGATATAATTCACCGATGGATTGATCTTCAGTTTATCGCTCAGCTTCAAAGTGGCATTCAACCTGGCATTCAGGTTGGTATAGTTGGTATTGGGCAACACCCCATTGTGGGTGAAATAACTCACCGAACTATTGATCAGCGCTTTTTCAGTGCCGCCACTCACATTGATTGTATTGCGGAACTGAGAGCCCGCCTCATAAGCCCTGGCATAGTGGTGAAATAACTGATCCGGATGTGTAGGATCAAGCAATTTCGCTGCAGCAATGGTGGGCCCGAAAGAGGGGAAGAAGTCGTTGCGGTTATATGTATTATTATATCCTTGCGTATAGGTGGTTTGTACTTCTGGAAACTTATTTACGCTTTCTGTTCCCAGGCTGGCATTATAACTCACCTTCATTTTTCCGGTTTTAGCGCTTTTGGTAGTGATTACGATCACACCATTACTTCCTCGGAAACCATACAAGGCCGTAGCAGCACCCCCTCTCAATATACTCATGCTCTCAATATCATCTGGATTGATGTCTGACATCCGGTTACTCATGCCTCGCAGGGCTGCACCGGTTCCTTCCACAACGGTACTGTTATCAACTATCACACCATCAATAACAAATAAAGGCTGATTGCTTCCCAACGCACTCTTTGGTCCCCGGATTACAATTCGAGCACCTTGGCCGGGACCACCCCCGGTAGAGTTGACCTGCACACCTGCCACCCTTCCCTGTAAGGCATTTACCAAATTGGGCTGACGACTTTCCATTAATTCTTTGTTGCTGATTTCAGTTGCAGCGTATCCCAAGGCCTTCTTTTGTTGCTTCACACCAAAAGCTGTTACAATTACTTCACTCATTGCTGTGCCACTTTTTAGCTTGATGGCCAGGACAGCAGCAGAACCTACTTCCACCTCCTGGTCTTCATAACCTACTGCTGAAACAATGAGCGTGTTTTTACCTGTAGCAGGTAGCGCAATAGAGAAGTCTCCATTTTCATTGGCACTTACTCCCTTTTTTGCTCCCTTGACAGAAATGCTGGCATAAGATACCGGCTGTCCTCCGGCATCGGTCACCCTACCGGTGACAGAACGTGTTTGCGCAAAACTCCACTGCGAAGCTAGGAGCAAGCACCAACAAAAAAGTAGTGTTAGTTTTTTGTTCATGATAAAAATGTTGGGTGGAAATTTAAAGGCTTTAAAATTATTTCTTTTTGATACGTACTTCTATCGTTTATAGTCATCAAATTCTTTTATAATTACTATTA
>JBEIUM010000190.1:0-5338 GCA_040374385.1 Sediminibacterium sp. | reverse complement strand
CGTCAGTTTTTGCGTTGGCAGAGTTTGCCAGTACTTGCGTGAGGTTATCTCCGATTGATTTCACCTCCGCAGCGATTTGTTCTTGTGTCATTTTGTAGACAGTTTAAATTTGTTGTTTAATTGTTTGAGAGCCTCAAATACTACCTCATTCGATTCCGGCTCTACTGCTTTCGCTGCGGGTGGAGTGGTGAGTTCTAATATGGCGGTTTGTATCTGTTTTATTTCAATCTCCAATAGGGAGAAAGTTTCATCTGTGAATGTGCCGTGCTTAAATGCCTTTGTCAGCGATTCAAGTCGGCCTATTAATGTTTGTTTCAGTTCATCCGGCTCCATGCCTTTGTAAACTGATAGTGTGGGAGTTTCGGGGTTGGCTGCCCATAGTACGGCACTACCTTCGTATAACATCAATTCGGTAATGGTGCGCACACCCGATTCATTATTCATTTCGGATTTGATTGTACTGAATCCGATGGAGTGCTGATTGATAAGACCTGCTTCATAAAGTTTCAATACATCTTCACCTGCTTCCGTTTCAATGATGGGTGTAACTGCAATCAGCATATCACCATCAACATACAATTCGGATGGCTTGCCGATAGCTGCTTTCATAGATGCCTTATGGTCAATGAGTGACCAAATGAGGTTCTTGCCTTGCGGCCCTCTTTCACTTATGGTCTTTGTAAATGCAGTCGGTAGTATGATGTCGCTATCCAAATCAACATTGGATGTCCTTGCCCACACGGCTTTAACCTTGCGGCTTTCCATGTCCACATCTTCAACATCATTCTTTACCTGCTTACATTGATACTGCTTCATTGATCAAACTTTGTATTTGCAAAAATAAGGTGTTATTCCACAAGTTCCACATAGTGCCAGCCGGCCCACGTAAACCGCCACTAATTTCAACTGGTCTATCTTGTGAATCTCTTACAACTTCAAATCCAACCGTACATCGGCAGTTACATACATTACCTGCGCTTCCATTCGGGTCGCCTGGATATTCCATGATGTCAATACTACCCATACCGGGAACGGTGAAAGGCGAATCTGTCGGTACTTGCTTTCCGTCCATGTGCAAGTGGTCGAACTTATCACGTGGAATTCTGCGTGTGCGGTCATCATTAATCGAAATCCATTCCTTAACGGTCATCAATCCTGTAGATACTGCCCCAAGTAACGCTCCCTGATTTGCTGCCCTTGTTGTTTCAGTACGTGCAATCAGTTCAGCACGATAAGCATTAATACCTAACTTTTCTAACTCAGTCATCATTTGCGTAATACCCCACCCCTCCTGCATACCCTTTGTGAGTATCTTTCTCATATCATCTTTCGTGGTAGTGGTAATGCCGCCCGTTAATTTATCAAGTCCACCTTCGAGCAGCATCTTAATAACAATAGCCCATCTTTGTTGTGGTGTAAGGTCTTGCTTCATCCCGGCACTTCGCAGCACCTTATCATAGGTGTACTTTGCCATCTGCTTACCTGCACCTTGATGGAGTGAACGGATTGCACGTTTTAGTCCTTCTTGGTCGGGTTCTTCGCCTTTGAGTATTTGCCGGCATTGCTTATCCAACTCACGTTTGATAATCACCCGGTACTTCTTTCGATATGCGTTATATAGTTGGCGGTACATCTACAGGTAGATTGGTGAAATCATCTAACGGCTGCAATCCCGATGGTATGTATAATTTCTGATAATCTTCAATCGGTACATTCGGGTCAGGTGCGATGCCCTGTATCTTCAATTTCTGTTCGGGTGTTATCCACCATGCAGTATTAAGCCATGTGCTTTGCTCTGCCCTGTTCGCCTCCAATTCGGAATATACGGTCATATCAAAGTCCACAAATATATCAGTTCCCTTATACCCCCAATCATTTTGCAGTTTGCGGTTGATATTGTCACGAATGGCAATTAGCTCGGGAAGAACGGCACGAAGGGTCAGCGATTTTTCGGCCTCCTTCATGTTATTATAAGTTGCTGCCTCCTGACTTCCCAGCAGTACAGGTGGCACACCGTAAATGGAGCATAGGGCTTCTTTATCCCATTTCTCCGATTCAATCAGTTGCAAGTCTTTTGCCGGTAATCCGATTTGCGCCCATCCTACCTTATACCCCGATACGGCAGCACTTCCGTACTTGCCTGATCCTGTATTGGCTGATACCTGCATTTTTAGGGCCTTGGCTTGCTCTGCACCAGATAACGGGTCGAAGCGTTGGTCATCCATGTATAGTACTCCCAGCGGCCCCATATTATCAAACATTGCAACAGATGCTTCTTTTGATGAATTGGAACGTGTCAATACCTTACTTGCTGCCCGTAGTGGTGACAGGCCGTATAACTGCCCTCCTGTCGCTGACCATTCGGGGTTGAAGTACTTATCGTGCAGAATTTCCAGCGTATTGAATGGAATGTACTGCCCGTAGTACAACTGATAGGCAACCTTCTTCGGTGGGAATTGCTCAATGTCCACCTTTACCGCCATGTATTGTGCCGGAAGCATATAAACCTCTAACGGCTTACCCTTGTTCACGGATGCCTCACCTACCATCTTTGCGTACATGAAAGCGTTGCCGGTAATTTTCTTAAACCCTACCCATTGTTCAATGATGTCACTCCACGTATCATCGGGGTTTGGGTATTTCAGCATTTCATTCAGTCGAACATCATTGTATGGCTCAAATGCTTGTTCTTTAAGTTCGAATATCTTGGTCATATCCGGCTCTCTGTCCATCATCATCGCTTTATACCGCTTTGCAGCATCCTTATTTTTGATGCGGTACACTCCCCAAGGTGCGACCTTCGCCTTGTTGGTGATTAGGTTCACAATAGCATACACGAGGTCATTGCCGATGTAACTATCACGTACTATCTCCGCTTGATTCTGTCCATCCCATGTAAGCAGACCCCGTTCAACTGATATTTGAGTAGGCATCTTTGGTGCCGCCTTGCGATTAAGAAAATCGAATAAACCCATATTAAAGATTTGTGACAAAATTACACCGAATTACCTTACCAAACGGCTACCTGGAATTGCGGCTTGTGTAGGTGGGTGAATATTGCGTACCTCATAGCATCTAACGCATCATCATTCTCTTTCGTTGGCTCATCAATCACATTGTCATTCTTGTCCTTCTTCCATTTGTAGGATTGCAGTTCGCGAATCAAATCACGGCTATCCTTGTGTATGAATAGCGGATATGATTTCACTTTGAGTATCCCCGGCCATACTTCTTTGTTGGCCTGTTGAGCATTGATACCGCCTCTGTATAGTTCTTCAATGCTTTTCGGTTCGGCAGCATCGCAGTACACTGGTTTGCGGTCATGGATGTAATCTTTCACCTCCCGTATCATTTCCGATGGTGTTAACCCTGACTTGTAAAGCAATAACTGCACATAATTTGCACCCTCATAGTGGCATACCTTAACAAGTGCCAATGGGTGAACGTAACCGAAGTCAAGGCCATAGAACACATCACCACCTTCGGGCAGTTGGTCGGTAATCTGCCATTGCGTGTAGATTATTTCCTTCGCTGCCCCACGTTCGCCCAACCCGTACACCTTCCACATGAAATCATCGGGTAGGTTCTTATACCCCTCAATGATGCCGATTTGCATCTGGGAAAGGTTGGGTAAGTTGTTTAGGTAGGTAGAATGTATCCGTGCATTGTTCGTGTCATCGGCAACATCGTACACCCAGCTCACGAAGTCAGCAGGGTTCCAGTCAAGAAATATCTTGCCGGTGGTACGCATCGCCAACTGGTCAAATAGTGACTTGCGTATCAGGTTTGCTTCATTGATGAAAAGTATATCTCTGCCCGGTCCACGTGCTTTTCCTTCATCTTCAAGTCCGAATAGTTCAATATAACTGCCATTTCTGAACTTGTACACGAAGTCGGTGAAGGAGAAACTATCATCATCCCAAATGCCCCAATCGGTCATGATCTGCCTGAAATCACGGTATGCACCGCGTTTGATGTGGGGTAGGGAATGTGATACGATGCTGATACGTTTGCCCGGGTCATTACTTGCTATCTGTACCAACAACTGAACAACGGAGTATGACTTCGAACTACGGCTCCCCCCCTCATTACAGATAATGGGTGCGGGGCCTTTATACGCTTTGAGGTTCTCAAAGAATACAGGGGTTGCTTTAATTGGTTTTGATACCACAGTTCTTAAATTCATCTAACGTGCAAAATGTTTCTTTATTCTTTTTAAGTACCGAATACACATTCCAGCCATCTGTATAATTGCCCATAGCAGCAACGCTACCAACAGAAAGCAGATTGTAGCCGCATACAATAGCAAGTCTTTTATAAAACTCCTCTGTGACGTAGTTGAAGCCATGTCCGGGCCAGTTGCCTGTTTTGGGGTTTTCGGATATGATGTATCCCCCGAGTTTAACGAGGTTGTGTTTGTTCTTCCAACAGTTGTATATGGCTTTGATGTCGTGCTTTCCGTTTGTGCCAACGTGTTCTGATGTGCCAGCATCCACGAGTAAATCAAACTGCTTTTCGAATTTGTGCAACTTGGATAAGTCCAATGGGGTGCTTCCATTCTCCCCTGATATGTCAATGGCTTCGTAGTCTTTGCCTCCATAGTAACTGTCTTTAGTGTAAGGTGCAGGTAATGGTACCCGGTAATCGTTTTGTGCGCCTAAATCTACCACCGATTTGATATGTGGCAGGTACGGGTCGATTATTTTTGTTGTTTCGTGTGTGTAACCCATGCTACGTTATTGAATTTGTTGAATTTAGTATGATCAAGTCCTGCTTCGGTCATTGCTTGCTGGCAACCCGATAGGCAGTAGTCATCAATGATAAGATAACCGCCATCGGCTAACAAAGGTAGTAAGTATTTGAAGCAGTCAGCGTATGAATGGTAGATGTCGCAATCAAGTCGCAGTACTGCAATCTCTTGATTGAATTTAGGTAAGGTATCAGCAAACCAACCTTTGATAAATCTAACGTGCTGAATGTCGGAATACCTCCGCATGGTCATTTCAACATCTTCCTGTCTGCATACGGTTATACCTGAAGATTTTCGCACATCACCGCCCGATGCCCCCCAACTTTCCGTGAACTCCTTATCTTCCTTTGTGTATTCTGGAATACCTTCAAATGAATCGAACAGGAATACCCTCCTGTCAAATTCATTCATAATGATACCATGCGCCCCCCATGCGGTTCCGGCTTCTACGAAACAACCCTTAATGTCTCTATCTACCGATAATTTACAGAGTGAGTACGTTAATTTCAGTACTTCAATGTCATTGCAGTATGCAATCGGCATGAGTTGTGATAAGTCCATAGATTAGTCCTTTACCCCCCAATTTAT
>JBEIUM010000092.1:0-9593 GCA_040374385.1 Sediminibacterium sp. | reverse complement strand
TCCCACTCTTCTTCAGAGAAATGCAGTAAAACATCTGTCCGTTCACCGGAGACTTCTTTGGTTTTCTGTCTAAATACTTCGTACAATACGGGATCCATCTTTCCCAATACGACCGGTACATTTCTTTTTATGATACCGGCTTTTTCACCGGCAATGGCTGCACGCGTATTACCCAGCAATGCCATATGGTCAAGACCAATACTGGTGATGATACTTAATTCCGGTTCAATGATATTGGTGCTATCAAGTCGTCCACCCAGACCGGTCTCAATCACTGCTATATCCACTTTCTGTTCAGCAAAATACTGAAATGCCATAGCTACGGTGATTTCAAAAAATGAAGGACGAATCGTCTCCATCAATTCTTTCCAGCGTTCAGTAAAATCAACCACAAAACTTTCTTCACAGCAAAACCCATTAACCCGAATACGTTCGCGAAAATCACGTAAGTGAGGAGAAGTGTACAAGCCCGTTTTATAGCCAGCCGCCTGCAAAATCGCTGCCAGCATATGACTGACAGATCCCTTACCATTTGTTCCGGCTACATGAATGGTTTTTATTTTTTTTTGAGGATCACCAATGGCAGCACACAAGGCGATGGTATTATCCAGACTGGGCTTATAGGCAGCAGCACCTATCCGACTAAACATTGGGAGCCGCTCCATCAGGTATGCCAAGGTCTGCTGATAATTCATGTTACTGCAAAGATGTAAAAAAACGGTCAGTCAACTTCAAGGTGTATGGACTAGCCAACTATAATTCCTGTTGACCAGTCTTACGGAAGGTAAATCGCTCAGGAGATAAATTGGTCAGTATAAGTCCGATAGCCACTAAAATGGCACTAATCAGGTGATGGTGGGTGAATTTTTCTCCCAACAAAATAACCGCTTCAAGCGAGGCGACGATAGGAATCAAATAGCCGAATAAAACGGTACGACCGATGCCAATACGAGCAATAGTAGCATTCCAGGCAAGAAAACCTACAACAGATGTCAATGCGCCCAAATAGAAGAGAATACCCACAAGCGACGGACTCCAGCTGACAGGTGTACTGTAAACTTGTTCCCACAGCATGGCAGGAAATAAGAGGGCACTTCCCAATGAAAATACAGTTAACAAAAAGGCTGTATTCGAGATGCCGGCAGGCTTTCGCCGAACCTGTATGTTGTAAATGGCAAAACAAAAGGCACCTGCCAACAGCCACAAATCACCTGAGGCCAATCGAAAATGTAGCAACTGTTCCCAACTACCCCTCACCAATAACCATAAGATGCCAACAATACAAACGATAATTCCTACTATGCGCAACTTACCGGGCTTTTCTTTCAAAATGAAAAATGCTAAGATGAGAGAAAAAATAGGGGAGGAAGTTGTTCCAATCATTGCCATGTTGATGGCACCGGTAAAATGTCCGGCCACATAGACCAGGGTATTGAAAAGCGTGATACCAAAAAAGGCAGTCACGAAAAGGTAAACAAAATTTTGTCTGATCGCCATCCATTCTCTGCGGAAAGAACGATACCCAATGGGAACCATGATAACGGCAGCAATGATCCAACGAAAGAAGGCCAGCGATATCGGACCGATTTGATGAATGACACCACGAGCAATGACGAAATTTCCAGCCCACACAACTACGGCCAATAAGCCGAGTGCAATTCCCGTCATTTCCCGGGAAAACTTACTATTATCAACGGAGCGTGTTGGCTGCATGCTCATTTACTTGACCGCCGGCGAAATCAGTGGCAAAATTGCCACGAATGCGCTCCATCGGCGGATTAAAATATCCGTATCGGAGTTGAGGGAATGACTTACGTAATTGCTGCATCATCTGTTGAATCCCCATGGCTGTTCCGGTCTCTATTAAATTCATTTTTCCCAAGTACCAATCGGGATCAATATTGAAATTACGCCATTGAATCATATTCAAATCGGTGTCACGAATAAATTGGTGCAATGCCTCGAATTCTTCCTCACTATCGGTGACACCGGGAAAAACAAAGTAATTGATGCTGGCCCAACCACCCGCAGCCCTGACTACTTTGACGCTTTCCCGAATATCATCAAACGAATAATTATTGGGACGATAGTAGTTGGTATAAATATGCGGCTGAACTGAATTGGTACTAACCCGAATACTATTCAGTCCTGCAGCACATAGTGCTTTTACTGCTTCCGGATTACTGCCATTGGTATTGATGTTGATGCTACCCCGGTCGGTATGTTTTCTGATTTCCTTGATGGCATCACGAATGGTCTCCCACATCAGCAATGGTTCCCCTTCGCATCCCTGACCAAAACTCACAATAGGATAGGGTGCCTGCATCAGGTGTGGAACAGTAAATTCTACTATCTCTTCTACCGTTGGCTTAAAGGTGAGACGATCTTGGGTACTTACTATGCTTTCTTCTGCAGGCTGAAAAGAGATACAGCCGATGCAATTGGCATTACAGGCAGGTGAAGACGGAACCGGACATTCCCAGCGACCCAAGGCAAAGTTGCGGGCAGCAGGACAATGATAAGTGGAACAACAATTATCCATCAGATGACGAATCAGTCTGTTCTCCGGATAAGCTGTCAATAATCGTTGAACGCCATCCTTAATTTGTTCAGGCTGGTAACCTACTGCTTCCTGACGGATATCCTGCTCAATGCGAAGGGCAGTTACATAAATCTTTTGATCGAGCCAGCCAGCAGCAGTGTAACAAAATAAGGGAAGGGTAGGAGCATCAGCAGCAGTTTCATAAGCAGCCAGAAACAAGCCGGTATGTGCCGGAGGAATGAAAGCAGCCACTGCCCAACCTTTATCACAAAGACGCAAACTACCATCGCTCACATCCATGCCGATGGCCCTCCGTCCGGGTAATTCGTATAAATTACCACCTTCCGGAAGTGGTATCCAACTTTCCTCGGGTACCGGATGCGCATCCCAACCAGATCGCCCTAAAGCATAGAGGGTTTCATCTTCAAAGATGTTTCCCTTTCCATCGGAATATAAAACAAAGGGGGAAGCTTTTACAGGCATGCTGCAAAAGTAACGGATAACTCTCAATTGGGGTTGCCTGAACCGGCCAATCTACTTTCCTGTATACAATTGGCACAAAATTGATTCAATTCGATCTCATCCTCCCGAGATATGTCAGCAGCTACTTCTTTTTGGTAAAGTTTGTTATTCTTATAATCAATAGTGAGGAGTCCCTCTTTTACCAAACATCGTTGGATGCCTTCCCAACTATGAAATCGGGTCGGGAAATGATTAAATGTAATGCCCTCCTTATCGATACCGATTTCAACCGGAATATGTGATTGTCGCTCCAATAAAGCGGCTACCAGTAACAGCAGCAGCATGTAATAACCACCTGGCAGAAGCATCCAGCAAAAGGCAGCCACCACAATCGCCCAAAAAAAAGAGGGATACTCATCTTTTTTTGTTCGGCGCAAACTCACTATGAGTGCAATGATAAGGATCATAAGCATCACCAGCACAGGAATTACGGCGCGTGATAAATGGGTAAGCGAAAAATACATTCCAGCAGCCAACGTCATAAGCACCAACAGCCAGCTGATAAAATAGGCCGGTCTTCGGATCGTATTGGCAAGAACAACGATATAAGGAAATTCTTTTGTCAAGGCGAGTTAGGAATGTGTGTGGTTGTGCACCATAATATTACAAAGCCGCCACAAGATACGGGCACCAACATTGCTATCCCAGTCAGTTTGACCTACACTCACTTCTACCAGATCGAACCCGATCAATTTACGACCACTTTGGGTGATTTTTTTGATCAGATAGATAACGGCTTCCAGTTCAAACCCACCCGGAACAGGTGTACCGGTGTTGGGACAATATTTTCTATCGAGACCATCAATATCAAAGCTCAGATAAACACGCTCGGGGAGATGCTGTACGATCTCCTCTGCGATGGACTTCCAGGTTTCCCCTTCAAATTGACGGGTTTTGATGGACTGGTCTAAATAGGTAACAATTCGGTAGTTGCTGTTGCAGATCTCCTGCCACTCTTCCTGACAATAATCGCGTATACCTGCTTGCACCAATTTAGTGATGGCAGGAATTTCACGAAGGGCATTGTGCATCACTGAAGCATGCGAATAATCAAAGCCTTCATATTTTTCACGCAGGTCACAATGTGCATCAATCTGTAAAATGCCAAAATCACCATAATGTTCAGCAAGAGATTTCAGGTAACCCAAGGAGGTACTGTGATCACCACCCAACAAACCTACCAACTTACCTTTCTGCAACAGTTCCAGCGTTTGTTGGTAAACCCAGTTATTCATCATCAAATTGCCTTCATTAATTTCCTTCAGGCTTTTGCACATGAATTTATTATCTGCTACCAAATCGCCACGTGAGATATAATTAATATAGAGTTCTGCTTCCTTGCGCAGGTAGTCGCTTTTCATGAGTATGCGCTTATCAATTTCACGCATGAAAAATCCCTGGCGCCAACCATCGACACCATCTACATCAAAAATGTCAACCTGCTTACTAACTTTAAAAATATGTTCAGCTGCTCTTGAAGTTCCAGCTCCGTAACTAACTGTTACTTCCCAGGGAACCGGTAATAAAATGAGTCTGGACTCCTCCTCATTAAAGGGTAAACCAAAAATGTTATTCTCGGTATTCCCAACGGCGTTGGGGTCAAAATTCAAATGGTCAGACATGTTTTTCTCTTAAGCAGGAGCAGGCAAATTTAATGTGTTTGCCAAAATTGACACAAATTCCTTTTTCGTGGTCAGAAAATGGAGAATGTTCAACAGGCAGACAGCATAGGGCAACGGACTTCAACAAAAAGGAAAAGCTATCTGTTAAAATGCAGCAAATGCTGACAACAAGTAACTGTAAATTCAAGTAACTTTGCAGCCCGGGAGGTAAACCATGAATAAAACCAGCATCGCTTTACTCGTTCTGATCGCAGCAGCTATCGTCGTACTCATCAGTTATACAGGAGACCTGACAACCTATGAAACCATTGCTTCCGCCAAGGAGCGCCCCGGAAAATTCGTCAACCTGGTGGCAAAAATTGATACACAACATCCCATAGAATACGATCCTGTCAAAAATCCAAACTATCTCAGCTTTACAGCCATAGATTCTTTGGGATCCAGTATTCGTGTTATCTATAGAAACAATAAGCCAACTGATATGGAGAAAAGTGATCGGTTGGTGTTAAAAGGTAAAGTAGTCGAAGGGCAATTTGAATGCAAGGATATATTGATGAAATGTCCTTCTAAATACAAGGATGCACCCAACCAGGCATTAACCCCGGCTGCATCCTGATGATTTCGGTAACAAGACCACTCAACAAGCATTGAAGGCATGAATTATATTGGAGAGCACCTCTTACCCGGCCAGATTGGCCATTTCTTTACACTGCTGTTCCTGGTTAGTTCGCTGGTTGCCACCCTTGCCTTCTTTATTGCCGGTTACGGTGGTAAATCTGCAGCAGAAGCTGCCGGATGGCAGAAAATCGCTCGTATCTCATTTGCCGTAGAGACGATCAGCATTCTGACCATGTTTGCTACCCTCTATTACATTATCTCACACCATTATTTTGAATACAAGTATGCCTATGGCCACAGCGATAGAAGTCTCCAGATTGAATATCTCTTAAGTTGTTTTTGGGAGGGGCAGGAGGGAAGTTTCATGCTTTGGGCATTTTGGCATTGTGTGCTCGGTTGGATCTTTATTTCCAAAAAATCTGCTTGGGAAAATGGTGTGCTTGGGGTGATGAACCTGGCACAATTCTGTTTGGGTACCATGCTGATTGGCCTCTATTTTTGGGGGAATAAGGTGGGTAGTAATCCATTTATTCTGCTGCGACACGATACGGAAGCGCCCATCTTTCGCAACCCGGAATACCTGACCCTGTTAAGAGATGGAAAAGGATTAAATACCTTATTACAAAACTACTGGATGGTCATCCATCCACCTGTCTTGTTCCTGGGATTTGCATCGACCATTGTACCATTTGCACTCACCATTGCGGGCTTACTGAAAAAACAACATGACTGGACGAAAACAGCACTCTCATGGGCAGGCTTTTCGGCTGCAGTGCTCGGACTGGGGGTAATGATGGGGGCTGCCTGGGCATATGAGAGTTTAACGTTCGGCGGCTATTGGGCATGGGATCCAGTTGAAAATGCCTCCCTCGTTCCCTGGTTGTTGCTGGTATCCGGTCTCCATACTAACCTGATCTATCGCCATGCAGGGTATTCACTGCGTGCTACCTGCTTCTTTTATATCCTCGCCTTCTGTTTGATTCTATATTCCACCTTCCTGACCAGAAGCGGTATTCTTGGAGATACTTCTGTGCATGCTTTCACCGATCTCGAAATGAATACACAGCTGGTAAGTTTCGTATTGGTGTTTTTTCTTCCGGCCATCGGCTTGCTCCTCTATCGCTATCGCTCACTGCCTACAAAAGAAAAGGAAGAAGACACGTACAGCCGGGAATTCTGGATGTTCATCGGTTCACTGGTGCTCTTTTTGGCAGGTATGATTATCATAGCCCAAACATCGATACCTGTTTTCAATAAAATTTTCGGTACCAAGATAGCCCCACCTGAGGATGTAGAATTTGCCTACAACCAGGTACAGATTTTTGTTGCCATTGTGATCGGACTACTCACAGCGATTACCCAATACCTAAAATATAAAACCACTGACCGCAGTTATCTGGGAAAAAATATCTGGTTACCTACCCTCGCATCAGTAATCATCAGCTTGCTCATCAGCTGGCTGGGAGATGTGAATTATACGCGTAAGGGTCCGGGCTTTCAAATCGCTATTCATTTTGCCTTGTTTGCAGCTGTATACGCAGTTATCGCCAACAGTTCTTATATCTGGTTGGTGTTGAAAGGAAAGATTCGAGCTTCGGGTGCCTCGGTAGCCCACGTTGGGTTCGGATTGATGCTGGTCGGAATCCTGATTTCCTCCTCCAAAAAAACCGTCCTCAGTTGGAATACAACCGGCATCACCCCCTTATCTACCGATAATAAGAAAAGTGCTGCCGGTGATCCGGCAGAAAATATAACGCTCTTTAAAGGTGTTCGCACCGATATGGGTAAGTACTGGGTGACATATCGAACAGACAGCATTCGTCCCGAAGACAAGAAACGTTTCTTCGATATTGCTTTTGAGAACAAGAAAAGCAATGAAAAATTCAGTCTCTACCCCGATGTGATGAAACAAAATAAAGGAGGAGAGGGGTTTGCAGCCAATCCTGCGGCACGACATTATTGGAATAAAGACATCTTTGTTTACATCACTTCTTTTCAAGATACCGATCAAACGGATACCAGCCGATTCCAACCCCGCAACATCCGGGTCGGCGATACTTTGTTCTATAATAATGGCTGGATGCGACTGGATTCAGTTTCCGTTAACCCAGCCAATAAGCAAAATCTTTTTGCCGCCGATGAAATGGCGCTGTTTCTCAATATGACGGTGGAAGCAAAATCCGGAGGCCGTTACCCCCTGACGCCGGGAATGGCCATCAAGGGAACCCGTTGGCGCCCCATTATTGATACGGTGGTTGCACAAAGTCTGGCTGTATCATTCAATCGGGTGGTCGATGAGAAAAAGGGTATGTTGGAAATCGGGATAAAACAAAATGCCGCCGTTACCAGCCTGCTTACCCTGAAAGTATATGAATTTCCCATGATCAACCTGCTTTGGCTGGGAACGATCTTAATGGTAGCCGGTTTTATAGTGGCCGTTCTGCAAAGGGCACAAAAAAAATCAACGCCGATTTCTTAACTCATTTTTTGGGTTACCTTTGAATCGCAGGCAGCATTAATAGCTGTATAAGTGTCTATTCTGATGATGGCTTTATTGAGAAATATATGGGTTAAAGGACTGCTGCTGGTGGCACTTTCGTTCACCAGTTCAGAACTGACTGCACAGACCGGACCCCTCGATACTGTTCGGGTATATGCTATGATCGATACCAATGGTGATACCATTCCCTACAGCGTATTACCACCGGTATCGGTTTTCACACAGTTAACAAGGGAGCAAAAAAAGTATTGGGCGGAATGGACCAGATTGCGGAATGCAGTTTATGTTACTTATCCCTATGCCATAGCCGCCAGTCGTATCATGAATGAAATCAACAAAGAGTTGGTCAATGTGAGCGATCGCAAGGAAAGGAGAAAGATCATTCGTTCACGTGAAAAAGAGCTCAAACGAGAATTCACCGATAAACTCACACGTCTCTCGGTTTACCAGGGTAAAGTATTAATGAAACTGATCAATCGCCAGACAGGAAATAACTGCTACGAAATCATTGAAGAATATAAAGGATTCATGACGGCTGCCTTCTGGCAGGGCGTAGCTTTTGTATTTGGAAGTAACCTGAAACAGGCATACGATGCGGGCGGTAAAGATTATGACATGGAAAGAATCGTGCGGGATGTTCAAATAATGTATGGCTACAATGGTTAGTCAACAGCATTGATATAATTCATAAAATCTTTTCGATCGATCATGCGCGCCCCGAGCGAAGACAGGTGTTCTGAATATACCTGACAGTCGATGACTTTTACTCCCTGCTGCTTTAATATTTCTGTATACTTGATCAATGCAAACTTACTGGCGTTGCTGGCCAGACTGAACATACTTTCCCCACAAAATACCGACCCGACCCGTATACCGTATAATCCCCCCACCAACTCATTATTTTGCCATACTTCGGCACTGTGCGCCCATCCGATTTGATGTAATTCAACCAAAGAAGTCTGCAAAGCCTCATTCAGCCAAGTTCCATCCTGCCCTGCGCGGGGAACAAGGCTACATTTCTCCAAGACGGCTGCGAATGCCTGGTTGATGGTAAAATGGAAGGAAGTATTTTTTAAGAAGGTGCGCATGCTTTTATGAATGCGGAGTTCATCGGGAAAAAGCACAAACCTTGGATCAGGTGACCACCACAGGGGTAGGTCGTCACTGTACCAGGGAAAAATGCCCCGCTGGTATGCCAATAAAAGTCTATCAGGCGCAACATCACCACCCAGCGCTAGTAGTCCGTCTTCCATGGCTTCCTCTACGGGTGGAAACCATAAACTATCATTCAGCAGGTACAAAGGCATGTGGCAAAATAACGAAAAGGAATCAGGCTGCCGATTCTATTGTTGCACCAATTCCCCTTTCGGTGATGGCATCACACATCGGCTTGAGTGTATCGTAGTCGCCATTTTTTACTGCATACTTTCCGCGCGTATGGATAAGCCAGGCACATTGCTCGGCTTGGATGCGCTCATGACCGCAAACTTCCATCAGGGTTTCTATGACCCATTCAAAGGTATTCACCTCGTCGTTCCATACAATTAAACGATACCCCTTGTCAACCAACACCAATCGATCGGTCTCCTTGTCTTGTTCAGGACTAAGCGCACCCTTACGGGGCGGAAAATGGGATGTAGATAAAGTGGCGGTTGCCATCATAGTTTTCATCAATGGCTGATAAGATAAAAACCCTCCGGAGGGAGGGTTTTTAGTGGGAGCACACGGGTTCGAACCGCGGACCCTCTGCTTGTAAGGCAGATGCTCTAAACCAGCTGAGCTATGCTCC
>JBEIUM010000129.1:0-7161 GCA_040374385.1 Sediminibacterium sp. | reverse complement strand
GGCCAATGCGCTGTTCGAGCATTTATCTGCCAAATTACCCATCAGTCGTTTACAGCGTGACCTCTCTGATTCAACGGTATTACGCAATATTGGAGTACCCATGGCACATACTTTGCTGGCTATCCATTCCATTACCAAAGGACTGAATAAGCTTTTACTCAACCGTGAAAAGATGGAGCAGGACCTGGACCAGAACTGGGCAGTTGTTGCGGAAGCGATACAAACCATTTTACGTCGCGAGCAATATGCAGGTGCCTATGAGGCATTAAAAGAATTGACGCGGGGAAAAGAGGGTATTACACGCAGCCGCTTACACGCTTTCATTCAGCGCTTACCGGTAAAGGCTGCTGTGAAAAAAGAGTTACTGGCCATTACACCGATGAACTATACCGGTGTTCATCCCCATTTTTAATTGCTATAATTTCAAGAGCACATAACCCCTTCGTTGGTGGGTACTCAGGGTTGTCATGGCTGAGAGGGCGATCTCCCATTCAGGTGCCAGCGTAGCCGGGTCGATGTTACGTTTCATCATGGACTGTCCACAAACCAGCAAGCGTACCCCTGCCTCTTTCAAAGCACGGAACAAGGGCAGGTTGGGATTAGCAACACCATACTTGCGTTGGTAGACGGAATCTTGTTGCAGATACATGGCAGCTGGACCATGAACAACGGCCACGAGGTGCAGGCGGGCCGGTGAAACACCTCCTAACACGTGGAGGTTGGCTATGGAAGCAATTTTCTCCATCAGTTCATGCACCTGCTCCGGTTTGGGGTTATCAGTGTTTACTTCTACAATAATGTTGTAGGTCTGTCCGGGATCTGTTTTTTCCACTGCCAATGGAATTGGGTTCACGCCGCCAAATCCCTTCACGAGCGGATACACTTTTTGTTGGGCGTTAATGTGAGATGTAAACAACATGAACAAGGCAAGGAAAGGTGCTTTCATCTGTAAATATTTAAAACAAGGTAAGCAAGAAAAAGATGCCAGCCAATCATCCTTCCGTGAGCGGGAAAATGCGCTCCGGCCAGGCTTCCCTGAATTGTCTGATCAGGGTGCGTATCATTTCATTTTCAGGGTAAGGTGTCAGTCGTTCACGCAATTTTTCCAGGGGTTCATTAGGTTGCCAGTCGTCGTACTGACTCATGCCGAAAAATTTTCCTTTGTCCACCAGTACCAATCCTGTGTGGTCGCGAATGACGAAGCTGGCTTGCTGTTCGCGAAGGTTTTCCAGCGAAGCTGTCAATTGCTCGTTGTGTTTATCCGGGGCGGGGATGGGTGTTGAAGGTGTTCTCTCCAGAAAACAGAGGTAAGGATGTAAATCGAAGCTTCGCGCCAGTTTCCAAAGGGTTCGGTGGGCCTCTGCCAGTCCGCCAAAAGAGCAGACAGGCGTCAAATGTTTGTTCTTGCGATCGATGGCCAGGCGTTGATAGCCGGCGGAATCGGTATAGTGGTAAATAGACCAGGCCGCTTCGAAGCGTTTCTGGCTTTTATTATAAGCGGGCCATAGTCTTTTTATTTCGATGCTTTCCAGGATGCTGGCGGTAAATTCTGAGGCACATACGGCATGACCGATGGTGTAGATAGATTTCAGCAGGGCCTGGCGTTTTTCGGAGATATCGAGGCCGGTAAAATGGCTCAACACACGTTTCCTGATTTGCTTGGCTTTGCCAACATAAATGACTTTTCCTTTTTTATCGCGGAAGTAATAGACACCGGGTTCCATCGGCAGGGCATGAATTTCTTCCACGGGGAGGTTGGGGGGCAGTAGTTGATTTTTCCCTTCGCGGCGCAGCATATCACGGATGACCGGTTCACCTGAGGACTGCAGGGCGCGTGCCAGGATGGTAGCGGCTGCGCGAGCGTCGCCACCTGCCCGGTGTCGTTGGGTGATGGGAATATCTAATGAGCGCGATAAGTGACCTAATCCGTATTTAGGCAGACCCGGAAATACTTTTCTGGCCAGTCGGATGGTGCAGAGTTTAGGGGTTTGAAGGGTATAACCGGTCTGCTGCAGGAAGTGTTTAACGAAGGAATAATCGAAGTTCACGTTGTGCGCAACGAAGATGCGGTCGCAGAGTAAGTGATAAATTCTTTCCGCTTGCGCAGAAAAATCGGGTGCCAGGGCGACCATATCATCGGAGATGCCGGTCATATTCGCGATGAAAGGTGGTATAGGCTGGCCGGGGTTCAGGAGGGTTTCAAAAGAACCTTCGATCTCAGCTCCCTGCATGCAAACGATGGCGATCTCAGTGATACCATGTTTATCGGGGAATCCGCCGGTGGTCTCGATATCTACTACGGCAAAACGCATGGGGAAAGGTATGGCAGAAAATGGGTGGTAGCAATGATATTACTAATTGCGGGAATCGTTGCAAATTTTTAGCTTAAAATGCCCAGGAGATAAGAGATAAAAGAGCGTAATATTATAACAAGTTACAATACCTACTAATATTTAATATGAGCTTTGCAGTGTTAAGCATTAATATTTTTTATACGTATCATTATTAAACAAAACAAAAACATCTTTGTTGTTTAACTTTTTATTACCAATTTGCACACCTTATAAAAAAAACAACTGAAACATGAGAAAGCTCCTAATGATTTTCATTGGGTTGTTTGTTGCCATGACTTCGCTCATTGCGCAAACAAGGGTCATCACCGGTAAGGTGCTTGATGAAAAGGGCGCCCCCATCGCCAATGCTTCTGTTCTTGTAAAGGGAACAACAGTAGGAACTACCACGAAAGAGGATGGTTCTTTTACATTGAATGTTCCTGCGAACGCAAAAGAGCTGGTGGTTGCATCAGTGAACTATGCGAAGCAGGAAATTAAAATCACTTCCTCCAACACGTATGCTGCTCGTCTGAAAGCGACCAGTGAAGATCTGGAAGAAGTAGTGGTTACTGGTTACCAGCAAACCAAGAGAAGAGAGGTGAATGCTGCGGTGAGTACGATCACTGCCAAGCAGATTCAGAACATCCCTGTTCCATCCGTTGATCGTCTGTTACAAGGACGTGCTTCCGGTGTGCAGGTAAATGCCAACAACGGTATTCCCGGTGGTGCGGTGAACATTCTGATTCGCGGTGCCGGTTCTATCAACGCCGGTAACCAACCCTTGTTTGTTGTGGATGGTGTTCAGATCAATGGTAACAATACCACTCTTGAAACCCAAACCAACCCTATTGCCTTTTTGAATCCGAACGATATTGAAACGTTTGAAATTTTGAAAGATGCTGCTGCTACTTCCATTTATGGTGCGCGCGGTGGTAATGGTGTGGTTTTGATCACCACTAAGAAAGGTAAGGCTGGCAGAAACGAAGTGAATTTCAACGTTCAATTGGGTGCCACTCAACCACTCAAATATTTCGACATCCTCAATATCGCCGAAATTACACAAGCCAGAATTGAGGCTGTTCAAAACTCCAATCCCCGGGCTACAGCTGCTGCTGTTAGATCTTTTGTTTTATCGGGTCTTGGTATTGCAGGTACCTCAACGGATGCAGACATCGCTAACTTAAGAAACTATGACTGGCAGCGTGAAGGTCTTCGTAACGGAAGCCTTCAACAGTTTGAAGCATCGCTCCGTGGTGGTAACGAAAAAACAACTTATTACATCTCCGCTTCCTACAACAATACGGATGCGATCATCTTCCCGGTTAATTTTAAGCGTGGAACCTTGCTGACTTCACTGACACATAAAGTAAGTAAGAAAATCAGCATTGAGACCAGCATCAGCTTAAGTACCATTCGCCAGAATGCGCCCTTCGGTGGTGCAGGTGGTGGTTCCTTCTTGGGAAATATTGCCTTTGCCGGTGCTACTATCCTACCTCACAATCCCATCCGTAATCCGAATGGTACCTGGTATGGTCTGCCAGGCTCTGGTCAGGCCGTTGCCGGTATTTTGAGTTTCAACCCAATGGCGGTGAATGACTTTAATACGCAAAAGCAGGTGACCAACCAGATGGTCGGAAACTTTACAGTTAATTATGATATTTTAAAAGGTCTCCGTTACACAGGTAAAGTTGGTCTGGATTATCGCCTCGCTCAATCAGAATTCTTTGGAGATCCGCGCTTGGATGAATATTTTAACAGACGTGGTCTTGGTCGTGTTAACTCGAACTGGAATACCAACTTCCTGACTTTCCATACCCTCAACTACGCTAAAACATTTAACAACAAGCACAGTGTGACTGCTTTGGCTGGTACTGAGTACAGAAGTGATATCAATGAGCAGATTGGTGCTTCTGCAGAGGGATTTGCATCACAGGATTTCAGAACCGTTAACTCTGCTGCAACGCCGTTGGGTGCCACTGGTTTCTGGACTGGAAACAAAATCTTCTCCATATTCGGACGTCTTGGATATGATTATGACAAACGCTACAGTGTAACTTTCTCAGTACGTCGTGATGGTTCCAGCCGTTTCGGTGCCAATAATCGTTTTGCTACCTTCCCTTCCGTACAAGTGGGTTGGAATGTGAGTAATGAAAAATTCATGGAGCGTTCGAGCAACTGGTTGAGCAACCTGAAATTGAGATATGCATGGGGTCAGTCCGGTAACGACCAGATTGGTAACTTCGATGCCCTCGGTTTGTTTGGAAGTGGTCGTCAATACAGTAGCATTCCTGCTATCAACTTTAGCCAACTTTCCAGCCCTGATTTACGTTGGGAGTCTAGAACAGAGAATAACTTCGGTATCGATCTGGGATTATTCAAAGATCGTATCACCGCTAGCGTTGATGTTTATAAGCGTGTGAATTCAAAACTGCTGTTGAATAGAGCGCTCTACCTTTCAACTGGATTTTCTTCCTTTACTGATAACGTAGGTGAAGTAGTGAACGAAGGTGTGGAAGCTAATCTCGGTGTGAAAATCATTGACAGAACATTTAAGTGGAGAACGAATTTCATCTTCGCTTACAACAAAAACTATATCTCGAAATTGTATGACGGTCTGGAAGTACTTCCCGGCAACAACGCCATTCGCATAGGTGCAGCGCTGAATTCTTTCTTCGTAGCTAACTATGCCGGTGTTAACCCTGCTACCGGTCGCGCTATGTGGTACAAGGCTGATGGTAGTCTTACGTACAATCCATTATCACCAGCTGATCAGCGTCTGTCAGGTCAGACAATTCCTGTATACAATGGTGGTTTCGAGAATATTTTCTCTCACAAGAACTGGGAATTGAGCTTGTTCTTTAACTATGAATATGGTCGTACCGTGAGTGATGGTCAAGTGAACTTCATGTCAGAAATTGGTGGTCGTGCTTTCAATGCACTTCGTGAAATCTATGACGCTCGTTGGAGAACACCCGGACAAATCACCAGCGTTCCAAGACCATTCGATGGAAACACTGATTTCGCTAGCTCTGGACGTTTTACCGGTCAGCGCTATCTGTTCAAAGCAGATTATATCCGCCTGAGAACAGTGATGCTCTCCTACAATTTGACAGAGTACGTGAAAAAAGCTAAAATTTCCTTGTTCAGAATTTATTTCCAGGGAACCAACCTGTTTACTTACGCAGATTATCCCGGTTACGATCCTGAATTTGTGGGTGCCGCAACAGGTATCGTACCTCAAAATAAAAACTTAACTGTCGGCCTGCAAATAGGTTTCTAAACCAACAAACTGAAAGATTATGAAAACTATCATTAATAAAATAACCCTGCTTGCTGCCACATTCGGCCTTTTTATTGCCGGATGTTCAGACAAAGATCTGGCAGTGCAACCTCGTCAGTCAGTTGCCTCTGATAATGCGCTCAATACGGTTAACAACGTTGATGCCGCTGTAATCGGTGTTTATGCAACTTTGAAAAACCGTGTTCTCTATGGTCGTGATTTCGTAGCTTATGGTGATGTAATGGCCGATAATGCCATAGCCACCAACAAGAGTGGTCGTTTGGTGGGTGAAGGCCGCAACAACAGCGGTGCCCACTATGCCAACTGGGCTACAGCTTATAGTTCCATCAACGACTGTAACCTGGTATTGGATGCCATACCAAAAATCACAGCTGCAACTGCAACGCAAAGAAACAGATGGGAAGGTGAAATGCGCTTTATCCGTGCTTTACTTTATCATGACCTGATGCGTGCTTATGCTTATGCGCCTACTTTCATTGTAACAGCTTCTGACAGAGGTGGAGTAGTACTTCGCTCTACACCTGTAAACAATAAAGACACGGCTGCTGCCTTCAGACCAGCGCGTGCTTCTATTGCAGATTGCTACAATTTCATCATCAATGACCTGACCATTGCTTCAACCAGTTTGGCTACCTCAGCTCGTTCAGGTGCTCCGCACTTTGCTACCCGCGCTGCTGCTCAGGCTTTACTGGCAAGAGTGCAGCTGTACAATGGCAACTGGACTGCTGCCAAAGATGCTGCGACCAATGCTTTGACCGGAGGAGTAGGTACTCTAACAACTGCTGCTAACCATGTAGCCGGCTGGCGCTCTTCTACCAATCCCGAATCAATATTCGAAGTGCGTTTCGCCATTGCTGCTGAAAGCCTTGGTGTGAATGAAGCCTTACAGACATCTTATACTTCCATGGGTGCTATCGGTTCTCCTTTCACCAACGGTGGCTGGGGTGACTGTGTTCCTAACTTGGTTGCGCTGAATGCACTGGGTATTTCCGGTGTGCCTGCAGCCTTGTCTATTGCCAATACATCTGCATTGCCAACTTTGACAAGATCTGCTGATGTTCGCAACCTTTTGTTCGAGTGGGGTGGTCAGCGTACCAACCCTCGCTTCATGGAGTGTACCAAATTTTTCGGTAAGAGTGGTTTCCTGAATACAGATAACGTTCCGGTTATTCGTCACGCAGAAGTGTTGTTGATCAGAGCTGAAGCTAACTTCCGCCTGAATGACGAAGCAGCTGCATTGAACGATATCAATACCCTCCGCATTAATAGAGGTCTTACTCCAGTGACATTGACTGGAGCAGCCATCTTAGAAGAAATCTTAAACCAGCGTCTGGCAGAATTAGCTATGGAAGGACATCGCTTCCACGATCTGAAGCGTCTGGGAAGAGATATCATCAAAGATCCAAGAATTGGTTTCAACCTTGCCATTACAGACTTCCGGGTACTTGCTCCGATCCCTAACCAAGAATTGATTGGTAACCCGAATATGCAACAAAATGTGGGCTATTAATTAAAAGCGTAAACATT
>JBEIUM010000240.1:0-3993 GCA_040374385.1 Sediminibacterium sp. | reverse complement strand
TCGGCTTACCTAAGTAAAAAATCTGCAGGATCCATCAATCACTCAGCCCATATCTGGGGCGCGCTTTACGGGATTTTATTTCTGATTGTCGCCTGCCTGTTTTTTAGTGACTTCAGTCCGGTCAACCATTTTATACAAGAGGTGGCTGGCTATTTCCGATGAACCAAATGCAGAGCCTCACCTGACGTCGCTTGTAAACGAAATCGATGGTCCATCCGAAGGCCTACAACCCAAACAATCTTATCTTGGGATGTTAATACAAAAACCTTTTCCTTATCAGTGATAGACAGTTTCAGGTCAATCAGGAACTTGCTGATCTTCTTCTTCTTATTCAAACCCAACGGATAAAAATAGTCTCCCTGCTGCCATTTGCGCAGTAACAGCGGATATTTCAGTTCAGCAGTTGAAATATAGATTTCATTGGCGGGCGTATCCATTGGAATACGCTCATATGCAATGGTTGTTTGCTCAATTGTTCCACCACTGAAAAGAATTGTCTGATCGTTTTCAGCTATCGATATTACACTGGGAAGTTGATCTGATAAGGGGGCTATCACCAGGTGTTTACGATTCCGAATGATGCGGTGGGTTGCGGACTGACAAAATTTACCTGTCTCAGCCTCCAGCAATTTGATGATCTCCGGAATCTGCGCAGCATGAAAACCAAAGGGGTGTATAATCTCCCAGGTAAAAGTTGACAATGGATTGAGTTGCTTCCAACTTTGTATCGGAATATGTAGCTCCTCTCCCTGCCTTATAGTGATTCGATCAATTTGTTGTTGAACTGCCGTGCGGTAGATCTGCAATCCTTCCCGAAACCTGTCGATGTTACCTGTTAGCTGCTTGGCAACTTCAGGGAATAATTCCTGCAATACCGGCATCAAATGTTGGCGCAATTTATTGCGGGTATAGTGATCGGTGGCATTGGATGAATCTTCAACATAAGATAGTTCTTGCTCAACTGCATAAGCCGCTAACTCTTTTTTGTAAAATGGTAACAGGGGTCGAATGAGGGCTTCTTTTTTTCTTACCGGCTGAATTCCTGACAAGCCTTCCAATCCGGTACCCCGAAATAAATGCAGCAACAAAGTTTCTATGTTATCATCTGCCTGGTGGGCTGTCAGGATCCAACATCCGGAGTGCTTTTTATTTTCATGCGCAGCTGCAGTAAGTATATCTGTCCGCAGTTCAGCAAACCATTGGTAGCGTAATTCCCTCGCTGCTTCTTGAACCGATAGCTTGTGCTCAGTGGCAAAAATGGTTATATCGACCCGCTGAACGTGCAATTTCACTTCCAGTTGCTGTGCAAGTTTTCGAACGAATAATTCATCCCGCTCTGATTCAGCACCGCGGAGTTGAAAATTCATGTGGGCCATTTCAAATTTGAATCCGGAGCGTGCGATGAGTTGCGCCAGCACAACACTGTCAATGCCACCACTGATGGCTAACAGCAATAGGCTGTCCGGGTTGACTGTCCCGGCCAACTTTTCTTTCCAATGGTTGGCAAATGCCTGGAACAGATCCATGCTCATTCCTTCAATGTTTGAAAATCGGGTATGGGGAGTCTAACCTTTTGCAGCTTCCTTGGCCCAGGTATCTTTGAGTGTAACCGTTCGGTTGAAAACGCGTTTATCTGCTGTACTCTCCGGATCGGCATAAAAATATCCCATGCGGATGAATTGAAAACGGGCATCCACCGGATCACTTGCCAGTGCTGGTTCAGCCAGCGCAGTTGGTAATACTTCCCTGGATGACTTATTCACGTGATCGGTGAAGTTACCTTCCGCATTTGCTACATCTTCTACTTTAAACAGTCGATCATACAGTCTTGTCTGCACCGGAACTGCATGTGCTTGGCTTACCCAGTGCAGGGTTCCCTTGACATTTACACCGGAAGTATCTGCACCACTTTTGCTGTCAGGGAGATGCGAACAATGTAAGGCGGTTATCGTTCCGTCGGCATCTTTTATCACTTCATCGCAACGAATGATATAGGCATGCTTTAACCGTACCATTTGTCCCGGTGCCAGTCGGAAGAATTTTTTTGGTGGCACTTCCATGAAATCTTCTCTCTCAATATATAATTCGCGGCTGAAGGGGATAGCGCGTGTTCCGCCGTTCGGATCTTCAGGATTGTTCTCACCTTCCAGCCATTCCGTTTCTTCACCGAAGGTGGTGATGATGATTTGAAGCGGATGAAAAACAACCATCCGTCGCAATGCGATTTCATTGAGGTGTTCCCGTACACAAAATTCAAGTAGACCGACATCAATCAGGTTTTCTCTTCTGGCCACGCCTATTTTTTCACAGAAGTTGCGAATACTTTCCGGTGTATAGCCCCTGCGACGCATTCCGCTGATGGTGGGCATGCGTGGATCATCCCAACCATCTACGTGTCCTTCCTGCACCAATTGTAAAAGTTTCCTTTTACTCATCACGGTATAGGTCATATTCAGGCGTGCAAATTCATATTGGTGAGATGGAAAAATACCAAGTTTAGCAATACACCAATCATATAGGTCGCGGTGGGGAACAAATTCCAGGGTACAAATGGAATGGGTAATGTTTTCAATGGAATCACTCTGTCCGTGGGCAAAATCATACATCGGATAGATGCACCACTTGTCGCCAGTGCGATGATGGTGGGCATGCTTGATGCGATACAATACCGGGTCGCGCAAGATCATATTCGGCGAAGCCATATCTATTCGGGCGCGCAGTACACGGCTTCCATCCGGAAATTGACCGTCACGCATGGCGCGGAATAGTTGTAGGTTTTCTTCTTTGCTTCTATCTGCAAATGGATTCCGGTGGCCCGGCTGTGTTGGAGTTCCTTTTTGTTCTGCGATGGCTTCCGGGCTGCTATCATCAACATAGGCATCGCCCTGCTGAATCAATTGTTCTGCATATTGATAGAGGGTATCGAAATAATCAGAGGCATATCTTTCCCTGGCCCATTGAAACCCGAGCCATTGCACATCCTGGCGGATACTGTCTACATACGCTGTTTCTTCGGTGACCGGATTGGTATCATCGAAACGGAGGTTGGTTTCGCCGCCATACTTGATGGCAAGTCCGAAATTCAGGCAGATGCTTTTGGCATGGCCAATGTGCAAATAACCGTTGGGTTCGGGTGGGAAACGGGTGGTGATGGACTTGTGCTTGCCTTCGGCAAGGTCCTTTTCGATGATTTCCTCAATAAAATTCAGACTCTTTTCTTCACTCATAACTGCCTGCCCTTTTGGGCAAGGGCAAAGTTACAAAATCTTTACCGCATGTCGGTTGAATGACAGCTGTTGACGATAAAGTCTATTGCTCTATCACCAATGAGTTGAAGAATTCATCTACTTCCTTTTGTTTGTTTTCAGTGGTACTCACCATAACACTTAGTTGATGTAGAACCGAACCTGCAAAAAAGGAGATGGAATATAAGCTCTTTCCCTTAATTTCTTTGTTTTCCAATTTGCTGATATCTAATTCCATCTTCAGGCAACTTTTCCCTTTGAATTGAACGATTTCATCTTTTTTAAGTTCAACATTGCCCATTTGCTGTATCATACTGCTTTTCATCTGATCCCAAAGTGCATCACCCATAGAACTTACCATTTCGGCCTGCAAACCCATAGGGGCGAGGTCTAATGCAAGAGCTGCATATTTTATGGTAGTATCTTTACCGGTACTGCGGAAAAGCTTAGCACCCATTTCATTGGTGTTGCTGTCTACCGGACCAGGGAATGTTACTTTTATTTTTTCTCCAATTGCAAAGGAAGAGGGTTGTGCCAATAAAATGCCGGAAATCATCATGCAGGCAAAAGATAGAAGGTATTTCTTCATAGTATGAAAATTTGCTCAAAATACGCATGTTCAGGACGATATCATCAAAATGGAGAAAAAAATTTTTATACCTTTGCGCCCATTGGTTCGGTAGCTCAGCTGGATAGAGCAACTGCCTTCTAAGCAGTAGGTCATTGGTTCGAATCCAATCCGAATCAC
>JBEIUM010000356.1:0-1167 GCA_040374385.1 Sediminibacterium sp. | reverse complement strand
TGTATTCATTCACCCCGTCATTGTCCCATACCGCATAATGACATTTTCCTTTTTCATCCCACTGCACTGCTGCATTATTTTTAGCCAGATAATGCTGCACGGTTTTATAGGGTATTTGCTGACCATTCGAAAAGCCGCCGCGCTCTTCTGTATAATCGGGAAACCAGCGAACCGAATAATTGGGAACACCCATGGATATTTTCTCGGCAGGAACACCTTCCGCCAGGAGGAACTGAATGACGCGTTCTACCCATGCATATCCGGCTACCGGTCCGGGAGGAGTGCGCCTGGTGTGCTGGTCATAACTCATGATTGAAAGGAAGTCTCCATGTGTTGCCATGGCCTTCAGGTCATACCCTGCCCTCCAGCTCTCGAACAAAAAATTATGATAGGGTGTGGTTCCCCCCACTTTCTCTACCTGGTGAACAACTGCAGCCGAAAGAGTTAGTCCTGCAGCATGCAAAGCCGCTGCTGTTTCCTTGTAATAAGAGGTGAAACTGTCTTTGTCTGATATGTGTAATCCTTCCAGATCGAATTGCCAGCCGTCGAGTTGATAAACTTTAGCATATTCCAGCATCATCTGAATAGATCGCTTGCGGGCAACCGGATTTGTAACAACCTGGTGCAAGAGTGGAGCCGTGAATCCGCTGTTCACAATAAGGGGAACCAACTTGATGCGGTATTTCCTGGCACTGTCAATTACGCGTCGATCCATAGAGCCCGACAAAACGCCCTCTCGACTGATGAGAAAGGTTTGTGGGCAAACCATCGATATATGTCGAAGGTTTTTGATAAAACTCTCAAAGCTCTCCGGCGTATCGGTCATATAAAAAATATTTTCCGACTTATATTGAGCTGTTGTACACAGAGAGGTGAAAGCAATACTTATGAATAGCAGCATTTGTTTCATGTTCTTATTATTTGGGTTCTGCTAAAGTTACAAGTTTTGGTTCGGCTACCCACCGTGGCATTCCCTATAAAAAGAAAAAGCGATTGTATTCAATTATTACGGATCAGTTGATTTGTCACTTTTAACTCCAGATAGATCAGGAAGCCAAGCACCACCGATTCGAGTATAAAACAAATGATTAGGATGGGATGCAATCGGCTGCAGTAGAGAACAAGCAGTATCCAAACAGTAAGCAGGTACGTGCCATTCAGTAATGC
>JBEIUM010000352.1:0-1370 GCA_040374385.1 Sediminibacterium sp. | reverse complement strand
GCGAAACGGGTTAAACAACGACCGCCATTGCCGCAGAGACTACCGGGATGTCCGTCGGCATTATAATAAAGCATCTCAAAATCATAGTTGGGATGTGAGAGCAAGATCATCAGTCCGTCAGCGCCAATTCCTTTTCTGCGATCACAGAGCGCTGCAATTTGATCGGTGCTAAGAGCGGGAACACGGGTACGACCATCCAGCACGACGAAGTCATTGCCTGCGCCCTGGTATTTATAAAAGGTTAGTAGCATGCGATCAGTTGTGCCGGTGAAGAACGTGCACGCAAAGATGCGCACAAAAGGCCGTTTATCCGTTCCGCTCCGATAGATTTTGCAGGGTTTTTTGAATCAGCCGGTCGATGGTGGTGTTGGCTTGTGTACTGAACTGCTGCACCACACGATTGGCAACGATGGCACTCAGGCTTACGCAGGCATGCCCCAGTAGTTTTCCCAAACCATAGATGGCACTCGTCTCCATTTCAAAATTGGCGACCCGGTGATTGCCATAATGAAAATGAGTCAAGGTATCGATGAGGGTGGGATGGGCCGTTTTGAGGCGAAGCACTCGTCCCTGCGGACCATAGAAGCCCGGTGTGGTGATGGTGATGCCCTGATGAAAATCGGTGACAAAATTTTTCAGCAGCGAAATACCGGCAGGAGCTATATAAGGTCGTATGCCGATGGAATCGATGTGGGTATGATGCATAAAGGCATTCAGTATTTCTTCATCGGCAGCATGGGTATCCCGCTGATAATAGAGTAATAGGTTGTCGATGCCAATGGCATGGGTGCTGGCAACGAAGGCGTCGACAGGAATATCTGCCTGCAAAGAGCCGGCGGTGCCGATGCGGATGATATTGAGTGCGCGGTGTTCTGCACGGGGTAGGCGAGTGGTGAGGTCAATGTTGGCGAGCGCATCCAGTTCGGTCAATACGATGTCGATGTTATCGGTGCCGATGCCCGTAGATACCACTGTGATGCGTTGTCGCCCGATGTAGCCCGTATGCGAAATAAATTCCCGGTGTGCCTGCTTACATTCTATGCTGTCGAAATATTTACTGACAGCCGCTACCCGATCGGGGTCACCCACCGTGATAACAGTAGAAGCCAGTTCCTCCGGACGGAGGTTCAGGTGGTAAACGCCGCCCCGTTCATTGATGATGAGTTCGCTGGGTGCTATCGGTGACATGGTTATATTTTCCACAAAATTCGGTAATATAATTTTTACGGCAGTAAAATTCCTTTCTTTGCAGTATGTTTGTGCGATGCGTTGAAACATATCATCGCTTCGATCAACAAGGTTCCGTGGCCGAGTGGCTAGGCAGAGCTCTGCAAAAGCTTCTACAGCGGTTCGAATCCGCTCGGGACCTC
>JBEIUM010000039.1:0-15988 GCA_040374385.1 Sediminibacterium sp. | reverse complement strand
GGAATTACAGTAGAAGTAGGGTTACTGGAAAAAGAAAGTAGGTGGCTGAACAGACGATTCTATTCTTTTCATGAAAAACACAGACCATATATCATCTTGAAATGGGCGCAGACCAAGAGCGGTTATATTGGTGCACTAGAAGGTGAAAGGTGGCAGATATCCAATGCGTTGACGCAGCGAATGGTGCATCAGTGGAGAGGTGAAGAACAGGCTATTCTAGTTGGATACAGAACAGCATTGATAGACGACCCTAAGCTTACTACGCGGTTGGCACCGGGAAAGAATCCTTTGCGTTTTGTGATTGATCCACAGGGCGACTTACCCCATCATTTGCAGGTTTTCCAAGATGGTGAGGCAACAGTCGTATTCAGTCAAAAGGAGTATCGTCCATCCGATACGGTTACCTGGTGGAAGTATACGGGTAGTAATGTGTGGGAAAGTATTTTTGAATATTGCCGGACGCATGCCGTGCAAAGTATTTTGGTTGAGGGAGGCTCAGCAACAATCCAATCATTTTTATCGGCCGGTCATTGGGATGAAATTCGGCGTATCACTTCTCCGGATAGACAATTTAAAGAGGGGGTAGCTGCACCCGATATACATGGTTTGATACCAAAAACATCTTTCCTGCATCAGGACGACCTACTGGAAGTATTTTACAATCCAAACTAAGCCACGACAGCCTTTCTATCAAAGGACTATTGAAAGAAACCTTTTAGTGTTTCCCGATTCACATGCAACCAATTCTCTGCTGGATAATGACATCGCTGATCAATGGCATGAATGGCGTAGGCAAAGCGGGAGCGTCCACTGGTATTGGGTAAACTATAATGGGGTAATAAGCCATCTAATACGATGCAGGTGCCTTTTTTTACTTCCAATGGCATCATACCTTTCATTTCGTAGGGGGTTGTATCTAGCCATTCCATTTCTGTTCCGCCACCAGCTTTTCTTTTAAATCGACTGTGCAGACTGGTTTTATGTCCGCCCGGTTTGGCCCAAAGACAACCATTTTCCTGTGTGGCATCTTCTAGGGCAAACCAAAAGCCAATGCAAGAATTGGGATCCGTATAAAGAAATGTCGAGTCCTGGTGCACATCTACTTCACCACCGATGCGGGCATGCTTGCAGATTAGCATACTTTGAATTAAAACATGGTGATTCAGTTCTAATGCCTGCGCCAGTTCCTGCAGTTTGGGTGAACGCGAAAATTGAGCAAAAGTGGGATCCAGATCGTGGAGCGCATGCCCTATCTTATTGAGTGAATGGAAGACATCTTTTTTGAGTTGTCCTTCTGGATCAAAAGCGTCCTTTTCGAAGAAAAATGCAATTTTATCGCCCGAACTTAAGAAATAATCATCCGTTGTTTTGGATTGCTCTTTTGTTTGGAAAATACTCCGGTGCCCCTGCATGTCATAACCGTTTGACAAGCTTTTTGTTCTTTCAATCAGTTCATCACATGCAGCCGCGCTTGCCATATTTTCCAGTATGAGAAAGCCGTCTTGTTGGAATTGCCTGAGCAGACTGTGCATGGTATGCTTTTATATACAGGTGCAATTTAAGCTTTTCCTGTAAGGCGATAGACAACGGTTCCCACCCATTCTTTGATCAGATCTTCCCAATCCCGCAGAATAGTCATTTCCGGATAGAAAGTGTTTTTGAAATCGGCTACTTGGGGATAAACCTTGTAATCACAGGGATACGCAATGAAATCAATTCCTGCTTTGGTAAAAACTTTTTTTGCCCTGGGCATGTGGAGGGCTGATGTAATGAGAAGAAATGGCCCCTTTAAGTGCAGACTATCAATAACCCGACGGGTAAAAGCGGCATTTTCATAAGTATTTCTGGATAAGGTTTCTGCTATCAGTGAAGTATCGGAGATGCCCTGCTGTATGAGTTGATTGCGAATGAACAAGGACTCTGTTTTTTCTTTTCTCCAGAAGTTACCAGAGCCACCCGAAATAATCAACCGTGAAATTTTTCCTGTATGCAGCAGATGTGCCACCTGTATATAACGATCGGCGGAACTTCCGAAATGTCCATGCCCGGTCGAATCGAAGCCTACAATGCCGCTCAGTAGGATAGCCGTTTTTGGGAGAAGGGTACTTGCTGGATCTATTGGTTTTTCTTGATAATGTAACATGGCTTTTCGATAGAGCCAAGGGTTGGAAAAAACCACCAACAGCAAAAGGGAAGCCACTAAAAAGTGTTTTCTTTTTTTAGAGAACACCAGGGCCGCCAATAGGAGCAGTAATAACCAGCAAAATGGTGTTATGAAGAAATACAGCAGTTTAGAGAGAAGGAAGAACATGCTGATTAATTAAACGAAACGGGCACTTACTTTTTTCTGGTCAGCCCCTGCAGCGTAATCATAAAATCCTTCGCCTGATTTTATTCCCAGTTTGCCGGCCTTTACCATATTCACCAATAAAGGACACGGCGCATATTTCGGTTGGCCAAATCCGTTGTGTAATACTTCTAATATACTCAGGCAGATATCTAACCCGATGAAGTCTGCCAATTGTAGCGGGCCCATAGGGTGGGCCATACCCAATTTCATGATGTTGTCGATCGATTCAACCCCAGCTACTCCTTCATATAAACTGTAGATGGCTTCATTAATCATCGGCATTAGGATGCGGTTGGCGATGAAGCCCGGATAATCGTTCACCACACAGGGTATTTTTCCAAGGCGACGCGATAATTCGAGAATCTGATCGGTTACATGCTGACTGGTTTGATAGGCATTGATTACTTCCACCAGTTTCATCACAGGTACCGGATTCATGAAGTGCATACCGATTACTTTATCAGCACGACCGGTCACTGCTGCTAGGGCGGTGATGGATATGGAAGAAGTATTGGTAGCCAGTATACAATGTTCAGGTGCTGCCTTATCTATTTCACGGAATATAGATTCCTTTATGGCTTGTTTTTCTGTGGCAGCTTCAATAACCAAGTCTCGGTCGATAACCGATTCGGTCAATTGTGTAGATAAGCTCAGGCGATTCAAGGCTGCAGAAGTTTGTTCGCTGGTGAGGGTCCCTTTTTTAACCTGTCGCTCCATGTTTTTCTCAATGGTCTGTCTTGCCTTCTCAAGCGCACCGGCTGATACATCAATGAGAACTACATCTAACTCATTTTGTATACATACATGGGCTATTCCATTCCCCATGGTGCCCGCACCGATAACTGCTATACGCTGTATTGACATAAATGTGATGTATTAAATAAGTTGGGTAGGAAAATAGGGCAAGGTGACTTACTTCTTTTTCCTTTTAAAGTCACCTCGTTTCCAGGATTGTATAAAACTAGCCCAGGCTGCTGGGTTAAATATGTTTTGTGGTGGCAGTTGACCGCCCGCATAGTAGGCTCTGTTGGCTTGAGCACGCATCTGAAAATTAAATGCCTCTTTCCCATCGGAGGGCAGGTTGGCAAGTAACATTCTACGCTGTGTTTCATCCGTGTTTTTCCGAGCTGTTTCGTACAAATCGTCGGGTGCGGTCATATTCACGAAATCTCTCTCAAACTGTTCACGCGTGGGGCGTGGTTTTAAGATGGTAGCCGGCAAATAAGCAGTGTCGCTTACCAACAACTGAATGACACTGTATTGATTGTCATTCAAATTCTTCGGAATCTCAATGGTCTTGTCCTTAAAGCCAACGCTGGAGAAGGTGATTTGATCTCCTTTAACTACGACAATGGAAAATACCCCATCATAGCTGGTGATGGTTCCTCGCCCTTTTCCTAATATGATGACACTACAGGAGGGAATCCCGACCAGACTATCTGCTGTCATTACCACCCCATATAATTGTACGATAGAATCGTTGGGATATTTCTGCTGAGCAAATAATGTGTGCCCGCCGGAGAGGATGAGCAAACAAATAAATATTATTTTTTTCATATTTGTTGGCAAAGGTACAATGTCTCCCCGGAAGGAGTGCGAACCGTTAATTTTTTCCGTCATTTGAATGATTTAACAAAGTACGGCAGGCAGGGTTTAACTTTGCACCCACCTATTTCATTTTAACAAAAACTTTCGTGATGACAGAAGCGGACATATTAAAGGCACTGGGTCAGGTGCAGGAGCCCGATTTAGGGAAGGATCTGGTTACCCTCAATATGATCAAGGATATCCGGATTGCTGGGGATGATGTCAGTTTTACCCTGGTACTCACCACTCCTGCCTGTCCGATGAAGGATATGATGCGCACGGCTTGTGAGAATGCCATCCGTTTATTAGTAAATAAGGCCGCCAAAGTGCAGGTGAATTTTACTGCACAAACGACTACCGGCCGAAAAGGTGAACAACAGGTTTTATCCGGCGTAAAAAATATCATCGCAGTAGTGAGTGGCAAAGGAGGGGTGGGAAAAAGCACCATTTCTGCTAATCTGGCGCTGGCATTAGCCGAGGGTGGTGCAAAGGTAGGTCTGATGGATGCCGACATCTATGGTCCCAGTGTTCCCATCATGTTTGGTGTTCGCGGCGAGCGGCCGCTGATGCGGGAAGTGAATGGCAAAGGCATGATCGTGCCATTGGAAAAGTTGGGAATTCGATTGATGAGTATCGGATTATTGGTCGATGAGAAAAATGCGGTCGTTTGGCGGGGTCCTATGGCGAGCAGTGCCATCCGTCAGTTTGTGACGGAAGTAGATTGGGGGGAACTGGATTACCTTATCATCGATATGCCTCCCGGAACCGGTGATATTCACCTGACCCTTATGCAGACAGTACCCGTAACCGGAATAGTAATCGTGACTACTCCCCAACTGGTTGCTTTGGCAGATGCTAAAAAAGCGATAGCGATGTTCGGACAGGCACAGATCATTGTGCCGGTGATCGGACTGGTAGAGAATATGGCTTATTTTACCCCTGCAGAATTACCGAATAACAAATATTACCTTTTTGGAAAGGAGGGGGGCAAGAACCTGGCTTCAGAATATGAGTTGCCATTTTTAGGACAAGTACCTTTGGTACAGGGTATCATGGAGGGTGGCGATGCGGGTATACCAGCAATGGCCGGACAAGATCAATTGAGTAAGCAAGCTTTCAGAGAAATTACCGCTCAGGCGGTTCGTAACATTGCCAGAAGGAACGCTAGCATGCCTGCTACTAAGCCTGTAATCGTAAATAGTTAGGAGCTTCATAAGTAAATTCCTTATGCTGTTAGAAAGTAAAAACTTTGTCATGCGATGTTGCATCCTCCTCCTCTTTTTTTCCGGATGTATTCATACCAAACAGTTAGCTCCAAAAGATATGCCTTCATTCGATCAACAAGGCCACAGAGGTTGTAGAGGCCTGCGCCCCGAGAATACCATACCCGCCATGATCCATGCGCTGGAACTGGGCGTAACCACCCTGGAAACAGATGTGGTCATCTCGAAAGATAAACAGGTAGTACTAAGTCACGAACCTTTCTTCAACCACGAAATCTCCACCACGCCGGGAGGAAAACGTGTAAC
Organism: Sediminibacterium sp.; assembly: GCA_040374385.1. Taxonomy (GTDB): domain Bacteria; phylum Bacteroidota; class Bacteroidia; order Chitinophagales; family Chitinophagaceae; genus Sediminibacterium. The sequence goes on along the minus strand of JBEIUM010000039.1, from coordinate 10,522 downwards.
CACCGCCGAAGAGAAAAGTCTGAACCTATATCAAATGACTTATGAAGAGATACAGCAGTATGATGTTGGACTGGCACCACACCCCCGTTTCCCCCGGCAACAGAAAATGCCGGCAATTAAACCCAGACTGGAAGACATGATCGATAGTGTGGTCAGCTATTGTCAGCAGCAAAATCGCCCATTGCCATTCTTTAACATCGAGACAAAAAGCGAAGCTTCCGGCGATAATATTTATCACCCTGAACCGGCTGAGTTTGTTGATTTATTGATGAATATCGTACAAAAGAAAAAAATCACCCCCTACGTCATTATTCAATCCTTTGATCCGCGCACATTACAATACCTGCATAAAAAGTATCCGAATACTAAGACGGCTCTTCTGATCGAGGATTATGACAAATTACCATTGGAAGATCAGTTGAATAACCTGGGGTTTACTCCTGCTATCTATAGTCCGGCACATCAACTGGTAACACCCCTGCTAGTTCAGCAATGTAAGGAAAGAAAGATGGGGTTGATCCCCTGGACGGTAAATGATTTATCAACGCTGCAACGCTTAAAGGATATGGGCGTGACTGGTATTATCAGCGATTATCCCCAGTTGTTTGCCGACTTAAAATGATGTAGTCTGCGGTATTGTTTTCCCCTTAAATTAGTTCACCTTTGTATCTGATTACAAAAGATATCCATTTTCGTTTATGTCCATCATCATCACTATAGACGGTTATTCCTCTTGCGGTAAAAGTACTTTGGCGCGACAACTGGCCAGGGAACTCAACTATTTGTACATTGACAGTGGCGCCATGTATCGTGCCATCACGCTTTATTTTTTACGTAATCACATTGATTGGGCACAAACAGCAAAAGTGAATAAGGCATTGGCTGAAATTAATCTGCATTTTGAATACAATGCACAAACCGGACAAAGTGATATGCTGCTGAATGATGAAAATGTGGAGGCACTGATCAGGGATATGCTGGTAAGTGAACACGTGAGTGAGGTTGCTGCTATAAAGGAGGTGCGCGAATTCTCTGTCGCCCAGCAACAAAAGATGGGGGAACAAAAGGGAATTGTAATGGATGGTCGGGATATTGGGACTACAGTATTCCCGAATGCAGCATTAAAAATCTTTGTAACAGCCGATCCGGCCGTGCGGGTAGAGCGGCGCTTCAAAGAATTGATTGATCGGAATCCGAATCTTACAATTGAGGAAGTAAAAACCAATCTCGAGCTGCGCGATTATACCGATAGTCACCGTGAATTCAGTCCGCTCCGAAAAGCTACCGATGCCATTGAGCTCGATAATACAGCTATAACACGCGATGAACAGTTGGCCATTGCTTTGGCTTGGGCCAAGGAGCGCATTTGATTAGCGTATATTTCTAATAAGTGGTGGTCATGTTAGCAGCAACACAGATGATGTAGTCTGCCCTCCCCAGGTGTTCTTTTTCCAGTTGGCCGATGTCTTTTTGCGAAACAGTAGTTATGGTGGCTATGCGAAGTGCCGGTTGCTTCTGTTGCAGGTACCAGCTTATTCCTTCGTGAAAGTCGGAATGGTAAGCGCCATTATAATGAATGAACAGGCTACCCGGGCGATAAAATTGCAAGATAAAATGTGCCATGGTTGCATCTTTTACTGCTTGTGCTTTCGGCAAGTTGGATCCTCCGTGACCGCCCATCATGGCCAGCATATTCTTATAGCCTGGCAGCGTGGAATCGTAGGCAATGGGTAAAGGGGCGATCCATGATTTTTGGGTGCTACCGAGCGTGTCAAGTGCTTCGAATCCACCCCTGGCTACTAAAGAGGCAAAACGACGTGGGATATTGGTTGCAGCAAATGCAATTCCATTGGATTTGGCGAAGCGAACCAGCGGTGCATAATCGGTTGGATAATTTTTCCAGAGTCGGGCGCTGGAGTCAAGTTGGCGCTCACTTATTCTTCCCTCAATAAAGTCAGTTAATGCTAACTGATTGTCCTGTTCGAACATTTCTGCCCCTAATACCAACTGACGCTTGCCGGCTAGTCCGGTAGTCACTTCCAGTTGCAGCCAGTGGGAAATGGGGTTGTTGTGGTATTCACCAAAAAGAAAGATATCGGTTTCTTCCAATTGCTGCATCATCTTGCTGAAACGCACCTTTTTCCCTTTTGCGTTATATAACACATATGCTGGCTTATCCTGCGCTTGAATGATGGGTGCAATCAATAAAAGAACCCATCCAAGTATAAATAACGGTAGTAGTTTTTTATTGCTGCTTTTTTTTCCGGTTGCTTTCATGGGGCATTTTTATGCCGGAAAAATAGTTCTTTTTGATCAGAAGTCCTGTAAACCCTTTATCTGCTGGCGGTGAGATGCTGCGGGGTGTTTTTATGACGATTGGATGTTAATTTTTCATATGATTGGCTGCCTAAAACGAGATCAGGCATTGCACAGTTATTAGCTTTTTTCATGCCGCTAATGATAACAAAACCTGGATTTTCAGCAAAAAAGGTATTGGCACCCTTTGAGAAATATAATTCGATGGTTTTTTGATCCGGCCGCTCGATCCGGTAATAATTAGCTGGTAGGATGGAGCGAACTTCAGTTGAATTATTTTCATCGATGTGTGCTTTGCGAATACTGATTTGCTGGTAGTCTATACCTGCGTCTGCTGAAAGTTTGATCATGTAAAGTCCCTTCGATGGATTAACCTCTTCCGGCAATGGATTCCAAACTGGTTTGATGGTTTTCTTTTCACTATTAAAATGGCGGATGTATTTTTTATTCCGCTTGGATGCCATTTCAATACATACGGAATAGACCGCCTGATGAACTGGGAGTGGTTGTTGAAGATACTGCGCGGTTACGTTTAAGGCGAATGAACAGCAAATAAAGAGGGTCAAGGATTTCATATTGATCAATTGAATGGATGTTTTCCCGATTTTATGGTTGATTGGGCGGGAATGATGGAGTAAAATTACCCTTGGCAAAAGCGGATAAAAACCGTGGAATACCTGAAATTGAAGGAGGGTTTTCCCTGTCGGATATACGCAATGGAGGTTACTGAGCGTGAAGGTATTAGGTCTTTCTGCCCAGCAAAATATTATTCGAATAGCCCCATTTTTTCATTTTTTGCAAGTCGATTCCCTTTTTTTCCAGATAGTAAATGAGCAAATCGAAAGATTCCTCGGGCAGGGTTTCAGGTATCGTATTGAAAATTAATTGTCCGCCGGGTAAAAGCGCATCGGATACTTTTTCTATAAAACTGAATTGGGTAGCGGCAGTTGGAAGCGTATCAATAATGAAGAGATCGATGATGATCAGGTCAAATCGATCAGACTGTTCCTTTATCCATTCGGTCGCATCAGCCACCACAAATCTCGTGTCCTCTTTTTCCTCAATTCCGAATTCGTTCCGGGCAATGGTAAACATAACTTCATCAATATCAACGCCGGTAATGGTTGCCTTACTTTTATGCTGCTTTCGTAATGTTTCCAGAACAGAGCCACCCCCAAATCCGAGTATGAGAATATTGTTTGTATTTGGATGGAAGGGAAGTAATTCCAATGCTCTCTTCAGTACTTTCTGCAGGCCACCAAACGAATAATTGGTTTTACCCGTGTCGAGAATCTTTTTACCAATAAAGTACCGGATGAACAATTGACCACTGAAGTTAGAGTCATAGCGCCTAATTGTAATAGGCCAGATAAAACTGATGGCTTGAATGAGCCAGGTGGGCATGGTCACATTGATTAGCGTTGAACGAATAGTGACTTCCCTTTTCCAATAAGGTCGGGAAAGTCTTCCTTTTTCACCCATCGTTACCGACTAAGTCGCTGGGGTAAAATTAAAAAATTGCACCACAGCCGCCGAATGAGCTATTTCAATTCAAAGTAATATATTTTTTGGATAACGGTGGATGTCGGACAGAAAAATGGCTGATCAATCACACCAGCGGCGGGTGAGTTCTTCCAGGGCAGGGCTTACTCCATAAAACCCTGCTAGTCGGTGAATTACCCCATCTACGACTGCATCCGGACAACTGGCGCCACTCGTTATCAGTAAGGTCACAGGTTCCTTGGATGGGAGATATTGCTCACAAACCAGTAATTCCTTGCTATCCCAGCGTCTGTGTTCAATCTTTTTTTCAGTCAGCAATCGGCTGGGGGCATCAATGAACCAGGTGGGTAAGTGTTGTTCGCAGAGTTCTACCAGGTGGGAAGTGTTACTACTATTATATCCACCGATTACAATGGCAAGGTCCGCGGGTGTTTGTAGCATTTCCCGCACGGCAGTTTGGTTATCGTTGGTGGCATAACAAAGGGTGTCTCGGGTATCTGCAAAATGCAGCGCAATCTTATCGGGGGTGAGTTGATAATGACCGATCATTAATTGTTTCAGATAATCTGCAATGGCCAGGGTATCACTGGATAATTGGGTAGTTTGGTTGATCACGCCGATTTTTTGCAGATCTTTTGACGGATCGAATCCCTGTGAATATTGACCCGAAAAGATCTCAGCAAAAGTTTCAATACTTCTTTCTCCGGTTATAAACTCACCCAGCACCTTTGTCTCTTTCAGGTCATTAACAATGATGGTAGGTGTGCTGGCAGCTGCGCGGGAGAAAGTAGCCCTCGTCTCTTCGTGTCCCGGTTTGCCATGCACCACTATGGAATATCCTCTGGCGGCAATCTGTTCTCCTCTGTTCCAAACTTTTTCAACGAAGGGACAGGTAGTATTGTAAGCTGCCGTCTCAATGCCGCGTTCTCGCAGTTGAGCTTCAATGGAAAGGGTCGTTCCAAATGCAGGTATGATAACGATGTCTTGGGGCGTTAATTCATCGAATGAAATCAGTTGCTTACCCTTGGTATCTTGTAAAAACTGTACACCGAGCGCCAGCAGGTCAGCATTTACCTGGGGGTTATGAATCATCTCACTCAAAAGAAAAACCCTTTTACCGGGATGTTTACGAATGGTTTCGAAAGCAATCTCTATGGCATTTTCAACACCATAGCAAAATCCGAAGTGCCTTGCCAGCCAAATTTTAAGGGGACCCAAGTCCAACAGGGTAGGGGAAAAGTCTTTCTTCAGCTTGTCCGCATCTTTCCGTCGCTGCTTGATGGCAGTGATCAACGGACTTCTATACGTGGGGGGAACATTAAATTTTTTCATTGGGCTTCAAGTGCAAAGTTACGAAAGCCCGTGGATTCGTCATCCGGGGGATAAACGCTTTGAAAACAGTCCATTATCTCAAAAAATTGTACTTTCATACTTAGATTAACCCATTCGCATGCGATTTGTTTATTTCCTTATCTCATTGACTTGTACAGTTTCATTGATTTGGGCTTTGAACCATCAATGGCAGATTGGTAACATGAAAAGCCCCCGACTGGGCTATTTTCTATCCCCCCAACAGGGATTTTGGCAAAATGCCGAGTCAGCAGCAGCGGATTATAACCTGAATGTAAAATCACCCCAGCTAAAGGGAAAAGTGGATGTTTTCATTGATCAAAAGCTGATTCCACATGTTTACGCTGAGAATGATTTTGATAGCTACTTTGTTCAGGGATTCATACATGCCCGTTTCCGACTCTGGCAAATGGAGTTTCAAACCCATGTGGCTGCGGGCAGGTTAAGTGAAATTATCGGTAAAGAAGGTTTAAATACCGATCGGTTTTTCCGGCGGTTGGGAATGGTATACGGTGCCGAGCAGGCCATGCAAGCCACTGATATGGATTCCTCCTCAAAAATGGCGATCGATGCCTATGCAGCAGGAGTCAATGCATATATAAATAACCTGAAGCCTGAAGAAATCCCCTTTGAATATAAATTACTCGACTATCAGCCGGAAAAATGGACTTCCCTCAAGACCTACTTATTCATGATGTTCATGGCATTCGATCTGAGTGGCCGGGATGTAGGTACGGATTTACAAATGACGAATGCTAAAAATTATTTCGGTTGGGATAATTTCCGTCAGTTATATCCCCTGGTTCAAGATTCACTTGACCCCATCATTCCCACCGGAACTGCCTTCAGCAAGCCTGCACTTCGCCCACAAACACCATCCGACCTTGCCGTAAGATACCTTTCTTCCAATGACTCATCTGTTGCAACAGCCAGTTTGAATGAAAAATTCAAACCCAAGTTACCGGATGCCAACAATGGCAGCAATAACTGGGCAGTAAGTGGAAGTAAAACGCAAAGTAAATCGCCCATCCTATGTAATGATCCCCACCTCGGACTCAACTTACCGAGTTTATGGTTTGAAATGCAACTTTCAACTCCCAATTATAATACCTACGGGGCGAGTTTTCCGGGTGCACCTGCCATCGTTATTGGATTCAATGACAGCATTGCATGGGGTGTGACCAATGCGGGAAGAGATGTAATGGATATCTATAATGTTCGGTTTAAAGACGAATTGAAGAAAGAGTACCTGATGAACGGAAATTGGATCATGGCTGACCAGCGACAGGAAGTAATTCAGGTGAAGGATGGCGCCAACCTGAGTGAAATTGTACCAATAACTAAGTTCGGTCCGGTATTATATGACAAGGAATTTAATAGTCCGGACGCTCGCGGCCTCACGCTATCGGTGAAATGGACAGCCACCACAGGAAATGCAGGCATCAAGGCTTTCTTGCTTTTAAATCGGGCAAAAAATTATGAAGATTATGTCGAGGCAGTGAGTCACTGGACTTGCCCCGGCCAAAATTTTGTATTTGCATCCAAGGGTGGCGATATTGCTATCCGCCAGCAAGGTAGCTTCATCGCTAAGTGGAAGCACCAGGGGGACTTCATTATGCCGGGTACCGATTCGTTTTATCAGTGGCAAGGCTTTATCCCCATGCAGGAGAATCCTGCAATGATGAATCCCCTCAGGGGATTTGTGAGCAGTGCCAATCAAAAGCCGGTCGACTCCACCTACCCATATTATCTGGGTTCTGCAGGGCACTTCCCGCTCTACAGAGGAATCATTATCAATCAGCGGCTGTCAGCAATGAATAATATTACACCGCAAGACATGATGAAACTGCAGACCAGTAATTATAATGTATTTGCAGAGATGGCCCGTCCGGCACTGGTTAAGTACATCGATAAAAATACCCTGACACCCAATGAAAAAAAGTTCATCGCAGAACTGGAGAATTGGAACCTGCAAAACAATCCGCAGGAAAAGGGGGCAACCGTCTTCCAATGCATCTGGGATAGCCTCGAGTCTGTGATCTGGAGTGATGAGATGGCGGCTTCAAAGCTAACACTACCTTGGCCAGACTCTTATTCTTTACTGGAGAGGATGTTAAAAGGGAAGGGAGATTTTATGGCCGATGACATACAGACCAAAGGCAAAGTGGAAACCATTCAGGATGCTGTTATGGCAGCATGCCGCAAGGCTATAAAACACCTCGAAACGCTGGAAACCGGTAATAAAATCACCTGGTCTGCATTCAAAGACACCTATATTCAACATCTTTTAAAAATCCCGGCGCTGAGTCGCCTTCACCTGGCCATCGGCGGCGGTGAGAACATCATCAATGCCACCAAGAGTAACCACGGACCCGGCTGGCGGATGGTTGTGCACCTGACACCCGAAACAGAGGCTTATTGTGTGTATGCCGGCGGACAAAGTGGCAATCCCGGTAGTGTCTACTACGATACTTTTGTAAATAACTGGGTAGAAGGAACATATAATAAAGCCCTCTTTTTAAAGCGGGATGCAGCTGCTGCGAGTGATCAGATAAAATGGAAAATGACTTTCTCCAACTAATGCTTATCAATAATGAAATTACTGACCTCAATTATTCTTACGGCATATCTGGGTTATGTGGTGGGTGTATATACTAATTTCCCTTGGTGGTTTTTTGTATTTTCTTCCGCTTTAATTGCATTGGCCATTCGTCAAAGCGCTTTCACTACTTTTTTTGCCGGCTTTACAGGCATGTTCCTGCTCTGGGTGCTGCTGGCATTTTTCAAGGATGTTTCCAATGAGCATCTGCTCTCTCAAAAAGTAGCCCCTATGTTATCACTGGGTCATTCCTCGGTGATATTAATACTGGTTACTGGCTTAGTGGGTGGATTGGTCAGTGGCATGGGTGCACTTACCGGATATCACCTTCGCCGCATCGCCAGGGCAATTGTCAGCATTAATTTAGAGTAATCGCATTTCCGCATTTTTTTGGCGCAGTTTTTGTAACATTTTGCCATGTTACACGTAATAGATATATGAGGTTAAAAAAAGTCATCTCCCTTCTTTTCATTGCTACTTTTTTATTTTGCAAGTCTGCAATCGCCGCTGAAATCAGCGGGTATGTGAAAGACCCCAACGGACAAATTCTTCCGTTTTCTTCTATTATAGTAAAGGGCACAACCCGGGGAGTTTCTGCCAATGCAAAGGGGCTTTATCAGTTACAACTCAATCCGGGAGAATATATCCTGGTTTGCCAGTATGTAGGTTATACCACTGTCGAAAAAAAAATAAAGGTAGAAGGAACTGACCTTAACATCGATTTCGTTTTAAGTCCGAGGCAATATCAGTTGGCACAGGTTGAAGTAAGTACTTCGGCCGAAGATCCCGCTTATGCCATTATCCGAAAAGCAATCGCTGCCCGCAAGGAACATTTAAAGGAATTGACGGCCTATCAATGTGAGGTATATGTAAAAGGACAGTTGCAGCTCAGGAGTTATCCAAAACGATTATTCGGGCAGAAAATAACTTTTGTTGATGAAGATACAGTGGGTGGCGACAAGACTAAAAAAAGAATGATTTATCTTTCTGAGTCGCTTACCCGTTTATCGGTAGATAGCAATGGAAAAAGTAAGATAGAGGTCGTATCAACACGCGTAAGTGGCAGCAGCAGCGGCTTTGGTTTTAATACACCACAAGACATCAACTTTTATAGAAATGTTATACAAATAGGGGAGGGGTTAAATCCAAGAGGGTTTATTTCCCCTATATCAACGGGAGCGTTGAATTATTATCGTTACAAGTTTGAGGGAACATTTTTTGAAAATGGCATTGAAGTCAATCGAATCAAAGTGACTCCCAAACGAACCTATGAGCCACTTTTTACGGGTTATATTAACATCACTGAAGGTGACTGGTACATTCATAGTGTTGATCTAATGTTGCTGAAAAAACAGCAGTTAGAACTTTTAGATACCTTACGCATTGTTCAGCAACAGGTACCCACCGGAACTACCTGGGTTATCAAGAACCAGGTTTTGTATCCATCAGGTAAGGTACTGGGTTTCGATTTTTATGGCAATTTTCTGGAGGTTTATGACCAGTTTAATCTCAAACCACGCTTTTCTAAAAAATTCTTCGATAATACCCTCATTAAATTTTACGATAGTTCGAATAAAAAATCAGCCGCTTATTGGGATAGCATCCGCCCGGTACCATTGTTATCGGAGGAAGTCAGGGACTATCAAAAGAAAGATAGTCTGGAACAGGTGCGAAAACAGCCCGCCTATCTCGATTCACTCGATAAAATCAGGAATAAAATCACGCTCGGCAATATCATCTTAACCGGAAAAACATTCTCAAAGCTTAAGACCAAAGAACTCATTAGCATAGATCCAATCATCAATTCAATCGATTATAACACGGTCGAGGGACTGGTTCTTAAAACATCGCCTTCCTATAATAAAAGGTGGGAAGACAGAAAGCTATTGGCTATTACCCCTACTTTGCGTTACGGATTTGATAACAAACATCTCAATGCATCCCTTGGTACTTCCTATTTCTGGGGCGGACAAGAGCGGAAATCTGTCAGTGTCAGTTTTGGAAGTGCTGTATATCAGTTCAACCCATCGAATCCAATTGACGAGCGGAGCAATACATTTGCAACCCTTTTGTATGGTGCCAACCATATGAAAATATTTGAAGCTAAATTTTTCAACTTAAATACTTCCATACGTTTAAGAGAAGGTATCAACTTGTCAGCCTCATTCCGCTTTCAAGATCGTTATCCACTCAGGAACTTATTAAATCCTGCTAATTGGAGTAATCCCTATAAGAGAATTTATACACCCAATGATCCCGGTGAAACCGCAGGTGCCACCATGCCGCGCCACCAGGCAACTCAAATGCGTGTCGCATTGACGTGGCGACCTGGTGGTAAATACATCGAACTTCCCAATGCCCGTATTCTGGCAGAGACTGCTTATCCGACTATTTCCGCCTCATTTACTTCTGGAATTTCAGGATGGTTCGGAAGTGATGTTCAGTTCAACCGTTGGTCACTGGGTGTCAATGAAGAAATAAATCTGAAAACCGGGGGTAGTTTGGAATATAACCTGATAGCGGCAGGTTTTATCGGTCAAACCAAGGCCTACCTTCCTGATTACCTTCACATCAATGGCAACCAGACTATAGTTGCTAATCCATTCATGAGTTCATTTCAACTGGCTCCCTATTATCAATTCAGTAATCAATCTGATTTTATGTTGGAAGGGCATGTTGAATATAAATTGAACGGATTGCTCTCCAATAAAATACCCGGGTTTAAAAAGTTAAATTGGTTTTTTGTAACGGGCT
>JBEIUM010000138.1:0-6794 GCA_040374385.1 Sediminibacterium sp. | reverse complement strand
TATTAATTACATTAATTTTAAGCTGCTAAATATATTGGAAGATAAAATTATCCATTTAAAACCCGGTAAAACTAAATATATTAGTGCTCGATTTCATCTTATTCGTTATACCCCTCCGCATGAAATACAGAAAAGCAAAGATCGTCTCTCCTACCCTTCGGTACCCACTGCTACTGGCCCTTACCTACTTGCTAAGCCTGTCAGCCTGTCGCACACCACAAGAGCTGAGCTTCGTACGGATAGCAGATTGGAAGACCACCGAAACCGGGTTAACAACCAGTACCGTAACCGGACATCTTGTGTTCCATAACCCCAACCCCTACCGCATGACCCTCCGGGAACTGAAAGCCGAAGTCGCACTGGAAGGCCGGAACCTGGGCAGCCTCCTGATCGACTCTACCGTGCTGATACCCGCTTCCGCAGACTTCACCGTTCCAGCCCGACTACTGGTGAACATGCCCGCTTTTTATAATGCAGGACTTTCAGTACTGCTCGGCGGGGAAGTACTCATAACGGTAGACGGCACTGCCCGCGGCAGCCGCTCATTTATCACCCGCAGCATCCCCGTCAAATATGCCGGTAAGCATCGCTTGTCTGATTTTCGGCTATAATCAATAATAAGGTTGAACATGGCAAGGCGGAGCACCCTTTTTCTGTCCACCCCCATCAGCAGGGCGCTTACAGATGGGTGGTAAAGCCAGGTAAGCATCCTGGACAGCCAGAGAGGAATCTGCATCAAATCCGGCATTGTTCATTGCCACCCTGATCGCATCCGGAGAGGTACGGTCGGGCCAATACTGTAATTTAATTTCCCCTTGCAGTAACTGTATTTTCCACTGGATAATGCCACTCTCCATTTCCGCCTTATTCACTATCACCAGCTGCCTTTCCAGACGTTCCTTGCATTCCCAACAGCGCAGATTGGCAGATTTAATGGTTACCCATTGAGATTTGGGTTGTTGAGCCACTGAACGGCCGGCTAAGAGCAACATACAGCAGCAAAAAAGCATCAGTTGTTTATGCATGGCTTAAAATTTATTGCTTCCACTGAGCCGGGTTCTGTCGCCACTCCTCCAGGGTCGCCTGCAGGTCGGCACTTACAGCACCGGTCTCAATTGCTTTTTCAATTAATGTGCCATATTGTGTTAATGCTCGCAGGGGAACACCGGCCTTTTCAAAAGCTTCATCGGCCTGGGGAAACCCGTAACTGAAGATACAGACCATACCGACCACCTGCACCCCTGCTGCCCGCAACACTTCCACCACCTGCAGGCTGCTCTTTCCGGTCGATACCAGGTCTTCAATCACCACCACCGGTTGTCCCGGCGTAAAATAACCTTCAATCTGATTTCCCATCCCATGCTCCTTGGGCTTAGGTCGCACATAGATGAATGGCAACTTGAGCTGATCGGCAACCATGGCACCCCAGGGAATGCCGGCAGTGGCTACTCCTGCCAGCAATTGCGCCGCAGGAAAATGTTCGAACACTACATTACACATTTCACTTTTAATAAAATCCCGCACATAGGGGAAGGACAAGATTCGGCGGTTATCACAGTAGATGGGACTCTTCCAGCCACTGGCCCAGGTATAGGGCGCATCGGGGCGTAATTGTACAGCAGCTACCTGCAATAATTTCTCTGCGACGGCTTTTTGATGGGTCATGTTACAAAAGTAAGCGCATTTCAGGGGTCACCTGACGGGAATGCGTAACTTTGTATACACATTTCAGGTATGAATAATCAACAATGGATTGAAGCGGCAGGCGGCGTGATCGTAAATGAAAATGACGAACTGCTGATGATCTTCCGCAGAGAAAAATGGGATTTACCCAAAGGGAAAATAGATGCCGGCGAAACCCCCGAGAAAGCAGCAAAGCGCGAAGTGGCAGAAGAAACCGGCATACTCGCCATCACCATGAAAGGCCTCGTGGGAACAACAGAACACGAATACGTCGATCGTTTTACCGGACTTTCCACCAGAAAAACTACCCATTGGTTCATGATGTCGGCACCTTCCTATTTACCCCTTATTCCTCAAATATCTGAAGACATCACCCATATTCGCTGGGTTAAGCAGGCAGATTTGCCACGCTTCCTCGAAGCCAGCTATGACAATATCCGTGACATTGTTACGAGGGCAGGCTTGTTGTAACAGATTAGTTCAGTGACTTTAGAGAACGGGCTACCTCTTCCGGCAGGAAGGGACTCGCATCTCCCCCATTGCGAATGATATCGCGTACAATGGTAGAAGCAACAGAAGTGTATTTGGGCTCACCCGTCAGGAAAACGGTTTCTATCTTATTGTCGAGCGTCCGATTGGCATCAGCGATCGTTTTTTCATATTCAAAATCACTCACATAACGGATGCCGCGTAAAATGAAGTTCGCCTGAATCATCTGGCAGTAATGAATGGTGAGTCCTTCATACATCACACTCTCCACGCGCGGCTCATTGGCATAAATTTCTGCCACCCACTGCATCCGCTGCTCGGGGGTGAACATCGGACTTTTCGATGCGTTGATACCGATACCTACATAGATCTTATCGAAGAGGGGAAGTGCCCGATTGATGATGTCTACATGACCCAGGGTAACAGGATCAAAGGTTCCCGGGAACAGGCAGATTCTAGACATGACCGATTAGATTATTTATATAACGAAATAAAGCAATTTTTGGGATACAAAAGCTTTTATCAGGCTTCCGAATCCCTACCTGCCAGCAGGTACAACACTGCCATGCGCACAGCCACCCCATTTTCAACCTGGTGCAAAATGATCGAATGCGGACCATCCGCCACATCACTGTCTAATTCAACACCGCGATTGATCGGACCGGGGTGCATGATCACAATCTCCTTATCGAGTTTGCGCAGCACCTCCTGACGGATGCCATAGAAAAGATTGTATTCCCGCAGTGAAGAGAACAGTGGCTGGTTTTGTCGTTCGAGTTGTATGCGCAGCACATTGGCTACATCACACCAGCGCAGGGCACGCACCAGATCGTATTCTACGCGCACATCCAGGGCCTCGGCCAGGTGAGGTGGAATCAAGGTGGGCGGACCGGCAACGGTCACCTCTGCTCCCATTTTACGCAGCAGATACATATTACTCAATGCCACACGGCTGTGCATGATATCACCGATGATCGCCACTTTCAATCCTTCCAACTTGCCAAACTTTTCCTGCATGGAAAATGCATCCAGGAGCGCTTGGGTAGGATGTTCATTGATGCCATCCCCCGCATTGATGATGGCCGCAGGAATATGCTGTGCCAGAAAATGGGGCGCACCGGAAGCGCTGTGTCGCATCACGACCATGTCCACTTTCATGCTGAGGATGTTGTTAACCGTATCCAGCAAGGTTTCACCCTTGGCAGCGGAAGAGGCAGATGCGGTAAAATTCAACACGTCGGCCGACAATCTTTTCTCAGCAAGTTCGAAGGAGATACGCGTGCGGGTAGAATTCTCAAAAAAGAGGTTCACTACGGTTACATCACGCAAAGACGGCACCTTCTTTACAGGTCGCTGTAATACTTCTTTGAATCGGGCTGCAGTAGATAAAATTAATTGGATGTCGCCGGGTGAGAGGTCCTTAATACCTAAGAGGTGTTTGGCAGACAGTTTCATTAAAAAGCAAAGATAATAGATTTTAATTATCCAGCAGTATCACTTCATCACTCCCCTCATTCTCCTGCCAGTTGACTTTCACCCGCTGCGATACGATGGTATCGATCACTTTTCCGGTATAATCGGGCTGTATGGGCAGTTCCCGGCTGAACCGACGGTCAATCAATACACAAAGTGACACTTCCGCCGGACGTCCGAAATCAAGCAGGGCATCCAATGCCGCCCGAATGGTACGACCCGTATACAACACATCATCTACCAGAATCACTTTCTTATTCTCTATATCAAAAGGCAGGTATGTTTTATTGGCTACATGCAGTCCCTTCCGCACATCATCGCGGTAAAATGTAATATCCAGCTGACCGTAGTGTACCGGCGCGGGAGCGATGGACTGCAATACTTCTACAATGCGATTGCTGAAGAATACACCCCGGGGCTGCAATCCAATCAGAACAGTCTGCTCCATCTGAGGATGCTGTTCCAGTATCTGATGCGCCAGCCGCTTGCAGGTGATGGCCAGTTGTGCTGCCGAAAGGATGGTCTTCAACGTGAAAATTTGCTATAAAAATAGCTGGTTTCAATCAAATCGCCACCAACACTTATGTTTTTAATCCACAAATGAATCTGTTGAGGGTGATTAGAGCGATTCAGATTAATTTGCGCCCCATGTTCTTCCTCCGGGAAATATCACTTTATCAGTTTAGGAACTACCTACAGTCCGCCTTTTCCTTCCAAGGCAGGGTAACCGGCATTACCGGACTCAATGGCAGCGGAAAAACCAATTTACTCGATGCCATCTATTTTCTCTGTTTTTCCCGCAGCCACATTCACCGCAGTGATGCGGCCAATGTTGCACATGGGCAGCAAGGCTTTCGGCTGGAGGGTGATTTTCGTTTGATGCAAGATGAATTCCGTGTAACCAGCATTCTGCGTGAGAATGGGAAGAAAGAATTATTAGTAAATGGTGAACCGCTAAAAAAATTATCGTCTTTTATGGGTCGCTTTCCCGTTGTGATGATCGCGCCCGATGATGCCTCACTCATAACGGGCACTAGCGAGGAAAGGCGTAAGTGGCTGGATACAATTCTCAGCCAACTTGACCCCCATTACTTACAACAGCTCATTGCTTACCAGCGAACCCTAACCCAGCGTAATCACTTGTTGAAGCAAGTGCAGAAAAATGGATCCGTAGACGAGGCACTGCTGCAGGTCATCAACAACCAGTTGATCCAATATGGCATTTTCTTGTTCCGATCGCGGAAAGATTTTCTCGCTTCCTTTCTGCCGATGGTGATGCGTTTGTACCAACAAATTGCCGGCAGCAACGATCGCCTCGCTGCCATTTATGAAAGTCAACTGCAGCAAAAAGATTTTTCACAATTACTGGCTGAAACCCGGGAAAGAGATATGGTGCTGGCGCGCACCACCCGCGGACCACACCGCGATGACCTGGTATTTCAAATGGGACAGCAGCCTTTTAAAGCCGAAGCATCGCAGGGCCAACGCAAGAGCCTTCTCTTTGCATTGAAGCTGGCAGAATGGGAGGTGCTGGAAAACACCAAGGGCTTCCCCCCTATTTTACTGCTGGATGATTTGTTTGAAAAACTCGATGGTACCCGCATGCATCAATTACTGCAAAGGGTGGTGGTGGAAGGGAAAGGACAGGTATTCATCACCGATACGGATGCCGACAGGTTAAAAGCGCATCTTGATCCACTGGGTGTTCCTTATCAATTGATTGCAGTTTGATCGGGCGGGAAAAAGGAAAGATGTACATTTGAGGCATGTCTACGATGCACATTGGTGAAGCCATCCGCCGGTTCCTGGAGAAGAGTCGATTACGCGATGGATTACAGGCTGCCCGCATTGAAGAGATCTGGGAACAGATCATGGGAAAAACAGTGGCGCAATACACTTCCCGCATACAACTCATACAACACAAACTATTCATCGAAACACCTGTTGCTCCCCTCAAACAGGAATTGATGTACCAAAAGCCATTGATCATTACACGCATCAATGAGGCCTTCGGAACCGAGGTAGTGAAAGAGGTGATCATCAAATAAACCACCTCCTTTCGACCTTTTGTTCAAGGGAGATATCCCTGTCCTTGTACAAATACGATTTATATATAATTTGTTGAAAGTTTTTGGGTCATTTTCTTGGAAATGTTAAAAAACATCCCGAATTTTTAACATTCAATAACCCCAAAACCCTTTTAGTATGGAATTGGTACCTCTCTTGATTCAACTCGCCTCCGGAGCTGTTGGAGGAAATTTAGCCGGTAAATTAATGCCCAACAACTCACTGGGCACTATCGGTAATTCTATTGCCGGTATTGCTGGCGGTGCGCTGGGCGGTCAGCTGCTCGGTATGCTTGGCATGGGCGGCGATGCGGCTGCTGCCATGGACATTGGTGGCATCGTTAAAAACCTGGCCGGCGGTGGTGTCGGTGGGGGCGCCTTAATGGCCATTATTGGAGTTATAAAGGGTATGCTGAAGAAATAAGGATACCCCATCATCCCGAAAAATAACGGGAGCTTGCGGAGAGCGGTTGCAGGAAGTTATTTCAACTTTTCCGGCAGCCGCTTTTCTTTTTTATCCGGAATCAGGGGAGGATATCGGCCGGTACATTCACCCTGGCACCTGCCATCTTCTTGCGAATGGTAGCACCCTCCATCAGAAAATAAGTAGGCACAACGCGGGCAGCCGTTTTAATAACCGTCGCATCGCCCTTGAGAATTTGGTGGCCGGGAAAATTAGCTTCAGCTGCAGTCGATTCAGCTGTCACCAACCAAACGGAAATACCTTTTTGTTGGGCCGCCGCATGCACTTTACTATACATATCCTTCCATTCCCCGACCTCATTGCAGTTCTGTGCCAATACCAGCAAATAGGTTCCCGAACCGCTCAAAAGCGCAGTCGTTGTATCATTTCCTGAAAGGGTCTGTAAACTAAAGTCTGCGATAGCTGCCTGAAGTCCGTTACCTTTTTTAACCAGGCGATCGGTTCGCTCTACGAAGGTGTAGGTGGAATCAAAATCTTCCGGAAAATGGTCAGCATCGAAAGTGAGTTTTTTTCCTTGGTGGAGGTAAGTAAAATCAATGGCGAAACTATCGGGTATGGCACCGGGCGGTGTCTTCATCTTTTCGAGCAGGTTATTCCCC
>JBEIUM010000188.1:0-5355 GCA_040374385.1 Sediminibacterium sp. | reverse complement strand
GGTCATTGTCGGTGTTATAAATGAGAATACGGTTGTCATGCCCACCACCCACATAGAGTTTTTTATCGTCATCACTGAATACCAGTCCATACCAGCTGCGTGAAACAATTACCCTATCGAGTTCATTCTCAGTGGCCGGATCGATGAGTTGAATGCTTTGAATACTTTGTCCGTTGTTAGCAACGGCGATGCGGTTACCGGCATGATTGACCACCATATTCAGCGGCAAATCACCCAATGGTAAACTTCTGCCTGCAGGCGAAAGACTCCAGCCATTGGGTAAGGTTACCCGATTGGCATCTGCGCTTGTAGTTGCTTCCTGGGCGGGAAGTGCATTGGAAAGAAGAAAGCAGCCGACTGCAGTGATGAATTTTTTCATGGTAAAAAATGTGATGATAGAAAGTATGCGGGCAGCCGGTCAGCGCATTCCGAGACAGGCATGTTAATATAAAATTACGCCAAAAAAAGTAGGGGTAATCGTGTTCATCGAAATTTAAAGCGGCCGATCAGGAGCATTACTGCTGACGGGCATAGTCATAACTGCGGGCTACTTTGAACTTTAGTTCTCCTCTTTCACCCAAAATGACCCGGTACATTACCTGTCGATACATGCCAGTAAAGCGAGCCGTATCTTCGACTGCATAGAGCGGAAATCTGCGTACAAGATTCCCCTCCATGAGATAGTATTCATCGTTGCCCTTATATCCGGGCTTGATCTTCGGGTCATCTAAAATATCCGGAAAATAAATGGGCTGGAAACCCTGGTTCTTATCGGAACTAACACCTATGATATTGAGTTTGGGTTTATCACCCGCCAGGTTCACATATACGATCAGATCGGGAAAGCCATCCATATTCAAGTCATCCACTTCCGCCCTATTAACGCGGCCCTTCACCTCAAACGTCACGTCGCGGGCGGTGTTTTCGAATCCAACGGGCGCAATAGTCAGGTTGTTCTTTTCCACTCCTTTATTGTTACAGGAAAGCTTAAAGCCGGCCTTCCCCAATTTCAGGGTAGAATCGTATCGACGACCGGGTTGTGCGAATGACCCGGAAAAAATCAAGCAGCAGAGTAAGCTGAGAAAAAAAGAATAGCGCATGTTCAAAATTACAGTTAAGAATTGATATGTGAAAAATCCGGCTACTACATATTCCGCCTGTATTGTCCGCCCACCTGATACAATGCAGCCGTAATTTGTCCGAGGGAGCAGTATTTTACGGTTTCCATCAATTCGGTGAACAGGTTGCCGTTTTGTAAAGCCACTTCCTGTAAGCGCTTCAGGGCTGCCGTTGCCAATGAGGCATTCCGCTGCTGGAAGGTATGCAGGTTAGCGATCTGCTGTTCTTTTTCTTCCCGCGTGCTGCGAATGACTTCATCCGGTATCAGGGTAGGACTCCCCTTCTTGCTCAGGAAAGTATTTACGCCAATGATGGGCAGTTCGCCTGAATGTTTTCGCGTTTCATAATACATGCTCTCTTCCTGTATTTTATGACGTTGGTACATTCTTTCCATGGCACCTAAAACACCGCCTCGCTCAGAAATACGATCAAACTCGGCCAGTACGGCTTTCTCCACCAAATCGGTGAGGGCTTCCAGCATATAACTACCCTGTATAAAATTATCAGTGAGTGCGGTACCCAATTCCCGATTAATAATCAACTGTATGGCCATGGCTCTGCGTACGCTTTCCTCTGTTGGCGTAGTGATGGCCTCATCATAAGCATTTGTATGCAGGCTGTTACAATTGTCATAGATGGCATATAGCGCCTGCAGGGTCGTGCGGATATCGTTGAAATCAATTTCCTGCGCATGCAGGCTGCGCCCACTCGTCTGAATATGGTACTTTAATTTTTGTGAGCGGCTGTTGCCCTTATACTTATAGCGAATGGCTTTCGCCCAGATGCGTCTGGCTACGCGACCAATCACACTGTACTCAGGATCCATACCATTGCTGAAGAAAAAGGAAAGATTGCCTGCAAAGTCGTCAATGGAAAGACCCCGGCTGAGAAAGTATTCGACATAGGTAAATCCGTTTGCCAGTGTGAATGCCAGCTGGGTGATCGGATTAGCGCCGGCTTCAGCAATGTGATAGCCGCTGATGCTGATGCTATAGAAATTTCTTACCTGGTGCTCACTGAAATAAACCTGTACATCGCCCATCAACTGTAAAGCGAACTCCGTTGAAAAGATGCAGGTATTCTGTGCCTGATCTTCCTTTAAAATATCTGCCTGTACAGTGCCTCTTACCAATGAGAGCGTGCGCGCACGTATCTCATCGTATACAGCTTTCGGCAATACCTTATCTCCACTCGTTCCTAATAAGCGCAATCCGAGTCCGGTATTCCCTTCCGGCAATACCCCCGGCTGATGCGTATCAGAATAAATAGGTCGTGCGGCTTCCGGAATATTTTCACGCATCCATTGTTCAACGCGCTCCCATTGGTTATGCTCCGTTATCCATTGTTCACATTGTTGATCAATGGCTGCATTCAGGAAGAAGGCCAGTAAAATAGGTGCTGGCCCGTTGATGGTCATACTGACAGAAGTACGGGCATCACAGAGATCAAAGCCGCTGTATAATTTTTTCGCATCATCCAGGGTAGCGATGCTAACACCACTGTTACCTACTTTACCATAGATATCGGGACGCATGGCAGGATCTTCACCATATAAGGTAACGCTGTCAAAGGCAGTAGATAAACGGATGGCGGGTTGGTCTTGTGAGAGATAATGAAATCGCTTATTGGTTCTTTCGGGCGGGCCTTCGCCGGCAAACATGCGGGTAGGATCTTCATCTTTTCTTTTCAGCTCGAATACACCTGCCGTAAAGGGAAAATGACCCGGCAGGTTTTCCTGCATTTGCCAGCGTACGATATCGCCCCAATCTGAAAATCGGGGTAATACGACGCGTGATAAGGTCGATCCGCTCAGCGTAGTAAACTGAAGCGGCTGCCGGAATTCCTGTCCGCGAACTTTGTATGAAAGGAAGGCACCGGCATATTGCTCGACCCGTGATGGCCAATGACTGATCAGCTCGGTGGTTTCAGGAGATAATTGGCGTTTGTGCTCCTCGATTTTTTCCTGCAGGATGGCTGCTGCTGATGTATGTGCCGGCGATTCAGCCAGTGATTCACGAGCTCCTTCTAATCGATACAATCGGGAGGCCAATATTGCTTGTTCATTCGCCTGGCGATCATAGGTTGCCAGGGTATCAGTGATCTCCGATAAGTAGCGGGTTCTGGCAGCAGGAATGATTTGCACACGAGACATGCCGGAAGATGCAGGGATGGATGCAGCAGCAGTAGACGTTAAACGAATACCGGTTTTTTTCTCTACCTGCAGCATGAGCCGAACGAATAATTCATCTACGCCCGCATCATTGAATTGAGCTGCGATGGTACCAACAACCGGTATATCGGCTTCCTCATCCCAGATCTGGTGATTGCGACGATATTGACGACTCACATCACGTAATGCATCTTCTGCCCCGGGCTTATCAAACTTATTGATGGCGATCAGGTCGGCAAAATCAAGCATATTGATTTTTTCCAGTTGTGTGGCGGCACCATATTCCGGCGTCATCACATATATGCTTACATCCGATCCCTCTACAATGGAAGCATCACTTTGTCCGACCCCGGCCGACTCAACAATGATGGCATCGAAACCGGCCTGCTTACACAAAGCTACCGCCTGGGGTACATGACTGCTGAGGGCTTTGTTATCATTGCGTGTTGCCATGCTCCGCATGAATATGTGCGGGTGATCAATAGCATTCATGCGAATACGGTCACCTAATAAAGCACCCCCGGTTTTTTTTCGGGAGGGATCAACGGAAATGATGGCGAGTTTTTTATCGGTGGTCTGTAGTAAGAATCTTCGCACCAATTCATCGGTCACTGAACTTTTCCCTGCCCCTCCGGTTCCGGTGATGCCAATAACAGGTATGATACGATCTACCGATGGAATAGTCCCTTGGAGGGTTCCCTTCTCGGCCATGGAAATTAATCGGGCCAGTTTCTTTACAGCGCTCCTGTTCTCGGATGCTGGTAGCGTAGGATCGATATCTGGTAATGCAAAATCACAATGCTGAATCACATCTTCAATCATCCCTTCGAGTCCCATTTTTCTGCCGTCATCCGGACTATACAGTCGGGTGATGCCATATTGGTGTAACTGTTCAATTTCAGTGGGAAGAATGGTACCGCCGCCACCGCCAAAAATTTTTATGTGTCCGCATCCCCATTCATCCAGCAGATCCTTCATGTATTTAAAAAATTCCAGGTGGCCCCCCTGGTAACTGGTAACAGCTATGCCCTGCACATCTTCCTGTATGGCACACTCAACGATCTCACGTACGCTGCGGTTATGGCCCAAGTGAATGATCTCAACCCCTTTGGACTGAAAAATGCGGCGCATGATATTAATAGAGGCATCATGACCATCAAACAGGCTGGTCGATGTGACCATGCGGATGGGATGCTGCGGGGTATAGGCCATACGGAAGGTTATTGAGGGGCAAAAATACTATTTTCCGCGGGCACGTTAACGGTTGTTAGTTTTTTAACAGTCCAATTCCCGCCATACCTGTCTTTTTCTGTTTATTTTCGGATATGGCATTTTCCGTTTCCATTCATCATGAGCAGGGGTTATCAGCAGTTACCTTGCAGGATGATGCCGGCATATCGGCCGAAATTTATTCCCTCGGGGGGTTGCTGAATCGATTCGAGCTACCAGTGAAGGGGAAACCCTTTAACCTGGTTTGGGGCTTTGAAGGCTTGGCAGCAGCCAAAGAAAAAATTGGCAATGCCTTTCAGAGTGCCAGGTTGAGTCCATTTGTCTGCAGGCTACGGAACGGACAATATGCCTGGTTGGGGGAAACATACCAGGTTCAAAAAAAATATCTCGGTGCACATGCCATCCATGGTTTAATGTATGATACCCTCTTTGAGATCACATCAACCTATGCCAATGAAAAAAGTGCAGGCGTATGTCTGCGGGGAGCCTATGATGGATCTGATCCCGGCTACCCCTTCCCCTATCAAGTTGAGCTGGAGTGGATTTTGAGGGAAGGTGCTTCCTTGCATATCACAAGTACCCTTTGGCATCATAATGCGTTTGAAATACCCATAGCAGAGGGCTGGCATCCCTATTTTACGCTGGGTGGAAAATCAGATGAGTGGATGCTTCAGTTCAATACCAATCGCTGCATGGAATATGACGCAGATCTATTGCCAACAGGACGATTGATACAAGATGATCGATTTTTACAGGGTAGGTCGCTGGCAGGTGTTCACCTGGATAATGGTTTCGTTTGGTCGGAAGATGAAACGGCTCCGCAATATTGTATATTG
>JBEIUM010000003.1:0-33678 GCA_040374385.1 Sediminibacterium sp. | reverse complement strand
GGAGGCTGATAAAATGTTTTATCAACCTCAGGTAGTTCGACTGGTATCGGCCGATAAAAATCAGGTAGGTGATGAGAAGTTAGTAATAGGAGTGGAAATCAACGGCACTGCGCACGCCTACCCCATTCAGCAAATTGGCTATCATCACCAGGTGAGAGACACAATTGGTGACACACACCTCATGGTAACTTACTGTACCGTTTGCCGCACCGGCAGAGTGTATAGTCCGGTAGTCAACGGCCATGTTGAAACATTTCGTCTGGTAGGCATGGATCATTTCAATGCCATGCTGGAAGATGCAACTACGAAAAGCTGGTGGCGACAATCTACCGGAGAATGTATTGCGGGTTCTTTAAAAGGTCAACTACTTACCGAAGTTCCATCGCGTCAGGTGGCTTTGGGTGCGTGGAAAAGAGCGCATCCCAATACATTGATTTTACAACCGGACAGCAATTATCAGGAACCTATCAATAAAATGGCTGCCTATGAAGCCGGCAAATCTAAAAGTCAGCTTACCAAAAGAGATAGCTTATCCTGGCAGGCAAAATCCTGGGTGCTCGGCATCAGCACCAGAACAGCAGCCCGCTGTTATGATTGGAATGAATTGTTACAATACAAGCAGATCATCGATTCACTTCCCGGACTACCACTAATAATTGTAATAGAAAATGATTCAACTTCTTTTCATGCTTATGAAAATAAGTTGGGAGAAAAATCACTTCAGTTGATGCGGGTGAAAAATGGAATTCTTGATGCAGTGAGTGGCACCCTTTGGAATTGGGATGGGGTTGGTGTCAGTGGACCGCTGCAAACAACCTCTTTACAGCGTATTCCCTGTTACCAGGAGTACCTGCACTCGTGGGAATATTTTCATCCCCTCAGCAAGAGATATTCGCTAAAAGACATGAGCAGACTTTCAAATTAATCAGCTACTGAAAGATGCTCAATTCTTCATTTGATCAACACACTGAATGGCAGTTTTTTCTAATTGTGATAGAAACCACGGCAATACAAATGGTGTGCGCTGAAAGAAAAATATAGTGATAAGCTTTCTTTTTCGATCTACCATATAGGCAGTATTGAATGCGCCTCCCCAGAAAAAACTACCTTCTGATGCGCCATTCATTTTTTGTCCTGCCTTCGTAGTCAGTCCTACACCTAGTCCAAAATTATTGCTCGAAGTTATTCCACCAAAAATAAATGTCTTATTCCCCAATTGATTGGTCCAAAATTGTTCCAGTATTTCCTTACCAATTATCCTCTTTCCGGAATACGCCCCCTCCTGTAAAAGACAAAGAAGAAAATTTCCCAAATCAGTCACCGTAGATACGAGTCCGCCGATCGCAGAATAATACTTGCTGTTGTCCAGCAATGGATAATCGATATTGAAGAGAGGAGTAGAAAATTCCTCTAGTTGATTTTCTGCATTCCGATATGACATCTTGACCAATCGGGCTGAGTTGCTTTCGGGCATATAAAAGTAAGTATCCTTCATGCCAAGCGGTCTAAAAATATTTTTCTTCAAATATTTATCAAGTGATAATCCAGATACAAGCTCAATTAGCCTACCCAAAACATTGGTGCTTAATCCATAACTAAATCGTTCACCTGGCTGGTGCATGAGAGGCATGGCAGCGATTTGTTCTACTTCTTCAGCTAAAGTTGCAAACTTAGGTGAAAGAGAATTACTCAATCCATATCGTGCATATAGCGCCCGTTGCTTAGGATATTCATCGGCAGAGGCAATGCCGGACTGGTGAGAAAGTAAATCCCGTATGGTAATGGAACGTTTTCTCTGAACCAAGTTAAACGTGTCGGCCATTACCTGTATGACTTGCTGACTGGCAAAAGCCGGAATGTATTTTTCTATGCCATCATCTAGTCCGATCAATCCTTTTTCTACCAACTGTAAAACAGCTATAGAAACAATTATTTTGGTATTGGAAGCAATCCGAAATATTGAATTTTCCTTCATAGAAATGGTACGCCGGGGATCAGCCCATCCGTAAGCCTTCTTCACGATCACCTTATTCTGATGATAGATATATGCTACTCCCCCTGAAATTTGTTGCTGTGCTATCTGTTGGTCAATCAATGAATCAATAAGCAGACAAGCCTGTGATCGAACCGTTGCCTGAATCAACAAAACAGCCAAGAGTGATAATCCTAATTTTTTTATCTGCATGGAATTGAATTGTAAAATATAGCGGTGAACCATGGCTAGAACTTATAAAAATTTAAAGCCAAGTTAATCAATTTTTCGCCTACTCTAATTTAAACCATCCCTCATACAACAGCGTGTGGCTAAGGTCAATTTTTTGCCTGGCAGTTATTTCATCGTTCACCTTTCTAATCATAACAATGTTCTGGTCTTTCTTTTGCAAATCATTGTTTACAAATACGCTGAACATTACCTCTCTTTCTTCATAAAGCAAAATCTCAGTGCTCCATTTTTTGCCGTTAAATGTTCGGATGCGATACTTACCGGATGCATCTGTAAAACAAATCTGAACAAAAGTTTCGAAACTCACCTCTACAATCAATTCAATTTTTTGAACAGGTTGCCTCCTCGCCTTTTCGTCAAAAAAAAGCCGGTAACGGAGATTTTTTAGTATTTCACTGATCCAGGACATTGAGCTCTTAACAACCCAATTTCACAATCATCTCGAACAAGCCTGTTAACAAACGATGAATTTTATGTGATGAATAGTCTTCATTCAACTATTCGGTGAAAAAAGCATTTGTAATTAGTTAATAACTATATATATCCAACAACTCCGACCTATTCGTACTGTAATTAATCTAACTCTGGTTAAATTAAATTGCAATTATTTTCAATTTATTCCCCCCATAAAAGTTGATTCTTTTACTGAAACGCTTCCATGGCTTCTGTTGGACGACCCCTGTTGTCAAAGGCTCCCAGTAAATATCCCTGCCATCCATTATAACATTGAGGCTCCCAATAAAAGACACCCAATCCCTTGTTTCCGGGAAGTGAGCGCGTTTTTGCGATGAGATCACTGATGAACTGTTTGCAAACAGCCGGCTGGTCAACCGCCATACCAACTTCTGCGATCATTATTTCCTTTCCATAACGACTGATCATATCCTGCATATTCGCCAGGCATTGTTCGTTTTTAAGCTTCCAATCATTGACGGTCGGATACAATGACATCCCAATCACATCCCACACCACTCCATTGAGCGTTAGTCCGTCGAAGAGCCAGCGAAACAACCCATTGTCATAGCCATTGGAAACATGAATTATTATTTTTGTTTGTGGAAACACCTCCTTAGCAGCGGCACAGCCAGTTTTAACCAGAGATGCGAACTGAGCCATGTTTCTGCTGGCTCTCCCATCATCCCAAAGAAGTCCATCATTGATTTCATTTCCAATCTGAACCCACGCAGGCTCAACATTGTTACTTTTTAACGCGTTCAATACATCTCTTGTGTGTACAGCCAATGCTGCATTCAACTCAAGAAATGAGAGTGCCTTCCAGGCCTCAGGCTTATTTTGTTTACCGGGGTCAGCCCAATAATCTGAGTAGTGAAAATCGATCAATACTTTCATGCCTTTCTTCGAAGCCCTTACTGCCTGATTGATTACATCCTGCTTTCCGCACCAGCCATTCAACGGATTTACCCAAACGCGTAATCGGATGGAATTAATTCCCAGCTGCTTTAAAAGATCAACACAATCTTGCTGTTCCCCTCCGGCATTATAAAACTTTACCCCCGCTGACTCCATTTCACTCAACCAACCAATATCTGCTCCTTTGGCAAAAAAATCAGCAGCCACCGTAGTTTCTGACTTCCCGGATTTCTTGTTACAATTCAACATCAGCAAACTGAAAAGCACCCCAAATAAAAATGTGGACCTTGACATAGAACTAAATAAAATCTGTTTCCAAAAAAAAGCGGCTCTCATGAAAGAGAGCCGCTGTCATTAAATCAGTCAATAATTATTCGATTAATTAAAAGTTACCGTTTGGTTGTTCTCATCGAGCACAACAGTATAAGTACCGGCAGTCGCTGGTGTCTTAAAGTTATTGCCCCCTTCCCAACGAATTCTTCTGGCTGTACCGACTGCCTGACTGCCACCACTGGCATCTTCATAGTCGAATGCACCCCATGCATTACCCGCCAGGAACTTAACATCCTTGTTGGCAAGCAAGCTGACAGTGATGCTCCAGCGACCGTTACCGAGATAAGTCATTTGCGGACTAGCACCGGGATCCCAAGCGTTGACACCTGAAATACCATCACCTACAATTCGCATTTCTGTACCGGGAGAGATCTCATAACGTACCTCATCCGGATTGCGACCATTCCAGATAAGACGATAGCGACCTGCTGTAGAGATATCGGGCATATTATTATCATTCACCACCAACAATGAGCCACTGCCTCCATTCGAACCGTAGCTGCGGGTATTGGTGACAGTAAGATCGCCATTGTTCCACTGGTTGTTGTCAATCAGTTTCCAGCCACCAGTAGTGAAAGTAGTTAACCCCACAAACAAATTGGGGGCAGGATGACCCATCGCGAAGTTGGGGAAGGTATTGCCCGGATTCCAATCGGCACCGGTAGCACCTCCTACAAAGCCCATGCGACCTTCACGTATGTCATACTTCATTCCGGTGCGGTCAATCGAAATACGATAAACACCTGAAGTAGCTACAGTGAAGTTGGCACCACCAGCGGAAAGATTACCGCCTGTACCGCCGTAGTTCACATCCCAGGAACGACCCTGCGTGAATTTAAACTCAGCACCTGCAGGCAGGAAGATATACATGTAATACAAATTATTGGTTGCACCGGGACGCAGGTCACGAATAAACTCCGGAGCCGATCCGGGATCCCAGTTATTACCATTACCGGTTGCACCCTGGTAACTACCCGGCATATAAAAGCGCAGGATAGGGATATAGGTTTGAATGGTAACAGCTACACTGTTGGAGATAGAAGTGGCACCCTGAGCAGTTACTGCACGAATGCGATATTCAATTCTACCGGTGGTGCCGCCGGCAACGCCTTCTGTTAATGCCGTCTCATTCATCTCACCCTGCGTAAGCGTACGGGTAAGAATATTATTACCAATGGGTATCTCTTTCAGGCTCGCAAAATTCTTACCGGCAGAATCATACTGCAGCGTGTAAGTGATGGAACCAGTAAAGCCATTGAATGGGGCAGTCCAGGTAAAAGCATTCGATGGCTGTGCCGCATTGGCCAATGAAGTTGATACCGATGTATTCTGTGTAGTAAGAGCGCCCGGATCATTGTAAGGTGTCACCTTCACTTTTACCACATTTGATTCATAGCGTTCATTGTTGTTGCCATAAGAAGAGGCAACTTTAATATCCAGGTCATAGGCAGTACCCAGCGCAAATCCGTAGTTCAGCAGAATGGCATTCAACTCTTTTCCCAACAAGGAGAAAGAACGATTGCCAACTACAGTGCGGGTTACTTCGCGTGAGAAATTTCTTCCGCTGGAGTCAATTGAGATCACATACTTGAAGGTATTCGAATCTGCTCCATACTTGGGATTGGTCCAGGAAAGACTCAATACTGAACGGGCAGTATCGGCTGCAGTAGCAGTTACCTGACTGGTCGAAGTTGAAAGGGTAATAGATGACCCCTTTTCATAAAAGGGGAGTTGCTCAATCTTAGTACAGGCAGCCACCAGAATGGAACCTGTTACCAGTATACCCAGTGCTCGTTGGAAAAATGTATTCATAACAGCAATTTTTTTGGTGAACAGGATTAAAGTTTGGTGAAGGTGTATTTACCCGTTTTGAAACTTACGTTGATGCGGTAGTTACCTGCAACACCAGGAGATACGAAGTCACTTCCGTCGGGTTTGAAATTATCACCATCGGGATTATTACCCAGACCGGCTCCGGTGAAGCCATACTTATTGCTCCAGTTGCCATACACCGGCACTAACAAGAAGCCCTGACTGGCTTTCATATTCAGGCTGCTGATCTGAAATTCAGAGCTGGAAATTTTCGTGAACTTCTGGCTCAGCAGTTCAGGATCACCCCCACCCATCCAGTTACCCGGCGTAGCCGCACCCGTAATATACAGGTTGGCAGGAACAGGGAATACAACATCCAGGTAAGGTGTAACGGTCATGCGCAACACATTGGAAACAAAGGGTACGCTGTTGTTCATGAGTGAAGCGATCACTCTTACCTCCAGCTTATGCGCCACATTCTCTGGTAAGTCCATCGCCAGCAGAGCTGTATTGAGCTCAGCCGTGGTGAAATTCAACACCAGGTCACGCGCGACCACTTTTTCATATTTCTTGGAACTATTAAAATTGGCGCCTTCCAGATCGATCTGAATCAGGTAAGTCACATCCTGTGCACTTACACCGGTGGTGAATCGGTAATTCGGATTGGTCCAATTGAGTCGAAGGGTAGGCACATCCCGGTTGGCGATCACCAACACACGTGGTGATACCGAGTTGGCTGTCAATACAGGATTGACACCGCCTTCGAAAATAATGCGGTTCTCCTCCTTCTTACATCCCGTAAGGGCTCCGGTCAGGAAAAGCGCACCAACAATGAGGGAATATATTTTCTTCATGGCTGAATGATTTATCGGTTGAATTAATAGCCTGGGTTTTGACTGAGGTTAGGATTAGCCGTACGGTTGGAAGCAGGTATTGGGAAAATATTATACTTGCTGTCTACCGATGTACCGGATGCTACACCTCCCTTCCAGGGCCAGAGATAAGTACCGGTGGTAAGGAGATTGTAACGAACCATATCGGTTCTGCGGTGTCCTTCCCAATACAATTCTCTTGCCCGCTCATCGAGAATGAAATCGGTGGTGAGCTGTGATGAATTGATATCTCCGGAAGTATTACCGAAGGCACGCTGGCGAATTCTGTTTACATACGTTACAGCAGTGGCAACATCGCCGCCTGTACCGCCGCGCAGTACTGCTTCCGCATAGATCAATAACATTTCAGAGAGACGGAATACAGGGAAATCAACATCAGCAAAATCACGGTTCACATCCGATACGCCTAAGCCATCGGAGCGAACATTCCGCCACTTATTTACATGCAGTCCGTTACCGAAGTTACCTACATCGCTGATGGCAATCTGTGCAGGACTCACACCGAAAGAGCTGGTGATGAACATCGCTCTTCTGTCGGTGGCACCGGTCAGGTCAGAGAAACGGTCTGCCAATCCTTTGGTAGAACGGTAACCATACCAGCCACCATTGATACCAAAATCATTGGCATCATCGCCGGCTGCGGCATGACAAAAGAAAGAGGTATTACCATATGACTTTGTTCGGAGACCGTCGCAGCCTACAGCAAAAATGATTTCACCGGTGCGCTTGTCGTTATCGGCCATGAACAGCTCACGATAGTTGCTGTGCAGCGTATAACCGCCGTTGATCACTTTGAGTGCATACGTGATGGCGTCGGTGAAGCGGGCCGAACCGGTATATACCTGGGCATTTAGGTACATACGTGCCAGCAAAGCCCAGCAGGCTCCCTGGTCAACACGACCATATTCCATGGAACGGGGCGCTTTGAGAGTGGTTTCAATGGCTTTCAGTTCGGTCTCTATGTAAGTGAACAGATCAGCCCGTAACTTTTCTTTCGGGAGGGTGGTACCTACACTATTGGTTTCATCGATAAAAGTACCACGACCGAATAAATCCATCATGGCCCAATAGTTGAAGGCGCGAATGAAACGCGCTTCGGCACGCGATGCCTGAATGTTGGTGGCATCATTGCCGGTGATACCGCGAGAAGCCAGCTTCTCATCTGTTGATTCACGCAGGTACTCATTGGCCACCATCACATTGTACACCAGTCGCGCATAGATGCCTTTGAGGAAAGGATCGGAGCTGGACCAGCTCAGGTTGTGGAAGTCTTTGATGGTCTGGTCGTTCCAGGCAACTACCGCCTCATCGGTGGGCAGCTCCTGGCAGTTGAAAAAGCCACGGATAAACGGCGACTGTGAGCCTTCATCCAGACCTTGAATATCGGATGCGCCCGCCGGTCCGGCATTACCGGATGTAGCAAGTCCGCCATATACCTTGGCCAGCACACTTCGATAGCCCGCAGCATTGGTATAGGCATTTTGTGAAGTAAAGTCGTTCTGCGGAAACAGATCGAGCTTCTTCGAGCAGGAAAATAACATCATACCGGCCAACAGCACAGGTAGAATATTTTTCATTGTCTTATGTTTCATAATACAAACGATTTAGCAATTAAAAATCGAGGTTGATACCCAGTGAATACACGCGTGGTCTCGGGTAAATATTATTGTCTACACCGCCGTCACCTGCATTCTCCGGATCCAGTCCACCGTATTTGGTGATCACCAGTACGTTCTGGATGCTGGCATTGATGCGCAGGGATGCTTTGTTCTTGAACACACTACCTACATTATAACCGAAGTTGAGGTTATCAATCCGGAAGAAGGATGCATTGTCGATATAATAATCAGACAGGTAGCGATTGTTCACAAAGCGGGTGGAGATATAATCCCGGGTAGCATTTCCAATGAAGTTGATCGGATTCTTAATGGCCCGTAATACCGCATTGTTAGAGTTTACGTTGTTGTAGAGATAGTTACCGAAGGAACCGTGACCTGCAATACTCATCGACCAGTTTTTCCAGGTCAGCTGCGTGTTGAAACCAAGTAGCACATCGGCTGCCGGCTTCTGATAAATATACCGGTCGTCGTTGTTGATGATACCATCGCGGTTGATGTCTTCAAACAAACCTTCGATGGGATCGCCCAATGCATTGTAGATCTGCTTGAACATATAGAATGAACTCGGCGCATATCCAACTGAGTGAATACCGATGCTGTTACCGGTACCGCCACCAATGAAGGTAACGTCCTGGCCTTTGAAATTCGGATCGGGATTCTTGAGCAGGTTGGTGATGCGGGCTCTGTTATAGGTAAAATTCATTCCGAGGTCCCAGCTGAAATCACTTTTTCGAACCAGGTTGGTATTCAAATTGATCTCGAGACCCTTGCTGTCGATGTTTCCAACGTTGGTAACGATTTCATTCACAAAGTTAGCACCGGCAGCTACGGCTACATTCGCCAGCAGGTCTTTGGTGGTTCTTTGATAGTAATCTACCGAACCGGTAACCCGATTACCAAACAAGCCGAAATCTAATCCGATGTTGGTGGTAGTGGTAGACTCCCAGCGGATGGAGGGATCATATCCTTCAGGACGCAGGTAGCTCACAAAGGTATTGCCGAACTGATAGGCTGCTGTGGGTGCACCGCGGGAATAACGAGGGATGTATGAGTAAAATCCGATACCGTCTTGCTGACCGGTAACACCCCAGCTCAAACGCAACTTAAGGTCATTGAGTTGACTGGAGTTTTTGAATAAGTCATCTTTCATCTTCCAGGCAAAAGCCAGTGAAGGGAAGTAACCGGTTCTGTCATTGGGATTGAGCTTCGAACTGGCATCTGAACGGATGGTAGCGGTGAACAGGTATCTATCCATGATAGAGAAGTTCAGGCGACCGATATAAGATTCCAGTCGATACTCCGGACGATCGGTGAGGAAAACCGGCTCAGAACCCTGAATGGTATCGCGCTTGGCCGGACGTGTTGGGTCGGCAATGGCACGATAACTGAAGGATGGGAAATTGCTCACTTTGGTGAGGAAGCTCTGGTAGCTGTGACCCACCAATACATCTATCTTACTCTTAATGCTCTTCAGTTCTTTGGAATAAAACAGTGATACATCAGCAAGCTGGTTCACTTTCTGCTGCTCATAATTACTTCTTCTTCCGCCGGTCTTGTAATCAGTGGCAGACACTGAATCTACGTTGTTATTACCACTACCGGAAGAGTAGTCCGTACCCAGATTCGCCTGTACATGCAGGTCGGGGAAGAAAGGCAGTTTATAATCGAGCTGAATGTTTCCGATAAAACGATTCACCGTAGAGCGGTCGTCGCGCAACATCAGCAAGCCCAAAGGATTGCGGTTGGCGAGATCAACGGGTAATCCACCGGGTTGCAACCACTCATAAAAACCACCCCAGTTCTTGTTCCCGGAATAAACCGGCTTGGTAGGATCGAAGGAAACAGCACTACCGATGGCCCCTTCATTGGCGAAACGATTTTTTGTTTGCGATCCTTTTAGGTTCACGTTCACAGACAAGTGATCATTGAAGAATTTAGGGGAAAGATTCAGCGCACCGGTCAAACGATTGAAATGGTTGGTGCGAAGAATACCATCCTGGGTCAGGTAACCCAGTGAAGCACGGAAGGGAATCTTACCCAACATACCGGAAGCGCTCACCGTATTATCAAAGCTGGGTGCGCGCTGATAAATTTCTTTTTGCCAATTTGTATTGGCAGTACCCAACAGGTTCTTATAGGTATTATTACCTGTTGCTGCTGCATCGGCATTCACAATTGAACGAATTTCATCACCCGTTAAAACCGGAACGGTATTGGCGATGGTACCTACGGCAAGCAGGTTGTTATAATTGTAGCGGATCTTTCCTTTGCCACCTTTCTTGGTCGTGATGATCAATACCCCGTTGGAAGCACGAGATCCATACAGTGCAGCCGCAGAAGCATCTTTCAAAACGGTGAATGATTCTATATCGTTCGGGTTAATGGTATTGAGCAGATTGGCTGAACCTGCAATGCCATTCCCCTCTACCGGTACCCCATCAATCACGATCAGCGGGTCGTTGCTGGCATTCAGCGAGGCACCTCCGCGAATGCGGATACGGCTGCCACCACCGGCAGCACCGCCGCCCGTTGTTACGGAGAGACCGGCTACCTTACCTACCAGCAGTTGCTCGGCAGAGTTGATGTTACCTTTTTGAAATTCTTTGGGACCAATAGAAGTCACAGCACCGGTGAGGTCTGATTTCTTCCTTGTACCATACGCTACTACCACTACCTCACCGAGGTTGTCGGTCATGGTAGCGAGCTGAATGTTTACTTCCTGCAAACCGTTGATAGCAACTTCCTTCGCAGCAAAGCCGGTGGAGGAAACAACCAGCGCACTCGTAGTAGGCGCAACAGAAATGGAGAAACGACCGGCATCGTTGGTGATAACACCCTGACTGCTGCCTTTCGCCGATACGCTGGCTCCCGCAACCGGTGCACCAGCAGCGTCGGTTACCCGACCGCTTACTACCCTGTTTTGCGCAAACGTAGTCTGCACCAACAGCAATAGGAACAAATAAAGGACTGTTCTACCTTTTTTCAACAATGACATAAGCAATTGTTTAATGGTTCAGTTTTGTTAGTCGATACACTTAATATGTATCAAATACACAAACAAATGTGTATATAACACACAACTTAGGGATTTTTAAGAAAGCACCAAATATTTCTGAAAAAAATATTTTGAAGGCGGAAAGTAATCCACCTGACCGCCACTGCTACTGATAGGAACTAAGGGTATTTTGGTAGGAAGCTTTTAGCTGGTATAATTTACCCGGACGGTGGCTGACCTCTTTTTCCATGGTATGGGTATCGGTTATCCAATCTTTGAGGGCAATTTTCTTCCGGAAATTCCGGCGATCGAGTTCTACCCCCAAGATCGCTTCATATACAGCTTGTAACTCACGCAGCGAAAACAGGGGTGGAAGCAAATGAAAAATAATAGGTCGCTCCATCACACGCTGTTGCAATTGCTGAATACACAGCTGCAGGATCTCCATGTGGTCGAAGGCGAGTTGCTTCATCTTGCGAACGGGATACCAGTCAATATCCCTGCCGGCTATATTCAATCCCTGGTGCTGCATATTGATCAGGCAGAAATAAGCGGTGGTGATTACGCGCCCGGTGGGGTGGCGATCTACTTTACCAAAAGTATATACCTGCTCCATATATACATGCTGCAAGCCAGTGCGCTCAAAGAGAATACGATAAGATGCCTCTGTTAGGTCCTCATTGGGTCGTACGAGGTCGCCCATCAGGGAATAAAGACCCTGAAACTCTTCCAGCTCAGATTCCCGCAATAAGACAAACAGTTCATTTTTATCGTAACCGAAAATCACACAGTCAACAGATACCGCTATATTAAAGAAGGACTGTAGGTTCTGTCGCTCTTTCTTGGCGCTCTTTAAAACGGGGGGAACTTTTTCTGGCATGGCAATGAATCTATATCAATATTAATGCAAAATAAAACGCACCGAGCGGGCAGCAGCTGAATTTTTAACGCTTAGCACATATTGCGCGCCCGGTAATTGCGCAACTGCATCGCCCAGTGGCATACGATGCTTACCGGCACTGAGTCTGCCGGAGTAAAGTTGTCTTACCTGCTGTCCCTGCGCATTGATCAACACCACCGTAACCTGTCCGGGCAATTTCATATCGATCTCATACATACCCGCGCGTGTAACCGGATTGGGAAATAACCTTACCTGAAAAGCATTGGCAGCAGCAGTATTTTCTGCCAGTGCTGTAATCGGACCGGATAAAGGACGGTTGAGGTATACTTTATATTCGCCTGGCTGTAAAGTAATCGATTGGGCTGCGCCGGTAGCGGAGAAAGTGGCGCCCGTGAGATACTCATACCAGGTTCCCGCACCGGGAAAACTGAATGATGCAGTAACCGGATTCACATCAAAATTACCGAGCACACATATATTAGATGTATCTGTCACCATTTGCATCCACTTGAAAGCACCTCCCAACGAAAAGGTAATGCGGTTGGAAGTAAAATTGTTGCGGTACATCGGATGCAGCCGCAGTTGATTGAGTTTACTATAGACAGTATACAATGCCTGCCTGTCGGACTGCTGGCGATAGTCCCACCGAATAGGTTTGTTACCGGTTCTGCAATTGCTGTTCACCGTTCCATCGGTGCAATAATTGATGGAGAAGTCATACCCCAGTTCACCAAATTGCCAGATCATTTTGGGTCCGGGGGTGAGTAAACCAAAAGCTGCCGTCAACTCCATGCGCTTCAATGCAGTGGAGAGTGTTCGCGTATTATAGGCGCCTGCCGCATTCCCAAACTGCAGGGTCTTGTACATGAGTCGCTCTTCATCGTGGCTCTCCATATAACCAATCAGGTGGGGTTGCGACCAGCCGCGGTTGGTGAAGATATTTCCCTCAAAATTGCTGTTGGGTAAGAAGCCCATGGCAGCTTCCTGAAAATTATACGTGTTATTCCCCCAAAGCATCATGCCGTAATTACTTAATTCGATTTCTTCCGAATTGGCGGCAAAATGCTCGAGTATCACATAACTGCCGGGCAGGTATACCTGCAGGGAATCATAGTATCGCTTCCAGATAGCAACACGACTGGCATCATATTGACCCCAGAGCGCCACATTGGTGCCGGAATTATTTTGGGTGAACCCCTTCGATAGATCAAACCTGTAACCATCAATCTTATACTCCTTGAGCCAATGCTCCATTACCCGGCAACTGAAATACCGGGTAGCCAATGACTCATGGTTGAAGTCATTGAATACATTAAAGGGATGACGCGCCGTTTCGTTGAGCCAGGGATTGTTGGCAGCAGGTTGATTAAGTGTCGAATTCCAATATAAAGCCGCTAACGGACTGGCACCCGTGGTATGGTTCAGCACCATATCGAGTAATACAGCTATACCCCGGCGGTGGCAGGTGTCAATAAATTCTTTGAGCGTAGCTGCCGGACCATAATATTTATCAGGAGCAAAGAAGAAAGCAGGATTATAACCCCAGCTTTCATTTCCATCAAATTCATTTACCGGCATCAGCTGAATGGCATTCACACCCAGTCGCTGCAAATAAGAGAGGGTATCGCGCAGGGTCTTCCAGTCATGTGCCTGAATGAAGTCACGCAACAGCAACTCATAAATAATCAGCGACTTTTTATCGGGACGTGCAAAATTATTGACTGTCCAGTTGTAAGCCGGCCGGGCAGTTTGCAGCACTCCTACAATGCCGGTGGTTTTACCGGTAGGATAAGGTTTTAGTCCGGGATAGGTGGAAGCACTGATAAAGCCATCATTCCAGGGATCGAGTATCAACTCGCAATAGGGATCGGCAACACGGATATTACCATCGACCAGGTATTGAAACGCATATTCGGTTCCGGGTGTGAGTCCGGTAATACGCAGCCACCAATAGTTCCCATCGGGCGTTTTATTCATGGCATAATTTGTCTGCTCCGTCCAGTTATTGCCGGGAAATTCACCTATCACCGATACCCGGTTTTTTCCCGGTGCATATAATACCAATGTGGCGGAGGTGTTATCAGTTCCATAATTGATGCCATCACGAACGCCGGCAGGTAAAGGAGCAATATTCGAACTACCTGCAACAAAAAAACGAATGGTATCCCGCAACGTAACACCACCATTCACCGCATGCGATACGATCTCTTGGTTACCGGGTTGACCTACCACCGGCGTGGCTGCGATTGACTGAGCTGCGGTAGCCGTCTGCACCACCGTACCATTAAAGTAAAGTGTGAAGTTGGCTGCCGCATTCGACTGCACCAATACCGGTACAGTTTCGCCTATTGTTTTGGTGATGGGCTCGGGTATCGGATTAAAAGTAGGTTGCAGGGGCGGCGTGATAAAACGCTGCGCAAACGAAGAGGAGCCATACACATTTATATACATGTCACTTCCATCGAGGTTGGCCTGCTTCAATGAGCCATTACCACTTCTGAAAAGAATTGCAATCTTCAAAATGGTTTCCCCCGCCGGAACACCATAATAAGCACGAATGTTGTTGATGTCATAGCGCCAGCGATTGTTACCCAGCGATACAGCCTGCAACTCAGGTATTAATTTCCCCCACGGACTTTGATTACCCAGTTTTACATACTTCCAGTCCGTATTACTGGTACTCAAATTGGTAATAACACCGGTGTGCACATACACATCACTCACCGGCGAATAGTTGTTCAATCCGCGATTACCTTTGGTAGCATCTACAGTGATAGAAAGATTATCGGTATCGGTAGGAAAACTCAGGTTGCCGGTCAACAACTGGGCATTGCCCACGGCAAAAAACAATAGCGTTAATAGTAAAAGCAGCGAATACTTTTTCTTCATACAGACAAGCGTCGTTTGTATTACAAATATGTACAAAAAACACATTAGTTTTATGAAAATAATTGCAGCCCCCCTTTTTTCCAGGCATTTGCGGGGCTTTTTTAACTTCAGAACCAGAAATTTAACTGCTATGATTGCTATAAGTATATCCATGAAAAAACGGGTTTTTCTTTCGCTGGTTGGTAGCTTTTTACTCACCACAGCCATCCGGTCACAAATTCAGCGGGTGGAACCATTGAATTGGTTCACGGGCATGAAAAATCCGCGCGTTCAGTTGATCGTAGAAGGAAAAGATATCGGACTCGCTACAGCGTCGCTGCGTTATCCGGGCGTAACCATTGAAAAAGTACAACAGGCTGATAGCAAGAACTACTTGTTTGTCGATCTACTCATACAACCCACAGCACGCCCCGGAAGGCTACCCATCGTATTCAACTACAAAGACAAAGCAAGTGATACACTTCGCTATCAGCTGCTGGCACGTGAGCGTAATCCGCTCGAACTGAAAGGGTTTCAATCGACCGATGTTATTTATCTCATCATGCCTGATCGCTTTGCCAATGGCGATGTCAGCAATGATGTGGTGGCAGCCATG
Source organism: Sediminibacterium sp. (assembly GCA_040374385.1). Classification (GTDB taxonomy): domain Bacteria; phylum Bacteroidota; class Bacteroidia; order Chitinophagales; family Chitinophagaceae; genus Sediminibacterium. The sequence goes on along the minus strand of JBEIUM010000003.1, from coordinate 18,046 downwards.
AAAGAGACTTCCGTTCGTCGCAACTTTCCCGGCGGCAGACATGGGGGCGACCTACGGGGTATCATTGATCACCTGGATTACATCAAAGACATGGGATTCACCGCCATCTGGTGCACCCCTTTGTTGGAAAATAACATGGCAGGTTATTCCTACCACGGTTATTCCATCACCGACCATTATCGGGTAGATCCTCGCTATGGAACGATGGAAGATTATAAGGAGCTGGCAAGAAAAGCCCGGGAAAAGGGAATCAAGCTCATCTTCGATGAAGTGCTGAATCACTGCGGCAGTGAGCACCGCTGGATGAAAGACCTGCCCATGAAAAACTGGATCAATAAGTCTGATGCTTATCAAATAACAACGCACCGAAGAACCACCAACCAAGACCCCTATGCTTCCAACTATGACAAAGATTTAATGACGCGGGGCTGGTTCGACAAGACGATGCCCGACATGAACAGCGAAGATCCGTTCGTTGCCACCTACCTGATTCAGCGCAGCATCTGGTTCACGGAAACCCTGCAGCTGGGCGGCATCCGGCAAGATACTTACGGCTATAGCAACAAAGCATTTTTGCGCCAATGGAGTTGTCGCATGATGCAGGAATATCCTAACTTCAGCATGGTAGGGGAAGAATGGAGCTACAATCCGCTGATCGAATCTTACTGGCAGCAGGGTAAGAAGAACCACGATGGTTATCAGAGCTGCCTGAATACGGTGATGGACTTCCCCCTGCAACAAGCACTAATACAAGGCATCCGCGAACAAGAACAACCCTATACATCTACCGGACTCACCCGCTTATATGAAGCACTGGCCAACGACATCGCCTATGCCAATCCCAACCAAATGCTGGTATTCGGTGATAACCACGATATGGATCGTCTCTTCACACAATTGAATGAAGACACCGCTCTAACGAAAATGGCAATTACTTATCTGCTCACCATGCGGGGTATTCCACAATTCCTGTATGGCACGGAAATTTTAGCTTCCAACAGCAGGCACCCCAATGACCATGGACATATTCGTATTGATTTCCCCGGCGGCTGGCCGGGTGACAGCGTCAATGCCTTTTCCGGGCAAGGACTTTCCTCCGCACAACTGAGTATGCAACAATTTATGCGGCAGCTGTTGCAATGGCGAAAGCAACATCCTGCCATCACCTCCGGAAAAACCTTGCATTTCGCTCCTTTCGATGGCATGTATGTTTATTTCCGCTATGCTCCCGGCGATACGCTAATGGTGGTGATGAACCGCAACGAAAAAGAAATGATGCTCGATACCCGTCGCTTTGCGGAACTTATCTCGCAGCAAAGTACGGCAGTGCCCATCTTTAGCAGCCAAAACGTGCCGCTGAATACCCCCCTACGCATCGCCCCCAAATCAGCGATGGTATTCGAGATCAATGGGCCAGAAAAATATTATATGAAAAGGAATTAAATATCCTAACAGTCATTAGTTTTTGTCATTTCTTTTTTACTTTGCGGTCGCTTAACGACCTGCCATGAAAATTTTACAAGACCACTACGCCGATGGTTTTTTTGATGTGAGCGCTGCCCACGGATTCTTACCTCAATCATTGCCACTCGATGCATTACCCGCCCCCTATACCCCCTTGCAGTCGCTGCTCGATGCGATGCCGGTTATAAAAGAGGACGGAACCAATGGCTACCTCCACTACCCCGGTCAAATTCATGCGGCAGTGGCGCAGTTGCCGAATTTCATCGAACAGGTAAAGCAGGAAACAGATATCAACGTTATTCAGGCACTCTACCGGGGATATGCTTTTCTCACCTCTGCCTATACCCTGGAGCCCGCTTTTCAACATTTCAGGGAAACAGGTAAATATGGCAAGGCCAACACCCTCTTACCGGCACAGGTAGCACAACCCCTCGTAGAAGTTTCCAACCGATTACAGGTTTTCCCCTGGCTGGATTATCACTATGGCTATTCACTCGGCAATTTTAAAAAGCTTGATCCCAAGGGGCCACTGGAATGGCATAACCTGGCCATGTGCGTACGTTTTTCCGGTCAGCCCGATGAAGCAGGATTCATTCTGCTGCATGTAGATATTAATCAATTCTCACCTGATCTGGTAGGTTCGGTCATGCGCGGATTTCAAGCCATTGAGGAGAACAACCTGCCTGCACTCGAAAAGGCACTGGATGATAACCTGGATACCCTCACCCGCATGAACATCCGCAGAAAAGAAATGTGGAAGGCCTCGCGCTGGCAGCACTACAACGACTTCCGCGTATTCATCATGGGCATCATGGGCAATGAGGAAATTTTTGGCGACGGCGTTACCTACTCAGGTGTATGGGATACGCCACAACAATTTCGTGGCCAGACCGGCGCACAGGATGATATCATTCCGATGGAAGATATTTTTTCCGGTGTCACCCGCTTCTATCCCAAGAATGAATTAACCGCTTACTTGCTGGATCTTAGAAAATATCGCCCCATGGTGGTACAGTCCTTCTTCAACGACCTGGAAAAACAAGTGCAGGAAGTACATACAGAGGGCATAACAGGCTATTTGCAAACACAAGGTGCCGTGAACGGATTGTCCAGATTATTGGGTATCCTGGAGCAGATCTATCATTTCAGAAATGGCCACTGGCAATTTGTACAGAAATACATCATGGCGAATACGCCCTATGCCAAAGCAACAGGTGGAACACCCATCACCAGTTGGTTGCCCAATCAGATCACAGCCGTATTGCAACAAATGGATGCCGTACTGGCTTTGCTGGATCAGTTGACAACTTCCCCCGATGAAAAAGGAGCACAAATCATTACTACCAATCGCCAGACACTGGACCATAAAAAACAGTTGCTGGCAGAACAGTTATCGGAAGTGAGCCAGGAAACCTATTCAGCTGATACGATCTTCTCGCTGAATACGAAATACGGACTTTCCGATCAGGCCTAAGCCGGGGTCAGACCAAGATAGCGGCAAAAGGCGAATATGGAATGTATTTTTCTACAGCTGCTTACGCAGAAAAAAAGGATCATTGATTCATCGGAATCACTTCCACCCTTTTGTACCGGCCCACCCGGTTTACATCTGTCTTGTAATCATACTTGAATACGCCGGTCAAAACGCCCTCGCCTGAAGGCAATACCAGTACGCCATCCTCAGAATAATATCGGATACGATCAAGTGGTGACCGCCTGATTTCACTCATGTACATATAGGGTGCATAGCTATTGACATCATACTTTTTATTGGACTTCATGAGTGTATTGATGGGTTCAAATGATGAGGCACTTATTCTATCCTCGGTTCCAACAAACCTTACCTGGAATTGCCTATTCAGCGATTCAACAGACCCCTTACTAAATAAAGACTGGAATAGGTTGTGCGGATTGGTACGCAGATAAAAAGTATTAGAGGAAGTTTGCGGCGGAAACCTGGGTTGTCGCATATTCCAACCGGTATAATGTCGCTTGATGTCATCTTCCGAATAGACAGAAAACGTAAAAACTTCTTTGCCCATTTTCTGATAGGTATCTACTTCAGATTTTGACATGGAAATACCGCGCAGGGTTTGCACAATCTCCCGGTAAACGATTTTAATGTTGCCATTGGAATAAGACTCGACCAGCAGGGGAATTTTGGTGGACTGCGACGAGGAGCCATAAGGATCGATTGTAGGTTCAGCTGCAATCACGCGGAAGTCAAAACAACGTTCCAACATATGATTCAACTTAGACGATAATGCCGACAATGCCGTTTGCTCTGCCGACTCATTGCGGCTTTGCCGATTGAACTCACCGGCGAATGCGGCGCCATCAAGATCTGTTCCAATACCATTGTTCTTACAAAACTTCATCACTTCTGTAACAGATACTTGTGCCTTTATCGTCATCGACTTGCCATCAAAAGGCCGAATAATTTCTACCCGGCTAATGGTTCCTGCTGCTATCTCAGACATCTTATCTGAAATCAATTGGTCGTTGACAATCTCCGTTTGACGCGTTACAAAAGAACCAATGGTGCTGACAATCGCCTTTACTTCTGCATCCAGACGAGCTTCCGCCTCCGTATCTCCATAACCGGTTACTTCCACCGTATTTTTTTTCTTGGAGGAAAATATCGATTGACCAATAGCGGAATAGGTGGTGGAGCAGAAAGCAAGGAGGAAAACAAAATGAAGGAATAATCTTCCCACTCGCACAGGAAATACAGCGCGGTATATACTTTGAAGGAAGGAAAAAAGCGAGAGCGGGAAAAACCCATGAAGCGGCAAGCAGGCAGGAACATTGTTTGGGTGACCGACAACTGACAATAAATATTCTGTCCTTCGGGAAAGGAATTGCATAGGTTGGATTTTACGCTAAGTAACAAAAAAGCGCCGAAAACCCGACAAAATTGAATGGAAATCCATACCATTGTTATTATATTAACAGCTATTTACATTTGAATGCTGTTCTTCCATGTCGAACCAACAACTTAGAAAAGAAACCAATTGCCTGAACTGCGGCCGTGAAGTGGCAGAGCGCTTCTGCAGTCACTGTGGTCAGGAGAACATTGAAGTCAGAGAAAGTTTCTGGCAATTGTTGGTGCATTTCTTCAATGACTTCACCCATTTTGACGGAAAATTCTTCTCCACTATTCGTGTATTGCTATTGAAACCCGGCAAGCTGACCCGGGAATACATTGCGGGGAAAAGAGCCAGCTACTTGCATCCCATCCGCATGTACCTGTTCATCTCTTTTGCCTTTTTCATCCTGCAATATCTGATACCCTCACCCACAGACAATGAGCAACCGAACGATGGGTATGTTGCCACCCGAGATTCAGTGGTTCATTTGCTGGACAAAAAAATCAATGAACTCAATCAAAACATCACCGATAGTACTTCAGAAATCAAACAACTGCTGATAAAGGAAAAAGTAATTCGACTGGAAAAAAAGCGCTGGTTGTTACAGAAAGACAGTAGCAAATTGAATGACATTTATACAGAATTTTTTGATACTGTGCTTACCAAGTCGGGCCTGATTGGAAACATTAAAATTGGCCCATCATCTGATGATACGATCGTTAGTGCCTCTTTGTATGAGTTGAGCCAGCAAAAATTACCGCCGGAAAAAAGAGACGGGTTGTTCATGCATTTCATTAATAAGAAAATTGCCGACGTGAAGGAAAAGTACAGCGGTGAAGAGGGTACGTTGCTCCTTGATTGGGAGAGCCGCTTTTCATTGTACATGCCGAAGATGCTCTTCGTATCGCTTCCCATCACCGCCTGGGTTCTGTTGCTCTTGTATATACGCAGAAAAAAGTGGTGGTACACGGAACATGCGATTCTTACCATCCACCTCTATTGTGGCATCTTTCTTCTACTTACACTCCAGTTATTTGCATCATCCATCTTGCATTTCCTTCAGCTGCCAACAACAAAAGATTGGGTGGAAACTGCTTTGTACTTCGGCATTCTTGTCTACCTCTTTTTCACCCTATATAGATTCTATCAGCAATCGATTGCTAAAACTTTTTTAAAAATGTTACTGTTCCTGATGCTTCAGGGCATCTCATTTTCTATGCTGTTTTTGATTTTTTTATTGCTCTCATTTCTCACCATCTAGCACAAGCAATAGTTATAACATGCACCGTGATGCTACTGTTTACTTTTCGATTATTCCGCGGCGGGGATATCAACGCGGTTGGGGCCCTTGTGGCGGAATGCCTCATGCATACGGCCCTTATCAAACATCTTTTCATGTATCGAGAGAACAATGGCAGCTACGCCATTGCCGATGAAGTTGGTAATAGCACGTGCCTCCGACATAAAACGATCGACGCCGAGTAAGAGTGCCAGTCCCTCGATGGGTATTACTTTGGTAGCGGTTAAAGTGGAAGCGAGAATGATGAAGCCACTACCGGTAACGCCAGCCGCTCCTTTGGATGTGACCATGAGAATACCAATGATGGTGATGATCTGACTGAAGTTCAAATGAACATCGAAGACCTGTGCCAAAAAAATAATGGCCATGGATAAATAAATGGAAGTGCCATCGAGGTTGAAGGAATAGCCGGCAGGAACTACTAATCCCACCACCGATTTATGACAGCCCATGCCCTCGAGCTTTTCCATCAATGACGGAAGTCCGGCCTCTGAAGAGGATGTACCCAACACGATCAATAATTCATTTTTGATATAGGAAAGGAATTTCCACATGCTGATGGAATAATAGCGCAGCAGCGAACCCAGCACCACAAAAAGAAAGAGTGCCATAGTGAGATAAACGCACAACATCAATTTTCCTAAGGGCAGCAGAGAAGCAATGCCATATTTCCCAATGGTGTAAGCCATACCGCCAAATGCGCCGATGGGTGCCAGTTTCATTACCCAATGCAAGGCACGAAACACCCAGGAGGAGGCGATGTAGAAATAGCGCAATATTTCTTCCCGCCGACTCAGGCGGCTCACAATAATACCCACCAATATGGCAACGAGTAGTACTTGGATGGTGTAGTTGCTCTTGAAAAACTCGATCCATGAAATGGAAGTATCGCCGGTACGGTATTTACTTATATCTGCCGTAGCTGCATGGCTGGTCACCCCTGCGCCCGGGCGAAAAATAAAACCTACCAACATACCAATGATGAGCGCTAATGTGGTAATAACTTCAAAATAAATGAGCGCCTTCGCTCCGAGCTTGCCCACCTTCTTCAAATCACCCATACCGGAAATACCCGTTACCAGGGTGATGAAAATAATCGGACCAATGAAGAGTTTTACCAAATCAATGAACCTATCACCCAGGGGCTTCATTTTCACTGCAAACGCCGGTTGGAAATGTCCCAACAAGATTCCTGCACTTATGGAGAACAGTACCCAGAAGGTCAGATTAGTCAGTACTTTTTTCATGCAGGCAGGTTCATTATTTAGATTGTACCTGCTCGACAAAACCGGCACACAATTTCATTTCTTCTTCGGTTAATTGCATCAACCGGAAAGACTCCCCGTCTTTGTCCGGATAATTATAGACCTGCCGGAATCGGGCAGGCAGTGTTCCGGTAATTTTCTTAATAAAACTCAATGCGATTAAAAACGTTCCCAGTGCTGAGGGATGCGAACCATCGGAATGAAACAACACCATCTCCGGTTTTTGTTGCCGCGCCAGTTCCCAGGCATCTCCAACAGGTACACGTACCGCGCCCGTGGCTGTTGCCAATTCTGTATAGGCGGCCGTGATGGCAGTTTGTGTCTCCGGTGTTTTTTGTCGGGCCCAGGTTGAATGAGATAAGGGCGGGCTCCTGTTGAACGAATCAAATCGGTGAATAGTTTTCCATAGAACAGCAAACTGTCTTTGTGTTCCAGCGGCCACATGCTGTTGTCTTGTATGACTATGATATCATATTTTTTCTCTGAGATCAGTGTCTTGGAACGAAGTCCGCGCAAGCCACGCCAGTGTTCTCCGAGGTGAGCTGCACCCACCGTTGACTTGGTACAGATCAGGCGGGTGGGCATGGAATCGGTGAGCAGGTTGATGAGTTGTGCCAGGTTGTTGTAATACACATAGGAATTACCCACAAACAACACACGTAAGGTGTCTTGCTTTTCGGCTGCCCTTGCGGGCGCAGAAAGCATTACCAATAACAACAAACAACCAGCCCACAGTCCCTTCCTGAACATCATGTTGAATTGATTTTATCAGAACCCGGGATTCTGTACCATGTTCGGATTATTCTGCACCTGTGTGATAGGAATAGGTAAGATTGTCCGCATAGTAAATGAACTAGTGGGGGTGGCGTAACTGATAAGACGGGAAGTAGCATTTCCTCCTGAACTGATCTTCACAAAATTGGTTCTTGTTCTGTTCAGATCAAATAAGCGCTGTCCTTCCAGTGCCAACTCTTTTCTTCTCTCAACAATGATACTGTCCACATAAGCGGTTGCACGCAATGTGCCCACCGGTGGTGTTGCAAGCAACGAAGCTGCATAGGGTCTTGTATTGGAAGAAGTATCGCGCGACTTGCGGATCAGATTGATGTCAACCAATGAGGCAGTCAACTGTGCGGCATCATTGTTCGTGATGGCCAGTCTTGCCAAGGCCTCCCCTCTTGAAAGGTACATTTCAGCTATGCGCATCACCTTGATGTTTTCCAGGTAGGTGGTGATGTTGACATATTTCAGGCAAAGCGGAACATTGGTTTCTCCGCCCAAAGCATTGCGGTTACCCAATGCCACAAAACCTCTTCTCACATCAGTAGCAGAATAGGCATCATACAAACTGCGAAAAGTGCTCAGGGTGGTGCCTGTGCTTCTGCTGTTCATACTGGTGATGGTTCCCAATAATTCGCCATACCCTTGCTGGCTGGATAAATATGCGTAAGAATCAGTTCCGGGGTTATCATTAGAATTATTCACTACTTCGAAAATAGATTCCGGACTGTTCTGTGTGCGGAAATCCTGCAGCATAGAGCCAAATGAGTAGAGCGAGTATCTTCCTGAGTTGATTACCTCGGTTGCAGCGGCTACTGCTGTCGGCCAGTCTTCACGGTAAACAGCAACACGTGCACGCAATGCAGTTACAGCCCACTTGTTCATACGTGTTCTGAACATCGCATTGCTTACCGTACCGCTATTGATCACACCCCCATCTACCGGCAAGCGCTTCAGGGCTTCTGTTATATCTTTTTCAATCTGAGCATATACTTCAGCAGCCGTATTGCGGGCGGGGAAAACCACGTCTTCAATTTTTGTTACCGGCTTCAATACCAACGGAACACAGAGATGTGAACCATCAGCAGTAAAATTCAAAGGGCGACCGAAGAACTTGGCCAGGTCAAAATAGACCATAGCTCTTACAGCATAAGCCTCTCCCACCAACTGAGCAGCTTCTGCCTGTTCTAATGAAGTAGCAATCTTCTTGATATTGTCTTCATTCGCAATAATGGCGTTGGCATTCGTTGCCACCTGATACATCTGATTCCACATTCTGCTCACATTCGCATCGGTAGCAGTATGTGTCATCGTATTCATACCTGTATACCGATTGCCGGTTCTTACACTTCTGGTAACATTATCAGACATTACTTCCGGAATCACCATGGCATCGCGACCATAGTAACTATACGACTGCATCAATGAATACAATCCATTGACCGCTGCGCGGGAAGTGGACATCTGAGAGAATACATCCTCGATCAGTACACTCTGCTGTGGCTTTACATCTAAGAAATCTTTGTTACAGGCCACCAGGAGTGATACGGTGACTACTAATATTAATGACTTTCTCATATACTCGAATTTTTCAAAAATTATAAATTGATATCTATGCCCAACAATACGGTACGGAATACCGGTGGTCTTTGAGCCATGGTTCCATCGATTGACACTTCAGGGTCAGTATTGAAGCGCTTGTCTTTGGTAATGGTCAGCAGATTTTGTGCGCGGAGATAAATCCGTGAACTGGTCAGCTTCAGCTTTTTCAACATACTTGGATTAAAAGTATAAGAGAAGGTCAGGTCACGCAGACGCACATAACTTCCGTTGTACAAAAAGCGACTGCTTTCAAAACTTCCGGAAGATGATTGTGTTCCCAGGAATACCGGCTTGGGTACATCGGTTTTCTGACCAACGGTCGTCCACCTTCTTTCAAATTCGTACCGGCTCATGCCATTGCTCTGATCAGAGAAGCCCAGGTTAGCATCGGTCTTTTGCAGGTAGCCATATTCATCATAGATGGCATTACCCCAGTTAACGAAGAATTGGAAATTTAAACCCCAGCCACGATAATTGAAATTATTGGTGATGCCACCATAGAATCGGGGTGTTGCACTTCCATAAACAAGTCTCGGTAAGGCAGTAGTGAAAACGTTCGTAGTAACTTCTTTTGATTCATCCGTATACCAAAGCGCTTCTCCATTCTCCGGATTAACACCGGCATAACCGCGCTGAAAGTGTGTATAGAAATCATATCCGATGCGGCGGAGGTAACTTCCCGAAGGATAAGCAGGATCGAGTTCTGTGATACGGTTTCTATTACTGGTTACGTTGAAGTCGGTTGTCCAGCGCAAACCGCGTGCTGATTTTGGCGCCAGATTGATGGAGGAGAGCGTCAACTCAAAACCACTGTTGCGAATGGCACCGCTGTTCACTGTAATGCTGGTCACGCCATTAACACTGGGGATGGATTGACTGATCAGGAGGTCGCTGCTGGTGCGGGTGTAGAACTCCAATGTACCATTGAAACGTCCCTTAGCCAAAGCAAAGTCAATACCCACATTGAAGGGTATGTTCTTTTCCCAGGTCAGGTTATTATTCGCTAATTGAGAAAGGGTAAGTCCGGAGCGGAAATCATAATCACTTCCCGCAGAATATAAACCCTGTGATTCAAAGTTATCAATACCCTGATTACCTGTATAACCATAGCTGGTGCGCAGTTTCAAATCCTTCACCCAATCTACATTGAAGAATTTTTCATTGCTGATGTTCCAGCCGGCACCGATGGACCAGAAAACGGCGGACTGGAAATTTTTAGCAAAGCGGGAAGAGGCATCCTCTCTTATAGATCCAGAGAAGAAAAAGCGATCATTGAAACTATAATTGGCATTCAAAAATTTACTCATGATGCGGTTGGCAGTGGCAGTACCGGTGGTTTGTACCGGATTGGAGCCACCTGCAGGCGTGCTGGTTCCGGGTGCTATGCCATTCACCTCAATGCTGATGTCAACATCAGAACGTGCCTGGTATTCCATACCGGCAAACAGCTCGATGTTGTGTTTGTCATTGATGCTTGTTTTGTACCGGAGGATATTGGTAGAGATCCAGTTCACAATGTCTTGTGTAAAATTGCTGATAACACCATTGGCAGCTACGTTGGCATTACCTACACGTGGATCATAATAAACCGATGAAAAAGCATGGTTGAAGTCCAGTGCATAATTGCCCTCGAAAGTTAGTCCCTTCGAAAGCTTAACAGTTGGCGCCAACGATGCAGCAATGTTATAGGTCTTGGCATTGCGCTTAGTGGTCTCCAAAACCGCTACCGGATTGTATCCATTGTTGTAACCTAACTCATACGTTACGCCATCACTCTTATAAACAGGCAACCAGGGTGCCAGACGATACATCGCACGGACTGGGTTACCGAAGAAACTTCCACCCAGGAAATTGCTGGTACGCTGGAAGCTACCGCTGATTCCCCCTTTCAGATTTACTACTTTGGCAATCTCTGAATTCAGGTTCAAACGATAAGTAGCTTTTTCATAATCGATATTACGGGTAGGGGCATCGGCCTTGTAATAACTACCGGACATGAAATAGGTATTCTTGTCACTTCCGCCACTCGCATTCAGGTTATACTGAGAATAATCACCCTGACGCAATACCATATCAAACCAATCGGTATTAATATTGGGATTGATTGAGTTGGCAGCCAAAAGTGAATCGAAAGAACTAGCGCGGTTGCCGGCATTCACCCAACCCTCTTTGTAATACTGCAGGTATTGAGCTGTATTCAAAGTTTTCTGCTCTTCCCGAATGGTATTGCTATTGATACCACGCTGGTAGATAAGACCCAGTTTCGACTTTCCTGCTTTTCCTCGCTTGGTGGTTATCAGAATAACGCCGTTGGCAGCTCTCGAACCATAAAGAGAAGTAGCACTGGCATCTTTCAATACGGTGAGACTTTCAATATCATTGGCGTTCAAGCCGGCGATGGTATTGCTGTTCAATCCGGAGATATCTCCACTCACCACGGGAATACCGTCAATTACATAGAGCGGTGCAGCACCGGCGTTGATGGAACCAACTCCGCGAATGCGAATATTCGGTACACTTCCCGGTTGTCCGGAACCATTGGTACTCTGTACACCGGCAACATTTCCCTGCAGGGTTTCCTGTACGGAAGCATTGGGTGCCGATTCAATCACTGTATTCTTAATGGTACCAACAGAACCTGTAAATGTTTTCTTTCGCTGGCTGGAGTAAGCAACCACCAACACATCCTCCAGGTTGTTGTCGGCCTGCTGCATTTCAACTGTTAAGGACTGACCCGAAACAGCGGTGATGGTTACCGGCTGCATGTCTACGCGGGTAAAACGAAGTGACTCACCTTTTTCGATGCGAATGGTGAAAGTGCCGTCTTCGGCTGTTACCGTTCCGGCCTTCGACTTGAGGGACTGAACAGCTACGTTTCCGAGTCCGGTATTTTCTTTCGCCAACAAAACCCTTCCCTTAACGGTGATGGGTGTGGGGGCTGTTGTTTGCGCCGAAATGGAGCCAGTCTGCAAACAGGTAGCTAAACCTGTCAGGAGAAGGGAAAACAAAAAGAACCTTTTCATATTAATTATTTTATGAATACAAATCACTCTGAGAGCGGTTGTAAAGCAACAATTCATTTGAAGAAAGTATTGAAGTTTTTTAATTTTTCTTTAACTTTACGTAAATCTGAAAAGGAGCGTCGGTTTCGGAAATTTCATAAATAACTGTTTTTCAATGTTTTATTAAAAAACTGCCCTTGCGCTCCGAAATCATTTATTTGCTCAACCGCTGCATGGAGAAGTACCGGCAGGAGACCGGTCTAGAGTTGGTAGCCAATACCAACAAGAAAAATTATGAGCCACTGGCTTCCCTACTGAGTGAAATCAGCAACCGATTACCGGAAACGGCCGAGACGCTGCAGCATAACCCCTATACCCCGGACGTAAAAAAGGAGCACACGGAATACCCCTTCCGGAAATACGATATTACCGGTGGACAGATTCGCGATGCCTTCATGGGTTTGGTAGGGAACCCCCGCCCCTTCCTGCTGGATGCCTGTTATATATATTTATACGGTGTAGGAAGACAGGGGTTTGACAATCATCCGACCGATCCGGAGCTGATGGACAAGCGCAAAACAGAGTCTACCCCCGGAACAGATGCACTCTCCGTATTCCAGGAAAACGAGCAATTAAAATTACGGGTGCAGGCACTGGAAGCTTCGCCGGCCCCTACACGAACCGGCAATCGACGTTACCTGCTTTATGCGCTCTTGCTATTGCCGGCACTTACCTTAGCCTTCCTGTACTGGAAACAAAGCGATACGCTGCAGCGGTATCGTCAACAAATGAGCCTGCTTCCCTACCAGCCCTCACCGTCAGAGTCAGACAGTTTGGAAGGTGTTTGGGTATGCTATACCGGTTCCCCCCAGGCGCGTAAATCAGACCCTGAACGTTACCATAAAATTGTGGCCAACCTGATGCAATTCACCCGTCAAAGAGACGGGTACTACCTAGTGGAACGTTATGGTGCCAGCTTTAACCACAGCGGCTATGCCCAATTCGAAAGCAAGGGAATCGTTTCCATACATACCCATGTAAAGAACAAGGATGATTCCATTGAATCGCCGCGTCATTCGCTACTTTCATTTGCGCATGCGGCCGATCAACCCTACCTGAATGTGATTTCTGCTTCCTGGAATTTTGATGCCGGCCCCTTGAATCAAATCATTGGCATACGTGAAGTGTACCAAAAATTAGGGCAAGGCGGGAAGCTGGAAGAGATCTATAATTCTCTGGAGAATGCACAGTGTAAGTGCAAGATCATTCGCTGGCATAAACCCGATGGAAGCAAGCAAAGCTGGTACCTGAAAAACAACAACCTGGATAGTTTACACAATGCCTATCTCTCCAATCTCCTGAATGAAAAAAGCATCTTGCTGAAAGACCCCGATTCTTCCACCCTACCTATAGCACTTCCGCACTTACAACAGTAAGCTATCGCGATATTTTATTTGGGACGGTGCACATTGCTGCGAAAACCCAGATGACGTGTGCCCTTGGGGTGGGTGCTTTCAGTCGGACCCTCTCTTCTTCCTTTCGGCGGAGCAGACTTGCGGGCTCCCCGCGGACGGGCTGCGCGGGGCTCATAGGCCGGGGTGGGTCCTAACACAGCAGGTATTTCCCGCTTTGGTACTTCCTTCCCCAGCAATTTCTCGATACGGGCAAAAGCAGATTGCTCAGCCTCCGTAACAAAGGTGTAAGCCGTGCCCTTGCTTTCAGCGCGGGCTGTTCGGCCAATGCGGTGTACATAATCTTCCCCATCGCGGGGCACATCGTAGTTGATTACCAGATCGATATCGTCAACATCAATACCACGGCTGAGAATATCGGTCGCCACCAGCACTTTTGTTTTCTTGCTATGAAAGTCGAGCATCACCTGTTCGCGCTGCGCCTGCTCCAGGTCGGAGTGTATTTCAGCAGCCGGAATACCGGCTTTCTGCAATTCACGTGTCAGCTGCTTCACAGCCTGCTTGCTGGAACAAAATACGATCACGGTTTCGTTGGGCCTCTCGGTCAACAGCAACTTGATCAGCGGATTTTTCTGGGGGGCATAAAGCACAAAAGCTTCCTGCACAATTTGCTCAGGCGGTCTGGATATGGCAATGTTGATTTCCAGGGGCTGAGCAGTGAGTATTTTACGTCCCAGCTCGCGCATTTTTGGCGGCATGGTAGCGGAAAACAACAGGGTTTGCCTTTGCTTCGGCAGCTGACCGATGATTTTCATGATATCATCATGAAAACCCATATCCAGCATCCGGTCGGCCTCATCCAGCACCAAAAACTTCAATCCTTTCACCCGAACATATCCCATGTTGAGGTGCGTAATCATCCTGCCGGGTGTGCAGATGACAATATCAACACCACTGCTAAGTGCTTTCTTCTCGGTGGCAAAATTGATGCCGTCACCACCGCCATAAACGGCAATGGAGCTGACAGAAGTGAAATAAGACAATCCCTCCAAAGTTTGTTCAATCTGAACCGCCAACTCCCTGGTGGGCACAATGATCATCGCTTTGATCTGTTGCTCCTCCTGCGGCTCTGTCAGCAGCCGATTGATCACCGGCAGCAGGAAGGCGGCTGTTTTACCCGTACCTGTCTGAGCTGATGCGATGATGTCTTTCCCCTCCAGTATGGGTTGCATTACTTGCTCCTGCACAGGTGTCGCCTTCTCATAACCCATGGAATCGATGCCTTCGAGCAATCGCTCATCCAGCTTAAAATCGGAAAATTTCAAAATATCTTTCTTTATAAATGATAGTATAAAGGTACGCTTAATTTCACGGGCATCTCCGGAAAGCGCCGCCGATTGACTTGAGGGGGACGCTTAGAGGGATATAAATAGCCGTTTTGTTATATTTTGACTAATTTTTAACCTCATCTTTGCGGTCAATTCAGTTATTTTTGCCACCCGGCATACAATGCCGTTCAACACGTCTGCATGAAGAAACTACTGCTTTGTTTATTTATACTGCCCCTGGCGCTGGCGGCCCATGCGCAAACCGCTAAAAAGGATACTGCGCAAGCGGGAAAGAAATGGTTGTTTTTTAAAAAGCAGCCCTCAACCCCTGCACCCAAAACCATTACGCCCGATTTGCCCAAGCGTGACTGGAGCAAGGTAGACCTCTCCAGCCGGGCTGCCGACCACCTGGTGATTCAATATGGTTCTGATACCTGGCTCAACCGTCCCGACAGCGTTCGTATCGGTAGTGGCTTCAGCCGGCACTTCAATGTATACGTGATGCTCGACAAGCCATTTAAGTCCAATAAAAAATTCAGTGCAGCTTTTGGGGTTGGTATAGGAAGCACCCACATATTCTTCGATAAATCGAGGGTGAATGTGAAAGCCAATTCCGCGCGTCTGCCTTTCAATCGGAGCGATAGCGCTGAAAACTTTAAGAAATACAAGGTAACCAACGTGTATGCTGAAGTACCGGTAGAAGTGCGTTACTATTCTAATCCCGAGAATCCTAATAAGTCCTGGAAAGCTGCCATCGGTATCAAAGTGGGTACCTTGTTGAAGACTTATTCCAAAGGAAAAAATCTCCTCACGAAGAATGGCTTCTCCATTTACGGACCTACTTATGTAGAGAAAGAAAGTCAGCGTCGCTTTTTCAATGGAACCATGCTCGCCCTCACTGGCCGGGTAGGATATGGTGCTGTTTCTCTATCTGCAGGTTATCAAATCACCGGTGTGCTGAAAGATGGCTCAGGGCCGGCCATGAACCGGTTATCGATCGGTGTAACCATTAGCGGACTATAATCTTTTTTACCATAAGAAGTTCTGGACCCGCCGATGGCGGGTTCTTTTTTTAGGGAAGGCCCCAAGGGGGTCGTACCTTTGTCATTCATCAGGAGGCAATAAAGTGATCGAGAAAAAAACAGGTGCACGAAAAGAAGACAAAACGGTGCTGGTCGGATTGATACAAAAAGACCAGACGGAAGCGCAGGCCAATGAATACCTGGATGAGCTGGCGTTTCTGGCAGATACGGCAGGGGCTTCCGCTGTCAAGCGGTTCACACAAAAATTACCGCATCCCGATAGCCGCACTTTTGTAGGCAAGGGGAAGTTGGAAGAGATCAAGCAATATGTGCAGCAGCACTCCATTCCATTGGTCATTTTTGATGATGAGTTATCGGGTTCACAGATCTCCAATATTGAGAAGGAATTAGGTGTCAAGACGATCGATCGCAGTGATTTGATCCTCGACATTTTTGCCGGCCGTGCCCGCACGGCGCAGTCCCGGGTGCAGGTTGAATTGGCGCAATACCAATATTTGTTGCCCCGCTTGAAGGGCTTATGGAAGCACCTCGAGCGACAGGGGGGCGGTATTGGAACCAGGGGTCCGGGGGAAACGGAAATTGAAACGGACCGCCGTATCGTAAAGGATAAGATCTCGCTGTTGCGCAAGCGGCTGGCTGAGATCGACAAGCAGGCATTCACGCAGCGCAAGGAGCGGGGGGAATTGATACGGGTGGCGTTGGTAGGATATACCAATGTGGGCAAGAGTACGCTGATGAATCTGATCAGCAAGTCGGATGTGTTTGCCGAAAACAAGTTATTTGCTACGCTGGATACGACTACGCGGAAGGTGGTGTTAGAGAATACGCCCTTTCTGTTGAGTGATACGGTAGGATTTATTCGCAAGTTGCCGCATCATTTGGTAGAGAGTTTCAAGAGTACGCTCGATGAGGTGCGGGAGGCGGATATTCTCTTGCATGTGGTAGACATTTCGCATCCCAAGTATGAGGAGCAGATGGGGGTGGTGAATAAGACCTTGCAGGAGTTAAAGGCGTTTGACAAGCCGATATTGGTCGTGTTCAATAAGATGGATCGTTATGTGGCTGAGTTTTTTGATCCCTGGTTATCGGATGAGGTCAAGCAGGAGTTGTTGCGCGATCTGCGGCAGCGTTGGGAGGAGGCTACTCAGCAACAGTGTGTATTCATTTCTGCTACGGAGCGGGAGAACATAGAGGCATTGCGCACGATGGTATTAGAGAAGGTACGCGATATGTATAGTATTCGGTATCCGTACAAGACGATGTTGTATTAGATTTTATTCCCTGAGACATGTTAAGTTGGCATAAGATTGCTGAAAATGAGTCTGCGCTGCCCTGGCAGGAGAATGGGATGTGTATGGTATTGGTGGCAGATAAGCCCCGGTTGCTGGTACGTTTTGGTGGTGAGTTGTATGCGATGGCGGCTTTTTGTCCGCATGCCGGGGCGGTGTTGGCGGAGGGTTTTGTGAGTGGGCGGGGCGAGGTGGTTTGTCCGTTACATGACTATCGTTTTCGGGTGCGGGATGGGTACAATAGTAGTGGTGAGGGGTATCGGCTCAGGTGCCATGTGGTGGAGCGGCGGGCGGATGGCATCTATTTAGGTGTAGCGGAGGTGGCTGGGGCTTGAATTTTTTCCTCTAATCATTTCATCTCCAATAAAATTTCCCCTACTTTTGCACTCCGCCGCTGGCGGAAACTCCTCCTTAGCTCAGTTGGTTAGAGCATCTGACTGTTAATCAGAGGGTCGTTGGTTCAAGTCCAACAGGGGGAGCAAAATCAGTGTGAGAGCGAGATTGGGTGTGGGAAATTTTCCTACACTGATTTTTCTTCGCTCTCAAACTCACACTCACTCTACTTAAGCCGGGATTTTATCTCGGCTTTTTTATTTCTACAATTGGAAGATGGCTGCATCTTTCCTCAATAGGGGGAGCAAAATCAGTGTGAGTGTGGGATTGGGTGTGGGAAAATCTCCTACTCTGATTT
>JBEIUM010000006.1:0-30080 GCA_040374385.1 Sediminibacterium sp. | reverse complement strand
CGCTTGTTTCACTGGCACAGCGAAATTAAAATTGCTGATGTAGGAAATGTGAAAACCGGAGCTCGGCTCCAGGATAGCTATGCGGCACTTAGTACAGTGGTGAAAGAATTGGTGGAAGCCGGTAAGAAAGTTCTGATCATAGGCGGTTCCCATGATAATACGCTGGCGCAATACCAGGCATATGGTTCCTTGAACCGCATCATCGATGCGGCAGTGGTGGATGCGCGTATTGACATTGATATGGAAGGAGTAATGCCCGAGGAAGTATTTCTGGTGGAGATGTTCACAGGGATGCCCAACTTCCTGAAACATTATACCCACATCGGGTTCCAGAGTTTCTTCACCCATCCCGATATGCTTGAGATGATCGATCGTCTTCGGTTCGATTGTTTTCGTTTGGGTAAAGTGAAAGAATCCATCGAATTGATGGAGCCACTGATCAGAAATAGTCACCTCTTCAGTTTCGACATCTCTGCGATTCAACATGCGCATGCGCCTGCCAACCGGCTTACCCCCAATGGTTTCAATGGTGAAGAGGCTTGTACACTGCTTCAATATGCCGGTATGAGCAATGCATGTAGCAGTGTCGGTATTTATGGGTATGAACCCGAAAAGGATGTACATAATATGACGGCTCGTCAAATAGCACAAATGATCTGGTACATGATCGATGGTATCCGCAGTGGCAAGGAAGAAGCCAGTTTAGACAATGAGCAGGAATTCAATATTTACAATTTGGCATTTGCAGAAATCAATACTATTTTCCTCCAAAGTAAACGAACCGGCAGGTGGTGGATGCAGATCGCTGAGCAACAATTTGTCGCCTGCAGTTACAAAGATTACCAAACTGCCAGTAACAACGATATTCCTGAATCGTGGCTGCGGGCACTCGAAAGGCAAGATAGCTAAGAGGGATTCCCGTTTTTTCGTAAATTGAATTCGTTCCAACAACCCGAATCCCATGCGCATCATCTCTTCCGTTTTTCAGACGGCACTGCTGCTGTTATTATTGAATGCTTGTAGTATGCCTGCCCGGCTGGGTCAGGCAGCTAAAAAAGAATTGCTGACGCATCCGGCTTTATCGCCAGCACATGTGGGTATCTCCATCATGGATGCCGGAACCGGTCAATACCTCTACAATTTTCAAGGAGATAAATATTTTATACCGGCCAGTAACACCAAATTATTCACTTGTCTCGCCGCCCTTCAATCGCTGGAGGATAGCCTGGTAGCATTCCGATATGTTGATAAGGGAAATAGTACAATCGAATTGGAAGCGAATGGAGATCCAACATTCCTGCATCCCGATTTTACCGATCAACCCGCGTTACGTTTTTTGCAGCAACAGCAAAGAATTTTGCTCACCAATGCGAACTGGAAAGATGCCCCATTGGGCGCCGGCTGGGCCTGGGACGATTATACGAGTGATTATATGGCGGAGCGATCATTCCTTCCACTATATGGTAATGTAACAAGCTTTCGATTGAATAATGGGTCACTCTCATCCATGCCACAACGTTTTGCTGCTAAAATACAATCTGCCTCTTTACCTGTAACAGGCCGGTTTTCCCTCACCCGTTCGCTGGGTTCCGACTCATTTTACGTGGTGCCCGCGGCACGTTCCTTTACTACCGCCTCGCTGCCTTTTCAAACCAAAGGTCTGGCCAATGTTGCACAGTTGCTGAGCGATACCCTCCACCGATTGGTGGAGCCCACTGACTTTACCTTAGAGCGCTGGCCAGATGTGGTGAAAGTACATTCACAACCCACCGACTCAGCACTATCGCTGATGATGCATCGCAGTGATAATTTCTTCGCTGAGCAATTATTACTGATGGTAAGTAATGAAAAGCTGGCATTGATGAACAGCCGACGTATCATTGATACCTTGCTGAATAATGAATGGCGTGACATACCCCAGCGCCCCAAATGGGTAGATGGCAGTGGATTAAGCCGCTATAATCTGTTTACTCCGCAGGATTTTATTTGGCTGTTGCAACGCATGAAGAATCAATATGACTGGAAAAGGATTACGGCTATTTTACCTACCGGTAATGAGGGTACTTTAGCGGGTTTATATAAAACCTATGCAGGAAGAATCTATGCTAAAACGGGTACCCTCAGCAATCACGTGGCATTGAGCGGTTATTTGCTTACAAACCGAAACCGAACACTTATTTTCTCTGTTCTGGTGAATGCCCACCAGACAACCCCGGGTGAAATCAGAAAACAAATAGAGAAATTCCTGACAGGTATCATTGAAAAATACTGAGGAAGAACAAAGCTGCCCTACCTTCCGAACATACGGGTTAGATAATCACCACTGAAACTAAGATAGGTGGCTGCACCTGACGGACTCACATTCGGACTGCCACAGGCGAAAAGTTCCTCTGTCAGTTGCGTCATTTCCTTGGGTGCCAGGGCCCTGCCGGCTTTAATCGCTTGTTGTCTGGCCATGCAGCGGATCAGTTTTTCCCTTTTGCTGAATTGAACTTCGCTGCTGAAATGTTTGAATTGTTCCAGCAATAACTCAATGGCATTTTTTTCATTCCCTGCCAATACATCCGCCGGTATGCCCTGAATTACAAATTCCTGCTGATCATTTCTTTCAATCTGGTAACCGATCTGTGCCAGGTCGGGTAATAGCTCCATTAATAATGCGGCATCAGCTTCACCTGGACTAAGCACGACAGGGAACAAACTTTTCTGTGTGGCCATTTGTCGGCCATGCGCCGCCTGGCTGTATTTTTCATATAAAATTCTCTCATGTGCCAGCTGTTGGTGGAGGATTAAAAAACCATCAACGGTGGTGGCAATGATATAGGTGTGGTGCAATTGCACCATGGGGGTATCATAAATGATTTGAACACCTTTCGCTACGGGCTGTTCCTGTTGTTTTTCTTTTTCCCACAGGGCCGCTGTGTTGTCTTTGGCGGTTGATTGCGTTACCGGCACTTCTGCAGCAGGGCGATAAAATTCTTTCCAATGCCCCAGGTTAGACTCGCCACTTTTCTCAATGAAATGGGCTTGATTTTTTTTCGAGAAGGCTTGAAAAAGCGGCGATTGGCCGGTCATTTGTTGCTCATCCTGTGTTGCCGGCCTTTGTATGGCATCCAACTGTTGTATATCCGGGTTCAATGAGAAATCAAGTGATGGGGCTACGCTGAATTGCGCCAATGCATGTTTCACGGCAGCTTGTACGAAAGCATAGATAATCTTTTCGTCTTCAAATTTTATTTCCTGCTTCGTCGGATGAACATTGATATCTACCTGTGATGGATCTACATCGATGTATAAGATGTAAGTAGGATAGCTGTCTTTCGGTAAGAGGTTTTCAAATGCAGTATTCACAGCATGGTTCAGGTACGCACTTTTAATAAAGCGATTGTTGACAAAAAAATATTGATCACCCCTGGTTTTTCGCGCCGTCTCGGGTTTGCCAACATAGCCGCGGACATTCATATAATCTGTATCCTCGGTAACGCTTACTAATTTCGATTGATAGGTATTGCCCAGCAGCTGTACAATTCGCTGTCGTGTATTACCCGGCTCAAGATGAAATACTTCCTGTCCGTTACTCTGCAGGCTGAATGCAATACCGGGAAAAGCCAGGGCAACTCGCATGAATTCATCGATGATGTGTCGCATTTCAACCGCATTGTTTTTCAGGAAGTTTCTGCGAGCCGGCACACTAAAGAACAGATTTTTCATACTGATCTGGGTGCCCGCAGGGCAGGAGCAGGGTTCCTGAAAAACAACTTTGCTGTACTCCATTTCCAGGTGGGTTCCTAATTCATCATCGGCACGCCGCGTTTTCAATTCAACTTGTGCGACGGCTGCAATGGAAGCCAGTGCTTCGCCCCGGAAACCCATCGTATTGATGCGGAAAAGGTCATCTATCTGCCTGATCTTACTCGTCGCGTGACGCTCAAAAGCCATCCGGGCATCTGTTTCACTCATGCCCCGACCGTTATCAATCACCTGAATCAGCGATTTGCCGGCATCTGTAACCACGAGTTGAATACGGGTAGCCCCCGCGTCGGCAGCATTCTCCAGTAATTCCTTCACAGCGCTGGCCGGTCGTTGAATCACTTCTCCGGCAGCAATCTGGTTGGCAATGTGTTCAGGTAATAATTGTATCAGGTTCTCCACTTCTTCAGCTTAATCAGAAAAGCGTAAAGTTACGAACACCACAGGGGTTTTTTCACCCTTTTTTCCGATCTACCTATGCCGGTCAGCAGCAGATTTATCCAGACAAATCAACCATCTCAAGTACCTTTGCCCTGAAAAATAATGCTATGATGCTTGATGCGAATATAAAAAAACTGGAACGTCGGTTTTTGCCAGCCGATTTTACGGTTACCGACTGGTCTGCCCTTGAACCTTTTTTTGCCGAGTTGGCAGATCGACCCATTCAGTCGGTAGAAGAATTGCAAGTTTGGCTCAGCAACCTGAGTGAGTTGGAATCGGTGGTGAGTGAGGATGCCTGCTGGCGCCAGATCCGAATGACCTGTAATACAGAAGACTCCTCGCTGGAAGCCGCCTTCAATTTTTTCTGTTTAGAAATTCAACCCCATATTCAGCCCTATGCCGACCGATTGAACCGAAAGCTGATGGACTGTAAGTTCACGGCCGAATTAGATCAGGAGCTATATTTTACCTATCTCCGTTCGGTAAAGAAAAATATCTCCATTTTCCGGGAAGCCAATGTTCCGCTGCAGGCAGAAATGAGTGTATTGCAACAGCAATATGGGGTACTAGCCGGCAAAATGACCGTGGTAGTAAATGATCAGGAATATACTTTGCAGCAGGCGGCGGCATTCCTCGAAAGTAATGATCGTTCCTTACGCGAATCAGTGTATCGTAAGATACAAGAGAGACGTTATCAGGATCGAGAGGCGATGGATGAACTCTATTCCAAGTTGCTCGTTATGCGACAGCAAATCGCTGAAAATACCGGGTTTGCCAATTATCGGGACTATAAATTTGTTGAACTCGGTCGCTTCGATTATACCAAAGAAGATTGTTATCAGTTCCATGAAGCTGTGCGACTTCATGTGATGCCTTTGGTGAATCGTATTTATGAGAAGAAGAAGCAGCAATTAAAACTGGATGTTCTTCGGCCGTGGGACCTGGAGGCAGAGCCCGATGGAATAGCACCCCTGAGGCCATTTACCGATGGAAAACAGTTATATGAGAAATCGGTACAATGCTTTGAAAAGGTACATCCTTATTTTGCCGACTGTCTGCGTCGAATGAATAAGTTGCAACATTTTGATTTGGAAAGCCGAAAAGGTAAGGCCCCCGGCGGGTATAACTGTCCGTTAGCAGAAAGTGGAGCACCCTTTATTTTTATGAATGCTGCCGGACAAATGAGTGATGTAACTACTATGTTACACGAGGGTGGTCATGCCATACATTCTTTTCTAACCCATGGGCTGGCCCTGCAGGCATTTAAAGAGTATCCCATGGAGATAGCTGAAGTCGCCAGTATGGCGATGGAGCTCATCAGCATGCAACACTGGGATGTATTCTTCAAAGAATCGGAGGAATTAAAACGGGCCAGGGAACACCAACTGGAGCGCGTGATTACTTTGTTCCCGTGGATCGCTATCGTTGATAAATTTCAGCATTGGGTATATGAACATCCTGCGCATACGACTGCTGAAAGAACAGCCCGCTGGAATGAAATTTTGGGCGAATTCTCCAGTGATGTCATTGATTTTTCCGGATTGGAGCCTTATCGGTCTGTCAGTTGGCAGCGGCAGTTGCATTTATTTGAAGTGCCATTCTATTATATAGAATATGGTATTGCGCAATTGGGCGCTATTGGCATGTGGATGCAATACCAGCAAAACCCGGCCATTGCAGTAGAAAAATATATACATGCCTTGAGTTTGGGAGGAACCAAAACCTTGCCGGCATTATATGAAGCGGCAGGATTGCAGTTGAATCTTTCGCCTGCGCACATCAAAACCTTGATGGAATTTGTTGCCCACGAGATGGAGCAGCTTTAATCAATCGATTAGAAAATCAGGCTTTGGGCGGGCGATTGTCGTTTCGTTGATTGCCCGGAGGTTGAGGACGGTTGGGTCGGGGTCTGTTGGGCGACTGGTTACCTCTTCCCTTATTGGGCTGACCGCTATTGGGCTGTCCGCCGGGTCTTTGTTGACTGGCGTTGGGATTAGGTCTGCCTTCCGGTCTGTTTTGTTGTTTTTGTCTATCTCGATCGCGTTTGCGCCGTTCATTCTTTTCAAGTGTCCGCAGGCTGATTTGTCCGACGAGATCAACAAAGGCCGGTTCTGCTTCCCTTGTTTTTCCGGAAGTGATTTCCACCGGTTCCAGTTCAGCTACTTTTTGTCCTTCCCGATTCAGTCGTTTAATTTCTTTAACGCGCTGTATGGTCAGCGGAAAATGTTTGGTGTTATTTGGCAGCACATACCACATCAGATTTTTAAAGATATCTTTCTTGATGAGGTGAGCGGTACCATTCTCGGTGTCCAGCGAGTCGGCATAATCCGGGAATTGCTGTAAGGCATCCAGGTAGGTATCCAACTCATAATTCAGGCAACATTTCAGTCGGCCACATTGTCCGCTGAGTTTGGTCTGATTGATCGAAAGGTTTTGATAGCGGGCCGCCGTTGTGTTCACGCTTTTGAAGTCACTCAGCCAGGTACTACAGCAAAGTTCCCTGCCGCAGCTTCCGATACCACCTACTTTGGCTGCTTCCTGTCGGATACCAATCTGGCGCATCTCCACTTTCAGCTTAAAATCATTTGCGTAAACCTTGATCAGTTCGCGGAAATCAACCCTGTCATCGGCTGTATAAAAGAAGGTAGCTTTCTTGCCATCGGCCTGAATTTCTACCTCACTCAATTTCATGGGAACTTTCAGCTGACGTGCAGCGGCCCTGCTTCTGGCAAGTACTTCCCGTTCCCGTGCTTTTTGCTGATGATAGCTTTCCAAGTCACGTTCGGAGCTGCGCCGCAGAATTTTTTTCATTTCGGGACTGAACTCGTCGACTGCTTTTTTCTTCAATTGCAGGCGCACCAGTTCCCCCGTCAGGCTCACTTCGCCTACATCAAATCCGCCCACACCTTCTACTGTAACCAGGTCGCCTTTTTCAAAGGGGTGCAGGGAAGGGTTGCGATAATAGTCTTTACGGCTGCCCTGTTGGAAAGAGATTTCTACCACTTTGCAACTGCTATTGGGGTCGTGGAAGGGAAGGTTACGCAGCCAGTCGTGCACATTCAATCGGTTGCAGCCACCTGAACTGCAGCCACCATTACTTTTACAGCCTTTTGGCTGTTGGTTAGAGCCGGTACTACATCCGCCACATCCCATATTGCAAGAGGTTTGAGCAACAGTTAATACGAAAAACAATAAGTGAGTTGGAAGAAAACAGTATTACCGGCTGTAAATGCATCTGCGGGGCAGTTGCCTTCCGGTTACAAAACGAAACCGGAATGATATATATTGTTACCTGCTCATAGGCAGGGGCCAATCATCTCAAGGGTAATACAGCACTCATCCTTCTCACGCTTCGGGCTGGCAGTATCGGGTTCCCCCCGGCATTGCCTGCTTACGTCAAAATTACGGATTTATGCTGAATGATGTAAAATAGTTTGATGCTGAGGGCCTGGAACAGCATTTTGGCGTTGGCGTTGCGCTCAATGTAATAAATGCCCTTTTCCAGTTCATCTACGATGGCTTCTTGTTGGCTGACGGAACTTATCTTATTGATTCTATTAACAAAATCGAGTTCCGGCTCGGCCATGGGCACATGGTCTGTACCTATGATACGGCTGCGGATGCTTAACTCCAGCAGGTGAATGAAATACCGCAGCAGTTGCTTCTGTTTTTCCCGCCCCATTTTATTCATTTCCTCCGCGAAGGCGTGTTGCGCCACCGGTCCGCCTTTTAGACTAGCATTCAGCCATTCCCGCAGCAGCTGGTTCCAGTCATTATCTGCTTGCTGCAAGAGCATCAGGGCTTCCCGGTAATTGCCTTCACAAATGCCGGCTATTTGAGCGGATCGTTCCGGAGAGGTACCGGTGCGTTCAATAAGTGCCTGTTCAATATCACGTGTATCCAGTGCCGGTACCCGAATCAACTGACAACGGCTCAGAATGGTGGGGAGAATATCGTCTTCATTTTCTGCCACCAATATAAAGAGGGTATGCGGCGGTGGCTCTTCAATCAGTTTCAACAATTTGTTGCCTTCTTTCTTCAGGTATTCCGGCATCCACATCAATAAGACCTTGGTTTCGCTCTCAAAGCTTTTCAGACTCATCTGGTGATGGATGCGCGTACACTCTTCCGAAGTGATGTTGCCTTGCTTGTTCTCAGCACCGATGCTTTGGAGCCAGTCATAAACATTTCCATAGGGGAAGGTGCTAATGAAATTACGCCAGTCTTGCACATAGTCATCGCTTACCGGTTTGTCACCCGACTTCTTCGGAATCACTGGAAATGTAAAATGCAGATCGGGGTGCATCAGTTGAGCGGCTCGTAGAAAAGCTGGTTGAGTAGGGATATCTTCCGGCGAAATCCATCCGCTGTCACCGGGTAACGCAGTCAGGTTACCGAATAGGTCAGGAACAATCGGGGCGCTGGTGGGAATAGATACCACATACTGCGCGAATGCCATCGCCAGTGGCAGGGCACCGCTGCCCTCTTTGCCTAAAAACAAAAGTGCGTGACTCAGCCGGCTTTGTTGTACCATGCTGCTGAGTACAGACTTCAGTTCTTTATGTCCGATTACGTCGCTGAACAGCATAAAAAACCTCCGGCTATTTCATTTGCCGGAGGGTAAAAGTAATTGTTTCAGTAAAACGGAGTGGTTGTGACTCGTTTTTTTATTCAGCAGTTGCCTGTTAACGCAGGTATTGCAGGATGTCGTCGCTCATCGGCTTTACTTTGCTGGGGAAATAAGCCAGCATTTTACCGTTTTCATCCAGCAGGAATTTATTGAAATTCCAGGAGATGGTTGCATCGAGTACGCCATTCTCTGCTTTGCTGGTCAGCCATTTATAAATAGGTGCCATATCACTTCCTTTCACGCTGATTTTGCTTGCCAGTGGGAAGGTTACGCCAAAACGGGCTTTACAAAAAGCTCTGATTTCAGTATCTGAACCTGGCTCTTGGCTGCCAAAGTTGTTGGCGGGGAAGCCTACGATTACTAGTTTACCCTTATACTGTTCGTATAATTTTTGCAGGTCTTCATACTGCGGCGTGTAGCCACATTCGGAGGCAGTATTAACGACCAATATTTTTTTGCCTTTAAAACTGGCAAAATCGATGGTAGAGCCATCGATGGATTTCACTTTGAAACGGTGGATGCTGGAGTCAGCTGGCAGGGTAAAAGCGCTTAGAATGGACAAGGTGGCGATTAGTATAAATTGTTTCATAAAAAGAGGTTGATATCATGTAACAAGCTGCTGCCAAAAAAGTTCTTTTGATCGCTTTTTAGCTGATGAGAGGGGTATAGGCAGCCGTGGCAATACTGATTTGGCAGCCCTCAATACCCAAGATGGCTTTTCCACAGGCTTCCAGGGTGGCACCGGTGGTGATCACATCATCTACGAGCAGGCAATGACGATTTTTCAGCAATTTGGGGTCGCGAACGGTAAATACATTTTGCATGTTCAACCAGCGATTGTCTCTATTTTGTTTTGTTTGTGAGTTGGTGAATTTTTCACGAACTATGGCATGTGATAAAACCGGCTTCTTCCAACTTCTGCTGATGCCATCAGCGATCAGCTGTGCCTGGTTATAACCACGGATCAATATTTTTTCCGGATGTAAGGGGAGGGGGATAATATAATCTACCGTGTTAAATCTTTTTGAAGCGGCGAGCCAACTCCCCATTTTTAGTCCGAGCCAGGTACCGACTTCTTTTTGATGCCTGTATTTAAGTGCAAACATTAAGTCTTGCAGGAGTGAGTCTTTTGAAAAAAAGTAGCTCGCACTCCCGGCTTGCAGGTTGAGGCGACCATGGAAAATATTTTCTATCGGGTTGTTTGCCATTTTTTCAAATCCGGTCGCAGGCAAACTGTATTCACAGACTGCACAAATTACGTTTTGTTCTATTGAGAGGTCGGTCAGGCAGCCTAGACAATAGCGGGGATAAAAAAGATGCAGCAAAGCTGCGAGTGGATAGGGGGAGGGTAATTGCATTTGCAATCTTCCGAAGCATCGTCGATGGATGGTCGGGTATTTTTCACCAGTATTTACTGCAGTTAGAATAGATGGCGATACAACTCTTCCACGCTGCTGAGGGCAGTTACACGGATGGAACCCTGGGAAGATGCCATTCCTTTTTTATTAAATGCTGAAACGATGATTTCCCGGAAGCCCAGTTTTTCTGCTTCAGCTATTCTTTGTTCGATGCGGTTCACGGCCCGGATTTCGCCATTCAGTCCAACCTCACCTGCCAGACAAATATGGGAGGGCACCGGCACATCTTCATAGGAGGAGATCAGTGCACAGATCACTGCCAGATCGATGGAGGGATCTTCTAATCGAATGCCGCCCGCGATATTTACGAATACATCTTTCATGCCCAATTGAAAGCCACCTCTTTTTTCCAATACGGCCAGTAAAAGTTGCAGGCGGCGTAAATCGAATCCGGTGGCAGTTCGTTGTGGTGTGCCGTAAACACTGGGTGTTACGAGTGCCTGTACTTCAATTAAAAGTGGGCGCATACCCTCCATGGTGGCTGCAATGGCGCTGCCGCTTAGCACCGAGTCGCGTTGTGCGATTAAAATCTCCGAGGGATTGGAAACGATGCGCATACCGGTTCCTGTCATTTCATAGATACCGAGTTCTGAAGTGCTGCCAAAACGATTCTTGAGTGTGCGCAGCATGCGATAGGCATAGTGTCGGTCGCCTTCAAATTGCAAAACCGTATCGACCATGTGCTCTAATATTTTCGGACCAGCGATGCTGCCATCTTTTGTTATGTGACCGATCAGAAAAACAGGGGTCTGACTTTCTTTTGCATAGCGCTGGAATTCGCCGGCGCATTCTCTTATTTGACTGACACTGCCGGCTGATGAATCGATGAGTGGCGATTGTAGTGTTTGGATAGAATCGACAATAACGATTTCCGGTTGTAATTTTCTTATCTCGCGAAAGATAGCTGCCGTATCGGTTTCGGTGAGTAAGAAGAAAGTAGTGTTTTCTATTCCCAAACGATCTGCGCGCATTTTTATTTGCTGTTCACTTTCTTCTCCGCTGATGTATAGAACGCGGAGATCTTTCATTAGTAAACCGTTTTGCAAAAAGAGTGTACTCTTTCCGATACCCGGTTCACCGGCAACCAGCACGAGGCTACCCGGTACAATGCCACCACCTAATACGCGATTTAATTCGGGATCTGTTACAGGTATTCTTTTCGTATCAGCTGTTGCAACTTCATTCAGTGCAACGGACTTATTTATTTTCTTTTCACTGCTTCCATCTCTCCAGGCATCTGTTTTTTTTGTTCCTTTATCGAGTACTTCTTCTGAAAAAGTATTCCATTCATGGCAAGCCGGACACTTACCTAACCACTTGGTACTTTCATAGCCACAGTTGTTGCAAAAAAAGCTGTTTTTATTTTGCTCATAGAGATCAAAGGTAGTGGAAGCGAAGATGCAGTATGTGATACAATGCAGTGATGGTGCGGATTTTCAGTAAACAGTTTATAAAAGCAAAAGGGCCAACATTGCTGTTGACCCAATCACTTACTAACCCATTAAATTCAGCCACTAAGTTACAATAATGGGTCAGAATCCCAAATAAATTTTACCAGCGGTAGGGTTTTCGTGAGATAATATATAAATTATAATACATATAATATTGTCCCTCTTTGCTCATGCATGGGGATGGTTCATTTAGCTGTAAAAGCGGATTTAATTCCGATATGAAAAGCCGGTTAGCGGGTCATTATATTCTTTCATAAATGTTTATATGTTCAAAAAAATGATTATCTAATTGCCAGATATACGGTATGAAAAATCTATATGAAAATGATAAGTATGATATATGTATAAATTGTATTTAATACATATAGCTGCAGAATAAATATATTTAATTGCAATGTATCGTGAATGATGGAAGATATACCTATATATGTATGTTGATCACCGAAAATGTGATGGATAATCACCAAGAAACTACTTTTAAATCACTTATTACTTAAGTAATTCTATATATTATAAATATATTTATTTAATAGAATTTGCCTATTTTCCCTCTAGTTTCTAAATTTGTGAAAGGCTTGTTAACGAAAAAAGAATAAAAACACTATATTCGCCACATAGATTTAAGTCGAATTTTTGTTATAAAGCATCATTATTTAACTTTTAATTGTCTGACTTAAGTCTTGAAGTTTTTAACTAAAAAACCAACTACATGAGAAAAAGTATCTTAATGGGTTTGTGTGCTTTGCTTTTCGCATTTAGCGGCATTGCGCAGAACACCACCGTGACCGGTAAGGTTGTGGATGAGAAGGGAGTTCCGGTTGCTGGAGCTTCCGTATTGGAAAGGGGAACCAAGAATGGAACCAACACAAAGAATGATGGTTCATTCTCCCTCCAGGTTAAATCGGGAGCTACGCTGGTAATATCAGGTGTAGGATTCGAAAGTCGCCAATTAGCGGCTTCTTCCGGCAACCTGATGATTCAGCTTACGCCGGATGTAAAATCACTGAATGAAGTGGTTGTAACCGGTTTCGGTTCCCAAATTAAAAAAGAAGTAACAGGAAACATCGCCCGCGTGAAAGGCAAGGACATTGAGTTCATGCCTACTCCTTCAGTAGATGCTGCTTTGCAAGGTAAAGCTGCGGGTGTTTATGTGAACAGCCAAAGTGGTAAACTCGGACAAGCAGTAAGTGTGCGTGTTCGTGGTAGTTCTTCTATCTCTGCAGGTAGCGAACCCCTGTATGTTGTAGATGGTGTGCCCATCACAACCGGTAGCCAGAGCAGCTATGGTGGTGCTACGAACCCATTGGTTGACCTGAACCCCAATGATATTGAATCCATCGAAGTATTGAAAGATGCTTCTGCCGGTGCCATCTTCGGTTCGCGCGCTGCCAATGGTGTGGTGTTGATCACAACCAAAAAAGGCAAGGGTGGAAAGACCAATGTATCATTGAATGTTCAAACCGGTAATGCACAGTCCAGCCGCCGTGTACCTTTCCTGAATTCTGAGCAGTATGCAGAATTGTTGCTGGAAGGCGCTAAATACATTGATGATTTCTATGGAACGCCTTATACTGATCCTTTTAGTGAGACAGTATATGTGAAAGATTGGATGGACTACTTTAGTTATGGTCAATGGACCACTGATCCTAAGAAGACTTATGAGTGGCAGGATGTTGCTTTCCAGAAAGGTCAATATCGCCAGGTAGATCTGCAGTTGAGCGGCGGTAACGATAAAACCAAGTTCTTCATTTCCGGTCAGTACCTAGATCAGGGTGGTATCATTATAGGTAACAACCTTGAGCGTATGACCGCTCGTATGAATATCGACCACAAAGCAAACGACTGGCTGACAATTGGCTTGACTACCAATTTTGCCCGTTCTTTGAACAAGCGTTTGCCTGATGACAACGCTTTCTCTAACCCACTGCAGAGTGTAGCGTTGATGCCGATGACTCCAAATATCATTCCTGCCGGACAACCCGGTGCTGGATTGCCTGCTGGTACACCTCCCGGCGACCCGAATATCCCCATGTATTATAACCCACAGATTTCTATTGACTATGGTCGATTTTCTGCCGAGTCATTCAGAAATTTTAGTACAGGTTATGCCAACATCAAATTGTTGCCGGGCTTGACTTTCCAGTCAGAGTTTGGTATGGATATCATGTCTCAGCAAGAAGAAGGATACTTCCAGTCACAAACTGTAAGAAACCAGACCCGTGCTGTACGTGGTGTTGGATCTAACAGAGCTGTATTCATTACCAACTACAATACCAATAACTACCTCAACTATACGAAGTCCATTGGTAAAAGTGATATCAATGCAACGTTGGGTATGCAATACCAGCAGTCTAGAAACAGTTCTAATTTTGTAGAAGGTCTGGACTTCCCCTCTGATTCTTATCAGCGGATCGCCAGCGCAGCTACCATCTCTGGTGGTAGTTCTTCTCAAACAGATTTTCGTTTCTTGTCTTACTTCCTGCGTACAAATTATAAGTATGCGGACAAATATCTGGTATCACTCAGCGGACGTATCGATGGATCTTCCCGCTTTGGTGCCAACAATCGCTATGGTTTCTTCCCCGCCATTTCTGCCGGATGGATTCTTTCCAACGAGAAATTCCTCAGCAATTTCACTCCACTCAGCTTCCTGAAATTCCGTGCTAGCTATGGTATCGTAGGTAACGCTGAAATCGGAAACTTCCCTCAATTGGCATTGTTTACTGGTGGTGCCGGATATGCTGGTATCGGTGGTCAGGAGCCTTCTCAGATTGGAAACCCAGACCTGAAGTGGGAAACCACCCGTCAATTTGATATCGGTTTTGATTTCGGTTTCCTCAACAACCGCATTACCGGTGAAATCGACTACTACAATAAACAAACGGAAGACCTGCTGTTGCGTACAAACATTCCTTCAACTACCGGATTCAATTCCGTGGTGCGCAACCTCGGTTCTCTGCAGAACAGCGGTATTGAATTTGTTTTGAATACTCAAAACCTGGTTGGAGACTTGAAATGGACTACTTCATTGAACGTAGCTTTCAACAGGAATAGAGTAACTAATATTAGTGGTCAAATCATCGAAGGTGGTATTGCACGTCTGCCCAATCGTGCTATGGAAGGACAACCCCTGGGAGTATTCTGGGGCGTTGAATATGCCGGTGTTAATCCTGCCAACGGAGATGCTCAATTCTTCCGTAACTTGAAGAATGCTGATGGTTCCATTGATCGTAGTATCCTGAGCAATTCACAGTTCAACCAGGCACAAAGAGTTGCTTTGGGTGATCCTAATCCGGATGTGATTGCGGGTGTAACCAACAACTTCAGCTACAAAGGATTCGACCTGTCTTTCCAGTTCAATGGCGTTTTCGGAAATCAGGTAAGTGTATATGGTATGGGTCAGTACTCAATGGCCAACATGATTTACGAAGACAACCAGACTGCTGATCAGATGAACCGCTGGAGAAAGCCGGGTGACATCACCAATGTACCACAGGCCCGCTACTATTTTGGTAATGGTAACCAGCCCAGCAGCCGTTTCATCGTTGATGGTTCTTTCGTACGTCTGCGTACCATTAACTTTGGATACAACCTGCCTTCCAAGATTGTTAAGAAAGCCAAATTGGAAAGAGTTAGACTCTATGTTTCAGCTTTGAACTTGCTGACCTTCACCAACAACTATCCGTTGTGGGATCCAGAGGTGAATGCTGACTCATTTGACTCAAACATTGCTAAGGGTAATGACTTCTATACACCCCCGCAACCCAAAACAATTTTGTTTGGTATCAATGTTGGTTTCTAATCATATCACGAACAACCTAATATGAATTTTATGAAAAATAAATTTTTTACAATCTCACTGGTAGCCGCTCTGATGCTGTCGATTACAGCCTGCGAAAAGCGCCTGGATATTGTACCGTTACAAAGTCTGCCACCCGAGCAGGGTTTGAAGACCGAGAGCGACCTGGGTGGTATGCTTATCGGAAGCTACAATGGATTACAAAGCACTTCCTCTTATGGAGGTGATATTCAATTGATGGCTGACCTCTGGGCCAATCGCGCTTACCTGCGTTTTCGCGGTACATTTGCCAATTTACTGGAGATAGCCGGCATCACCACTGTCAGCAATGTTATCTTAAAAGATAACGCATCGGCTGCTTCACTTTGGAGCAATGCTTACAGAACCATCAATACATGTAACCTGGTATTGGCCAATCTGAACCTGGTTACTTCATCAGCAGCTAAAAAAGACAGGATTGAAGCAGAAGCATTGTTCATTCGCGGGTCGCTGTATTTCGAGTTAGCCCGTCTCTATGGTAAAGCATGGGGCGATGGAGATAATTCCACCAATCTGGCAGTTCCACTGATTTTAACACCAACACCTTCTGAGGTAAGTGGTTTAAAGGATGAGAACTATCCGGCCCGGGCAACTGTAGCCGCTGTTTATGGACGTGCCATTGCTGATTTGCAGCGTGCTGCTACCCTTTTACCTTCTACCAACCTCCATTATGCTACTAAGGCGGCTGCATGGGGTCAGTTGTCAAGAATTGCTCTGATGCAGGGAGATTATGCCACTGCCCGTGATATGGCCAACAATGCCATTACAGATTTTGAAGGAAGAGGAATCGGTCTGCAAGCCAATTTCCGTGATCTCTTTTATAACTACATCAACTTTGGTGGTGTGGCTCCCCGCGAATACGTATTCTACATGCGCGTTACTACCCAGGATGGTACCAATGGTCTGAATACTTACTATGGTCAGACAATCGGAAGCATCCCCGGAACTGCCGGTCGTGGTGATTTGGATGTTCAGACGGCATGGGTAAACCGCCACAGTGCAACCGATGTTCGTCGTTCCTTCTTTCTAGTTACCAATCGCCGTCTAACACAGAAGCATGTCGATCGTTTCGGTCACGTGCCTGTGATTCGTCTGGCTGAAATGTACCTCACCCGTGCTGAAGCTAATTTCAGACTGGGAACAACTGTAGGGGCTACACCTGCAGCTGATGTCAAGCGTATCCGTGATCGCGTTGCATTACCTGAAATTCCTGCTGCTTCACTCACTTTGTCAAATATCTTGCTGGAGCGCGATTTGGAGCTGGCATTCGAAGGTCACTACCTGCATGATCGTAAGCGTTTGCGCGAACCAATGCCTGGTTCTAGCTTTACCAATGGACCGGCCTGGAACAGTCCACGTCTGGTTATGCCCATTCCACAGCGTGAAATGGACGTGAACAAGAACCTGGTACAGAACGAAGGATATTAATACTATTCATCTTCCTAACGATAAACCCCTTGCATTAGCAAGGGGTTTATTTATGCAGGTATGTCGCAAAAACGACCAATAGACGTTTGCAGTTATGGCAAGACGCAGCAAAACGCTTACCGGATAGCCGCGATGGAAAGCCGTAGCATTCGATTACATGGAATAACTATAACGAAAACGGTCCGAATCAGAATTTGATTTCTTCTTCTTGTTCGTTGATGAAGCGATATTCTACCAAATGATGGACAGTATTGGATTTTGCTTTCAGCTTGATGCCATATTTTTTTCTCCAGCGTCGGATAATAGAAGTAAAAATACCCTTGGTCAAATAAGCATATACGATGGGATGTACCGACAAGATCAATTGTTTGTGTCCATGGGTTGATAAGTACGCCAACTTCTTTTCTATTTCATCCTCCAGCAGCAGGGTTGACATGATCTTACCTGTGCCGCTGCAGACCGGACAATTCTCTGAAGTATTAATATTCACCTCCGGTCGCATGCGTTGACGCGTTATCTGGCACAATCCAAATTTTGAAATAGGCAATACCGAGTGTTTAGCGCGGTCGGTTTTCATGAAGGCTTCCATGGCTTCCTGCACCTTGCGCTTGTTGTCGGGTAATTTCATGTCGATGAAATCGACTACGATGATACCACCTATATCACGCAAACGTAATTGGCGTGCAATCTCTTCCGCAGCTTCCAGATTTGTTTGCAAAGCATTTTCCTCCTGGTTGCTACTCACACTTTTGTAGCCACTGTTTACATCAATCACATGCAGCGCTTCAGTGTGTTCTATGATCACATATGCCCCGCTGGGCAGATTTACCGTTTTACCAAAAGAAGATTTTACTTGTTTGGTTACCCCAAACTGATCGAAGATGGGCACCCCATTTTGATACAAGCTGACAATATCTGCCTTGTCGGGTGCGATCCGCTGTATATATTGTTGCGTCTCGGTAAACAATGCTTTGTCGTTCACAACCACCCGGTTGAAATCAGCATTTAACAGGTCGCGGAGTATACTCGTAGTCTTATTCTCCTCACTCATGATGCGGATAGGAGGGGTGGCATTACGCAGGTTCTCCTGAATGGTCTTCCAGGTCTCGGAAAGACTGAGGAGGTCTTGGTGTAACTCAGCAGTGGTTTTTCCCTCGGCGGCGGTTCTGACAATAACACCGAAATTCTTAGGTCGGATCGACTCTACGATCTTGTGTAGGCGTTTTCTTTCGTCGGAGGAATGTATTTTTTTCGATACAGCTACGATCTCGTTAAAGGGTGTCATCACCACAAATCGTCCCGGTAAGGAAATTTCACAGCTTAATCTGGGACCCTTGGCAGCAATGGGCTCTTTCAATATCTGCACCAAAACAGGGGGCTTCCCGTTCAGCACCTCATTGATTTTACCGGTTTTTACGATTTCCGGCTCGAAAGTAAATTTACTGAAATCAAAGTTTTGGCCATTGGGTAAAGCCCGCGCCAGCTGGGTAAATTTCAGCAGGGAGCGAATGTATGGACTCAGGTCTGAGTAATGCAGGAATGCATCTTTCTCATAGCCCACGTCAACGAAGGCGGCATTCAGGCCGGGCGTTAATTTCTTTACTTTTCCGAGATACAGATCACCAACAGCAAAATTGGCGTCTGTTTTTTCGCTGTGAAGTTCAACCAGCTTTTTATTTTCGAGAAAAGCGATTTCCACGCCGGTAGGCGCAGCATTGATAATAAGTTCTTTGTTCAAGTGTAGTTACATTTAGTGCAACTCACAAGTCCGTCAGCCATGGTAAACAAGGTCACTTTACGAATACACTATCCCCACAGGGAAACAATCAGTAAAAGGTAGCAGGAGATGATCTACTGCAGTACTGCAATTGTGGTCAGACAATAGCAAGGATAGAGCGAAGAGGGAAAAATTATTTATTCTTCTTCTTATGACGATTCTTCCTCAAGCGTTTTTTGCGCTTATGCGTAGCAATTTTATGACGCTTTCTTTTTTTACCACAAGGCATACAGTGAGTATTTTTTTATGAATAAATTGTTTTAATCATTTGAGCTGACTGATCCGTTTGTCCAGATCTTCTCTTATCTCAGGTCTTTTGATTCGTTTTTTCAGTTCGCCGTACCACCTCACTGCCTGCTGTTTGTCTCCTTTCAGTTCATAACATTCAGCCAGTTGAAAGGCGGCTTCCAGGTTATCCGGCTCTTTGCTGACAATTAGCAATAAACGTTCTATTGCTTTATCGTACTGTCCGCTTTTCCGACCGCCCAACGCCAGCACCATTTGTGCATACATGTTGTCGGGCTGCTTCTCAGCAATCTCTCTGATGGGTAAAATGCCCTCCATCGGGTTGTCGGAAAGTTGGCCAAATATGTAGCAGGCACCTCTTCCGATTCGGTTGGAATCATTTTTAGGGTTGATTATCAACGCCTTGTCAAAAAGATCTTTGGCATTTTCTGCCAGCCAATGCTGCCGTTCCGTTTCTTCTTGCGCACTCATCATTTCATTCAGGAACAGCCGGGCGGCAAAGGTGAGGCTTTTTTCAGAATTTTCCAACTTAGCAGCCTCTCCATTATAAAATGCATACAGCAGGTAATTATCGGCTGAATCGGCCCAAAACCGCGACAGCTGATGCAGTACATGCAACTTTTCCTCAGTTGGCAACGATTTATCTAATTGATTTTCAATATTTTGGAGATATTGAAGGCGGGCAGGACTGAGTTGACTTCTCGATACGGTCAGTAATTCATTGGTCTGCTGAGCTGCATGACCTGAGTCATTCGCAGCAGTTGGGGAGGGCTGGTTAATATTCGGAAGATGCGTTTTTCCGAAAAAGAAGAGGCTAACTAATAAGAGGAGGGCGACTGTTACAAGCGACAGCTGGGTTTTATTCACTTTTTTTTACTGCAAAGTTAACCCGGCTTGTGCTTTGATTTTACTTCGCTTACAAATTCTTTCGCCGGCTTGAAAGCAGGGATATAGTGCTCCGGTATTTCAACAGCCACATTTTTCTTAATGTTCCTGCCTATTTTAGCAGCACGTTTCTTGGTAATAAAGCTGCCAAAGCCACGAATATAGATGTTCTGACCCCTTGATAGACTATCTTTTACTTCTTTGAACATGGTCTCTAAAGTAACCAATACATCCACTTTGGGTATGCCAGTTTTATCTGAAATTTGATTGATCAAATCTGACTTTCTCATATATTAATATTTATGACAATGCTTATAAACATAAATTAAGTTAAAATTTTCCAAACGAACAAGTAAAGATGAAATATTCTTTTTATAGGATAAAATATCAGATTCACCCGCTCATCACCCAATTTGGCACCTAATAGATTAAATAATATTAACATGTCTGACCGTTCCGGCAGAAAATCCTCCACCTCGAAATGCCCACCCAAGCCTCCCAACGGTGATTTTTTTGTCAAGCGGCTACTTCATTGGCATTACCACGATAACCATCGGCCCATGCCCTGGAAGGGTGTCAGTGACCCCTATAGGATCTGGCTCAGCGAAATCATTCTGCAGCAAACCAGGGTAGCCCAGGGATGGAACTATTACCTACGCATACTGACCGCCTATCCGAGCGTACAAGAACTGGCCGCCGCCGATGATGCAGACGTATATAAGTTGTGGGAAGGGCTCGGCTACTACACGCGTTGTCGCAATTTGCTGAAAACAGCCCGCTTAGTGGTAAGTCAACATGGTGGAAAATTTCCCGCTTCCTATGATGAGCTGCTGGCTTTACCCGGTATCGGTCCGTACACGGCTGCTGCCATCGCCTCCTTTGCCTTTCGTTTACCTTATGCGGTAGTAGACGGAAACGTTAGCAGGGTACTCGCCCGTTTCTTCGGGCTTGACACCGCGATTGACAGCACGCAGGGAAAAAAGCTGTTTGCCGAACTGGCACAGCAACTACTCGCCATAAAGGCGCCCGGCGATTACAATCAGGCCATCATGGATTTTGGTGCCACCCTATGTATGCCACAGCAACCCATCTGTGGAAGCTGTCCGATGGAAAAAAAATGTGCTGCCCGGCACCAGGGACTTGTGCATCACCTGCCGGTGAAAGAGAAAACCACTTTGCGAAAAATACGCTGGATGGCATTTTTCATCTTTGAATATGAGGGTAAATGGTTCGTGCGGGAAAGGACAGAGAAGGATATCTGGCAAAACCTTTTTGAGTTTTACGCTGTGGAAACAGAGGCTGCCATGGAGTGGAACCAGGCTACCGTAACGGAATGGTTGCTGCAGCAGGGCATTCGTCGGTTTCATTTAGAGCGGTTATCGGGCCTTCAGACGCAGGTACTCACCCACCGGGAAGTGCGGGCTGTATTCATTCAGGTGAGGTTACAGCGCCTTCCCGGCTTCCTGAAGACCTATAGAAGGGTAGCGGCAAAAAAAATAACAACCCTGCCATTCCCACGCATCGTGACCCGCTGGTTGGAGGAGGTGAAATGACCTCTCGTAGCTGCTGAAAAGCACTCTACTCCATTTAGGTCAGAAATGATATTTTTGCAAGAGGGCTGATAAGAAGGTGTTGCCCTGAAAAATTACCAATTTGGACTACCCGGCTGTTTATCATTTATTTCATTCCGTACCACTCTTGTCAGCCATACAGACACAGGGTGCTACCCTACTGGTGCTGGTGCTGCTGCTGCTTTTTTTTCTCTCCTTTGTTCTTTCAGGCGCTGAAGTGGCTTTCTTCTCATTGACCTTTAAAGACGTGAATCTTATTAAAACAAAGCAGCAGCCTGCCTATGCCAGAATTTTAAAGTTGCTGGAAGATCCTAAGATCTTATTGGGTTCATTGTTGATCGCGAATAGTTTCGTCAACATATCCATCATCATCATTTCAAATCTGCTCATTGATGATCTCTTTAGCTTCGAACAATTGAAAGCTGAATGGCTGGAATTCTTAATTAAAGTAGTAGTGGTTTCCCTCATGCTGGTATTGTTGGGAGAAATCATGCCCAAAGTACTTGCCACACAAAATAACATTCGCTTTGCCCATGATTTCGGCGGCGTCGTATTGCTGGTCTATTACGCCTGTCGGCAGCTGGCAAAATTCCTGGTCACTTATTCTGACTGGGTAGAAAATAAATTAGCACATCGGTCACGAGGTTCAGTAAGTCTGGAAGACCTCGACCATGCCATCGACCTGACGACTGAATTGTCGGCAACTGAGAATGAGAAAAAAATTCTCAAAGGCATCGTAAAATTTGGCAACATCACTGTGAAGCAGATCATGAAAACACGGGTAGATGTGAATGGCATTCATGAAGCTACTGGCTTTGTTGACTTAGTGGCACAAGTAAAGGAACTCCGCTACAGTCGATTGCCGGTTTACAGAGAGGACCTTGATAATGTAATCGGTATGATTCATACCAAAGATTTACTGGCACACCTGCATGAGCAGCCTGAATTCCGCTGGCAGTCACTGATGCGACCTCCTTATTTTGTGCACGAGCATAAATTTATTGAAGATCTGCTGAAAGAGTTTCAGCAAAAAAGAATTCACTTTGCGGTTGTGGTTGATGAATTCGGCGGCACCAGTGGTATTGTTACGCTGGAAGACATTCTGGAGGAGATCATCGGCGATATCAAAGATGAATTTGATGATGAAGAAACCAGTTATAAGAAGCTTGATGAAAACAATTATCTTTTTGAAGGAAAAACCATGATCAATGATGTGTGTCGTATCATGGAGTTGCAAAAAGATACTTTTGATGCAGTACGGGGCGAGAGTGATTCCCTGGCCGGACTCGTGCTGGAAATAGCAGGTGAAATTCCTAAACCCCAACAAGTTATCCAGTCCGGCGACTTTGAATTTACTGTATTAGATGTTGTAAAAAATAGAATCAATAAAGTGAAAGTAACCATCAAGCTACAGTCCACAACCGATTAAACTATGAAACCAGCTTTTTCTGTTGCAGGTATTTTGATGGCATGTTGCAGTATTATCTTTTTAAGTGCCTGTAACAGTTCATATACCCCCAAGCCTGCCGGCTATTTCCGCATCGATTTTCCGGAAAGATCTTATCGCCAGTTCAATGAACCCGGCTATCCTTATACATTTGAATATCCCGTGTATGCTAAGGTTGTAAAAGACTCTACCTATTTTGGGGAGCCCACTGAGAATCCGTGGTGGATCAATGTTGAATTTCCAGGCTTTAATGGCAGAATATACATCAGTTATAAGGAAATCGGAAAGGTTCGTCTTGATACCCTGATTCGCGATGCCTATCGCCTAACCAATAAGCACAATACGATGGCATATTCGATCGAAGACACGGTTTTTGTGACGCCTAATCGCGTGCCGGGGGTATATTTTACGGTCGGGGGCAATGTGGCCACGGCGAACCAATTTTTTGTAACCGATTCCTCTCGACATTTTTTACGGGGGGCTCTTTATTTCGATGCCACACCCAATGCCGACTCACTTGGAATCGTAAATGATTTCTTACTGACAGATATGAAACACCTGGTTAACACCCTGCGCTGGCGAGACAGATGAGTTCATGCTGAATGCCGTAACTTTACAACCATACATCCATTATGATAGCAATTGATCATGTTTTAATCAGTGATGAAGTCGTGGAGGAGCAGTTTGTCTGTAACCTGAGCAAGTGCAAGGGCGGTTGTTGTGAAGATGGCGATGCTGGTGCTCCCCTGGAAAAGGCGGAACTTGCTGAACTCGACAATGCTTACGACATTATTCAAACATATATGACCGCCGCCGGCAAGGAAGAAGTTAAGCGATCAGGGCGTTATTTCTATGATCGGGGTTTTGGCTGGGTTACACCCACCTTGAATGGTGCGTTGTGTGCTTATGGGAGGAAAGATGCTGCCGGCGTGATTCATTGTGCCATTGAGCAGGCATATCTCGACGGAAAAATCAAGTGGAAAAAACCGATCAGTTGTCATCTCTTTCCCATACGCGTTAAAAAAAGCAGGAAAGACCCCGATGTGGAATATCTTAATTATGAGCCACGCGAAGATCTTTGTCAGGCAGCCTGTTCACTGGGAAAGGAACTGAAAGTGCCGGTATATACATTTTTGAAAGATGCCCTCATAAGAAAATATGGTGATGAGTTCTATGCTGTACTTACTGCTGCAGCTGAAAAGTTAAATGCCGGAAAAAAATCAACATGACAAAAACAGCTTCCTCTTTTATAGCTAAAAGTACCATTCGTGCTGCCGACCTTGAGCATCGTCGCAAAATCAATTTTAATATTGGTAAGTACAACGCAACGGTTCCGCAGGGAAAAAAGCAATTCACTGCCCTGGCTACCAGTCGGCAAATGGCTAAAAACCGCAAGTGGGAAGCAATTGAGCACCTCGATCAATATCTGCTCGAATTTGAAGAGCGCATTACTGCACGCGGTGCTCGTGTGATATGGGCAGAAGATACCCAGCAGGCACTTGATGCAATCGGTAAGATTTGTAAAGAGAAGAATTGTTCTACCCTGGTAAAGAGTAAAAGCATGGTGACTGAAGAAATTCATCTCAATGATTTTCTCGAGCAACAAGGCATTGAGAGCGTAGAAACCGATTTGGGAGAATATATACAGCAACTGGATGGGGAGGCACCTTACCACATAGTAACCCCAGCCATGCACAAAAGCAAGGAAGATGTAGCTAAATTATTTGCTGAAAAACTCGGTACACCAGCCAACCTGACACCCGAAGAGTTGACATTGGTGGCGCGTAAGATCTTACGTGAAAAATATACCACCGCCCAGGTGGGCGTGACAGGTGGTAACTTCATTGTTGCTGATGTTGGCGGCATCGCTATCACAGAGAATGAAGGTAATGCAAGATTGAGTTGCTCATGGCCAGCTACCCACATTGTGGTGGTCGGTATAGAAAAAGTGATACCCTCCGTTCGCGATCTCTCCCTCTTTTGGCCTTTACTTTCCACATTTGGTACAGGACAACAAGTGACTGTTTACAATTCAATAGTTACGGGTCCACGTCAGCCGGGTGAGACAGACGGACCGGAAGAAATGTATGTGATCTTATTAGATAATGGGAGAACCCATTTATTGGAGCAGCCCGATTTTCGGCAAGCTTTGTATTGTATCCGCTGCGGGGCCTGCCTAAATGCCTGTCCGGTATATAAAAATATCGGTGGGCACTCTTATGAAACTACTTATAGCGGCCCTATTGGTAAAGTGATTACCCCACACTTGAAAGGAATGGATGATTACCAGCACTTGAGTTATGCTTCCTCACTTTGTGGCAACTGCACAGAGGTTTGTCCTGTTAATATTCAATTGCACGAATTGCTGCTCGATAATCGTCATGAAGCCGTAGTGCAGGGTATGAGCAGTATGGGTGAGCGGCTGGCATGGAAGTGCTGGAAATTAGCGAGCCTCAATCGTTCAATGCTGAATATGGGTAGCGCACGAATAAAAAATTGGGTGGTCAACCGGGTATTTAAGGGTTGGACGGCTCACCGCAGTGAATTAGATTTCGCGAAGCAAACTTTTAACGAGTGGTGGAAAGAACAGCATCCCTCTTCCTGATATATCACATCTCGCTTCATGCCTACTCCGGAACCTACTTGTCTGGTATTTGCCGAGGAAGTCAGTCCGCGACTGATCTACATCGTAGATGTTTTATGGAATCAACAAGCCCGGGTTACCAGTGATCCATCTTTTTTCTCGTTATTTCAGGGAGATAAAATTCAATA
Source organism: Sediminibacterium sp. (assembly GCA_040374385.1). Classification (GTDB taxonomy): domain Bacteria; phylum Bacteroidota; class Bacteroidia; order Chitinophagales; family Chitinophagaceae; genus Sediminibacterium. The sequence continues at coordinate 4,426 of JBEIUM010000006.1, read as the reverse complement.
TACAAATGTTCTAAGATGGCAGGGCATATTGCATATACAGCCGCATGGATTACTTGCGCAATCAGACATTCGATCGATACACATTCAAATGGATACCTGGGAGGATCTTCCCGTTTTTTTCTCCGGAACAGGAGATATTCCCTTTGATTGGTTCGCTGCCTCTTTTTATTTGATCAGCCGATATGAAGAGTACCTTCCTTTTCAACAAGATGCTTATGGTCGTTATCCGGCATCCGAGAGTCTGGCGTACCGCAAAGGTTTTCTCGATAAGCCATTGATACAGCATTGGACAGCCTGCATCCGCAAAAGATTCAATCTCCATTCTTTAGGGAACTTACCAGCAGCGCCTGTCATTCAAACTACTTATGACGTAGACGAATTATTTCAGTACCTGCATCTTCCGGCTTCCCGTCAACTGAAAAAGGCATTGCGCCAGTTCCTTCGGGGTGAGTTTTCATTATTAAAAACACAGTGGCGTGTTTTGACTGCCAGGCAAAAAGACCCCTATGATGTGTGGGAGTGGTTGTGGCATTCCCTTCTTTCAAGTCAGCAGCGACCTATTTTTTTCTTTTCAGGAGCTGATAAGGTATCGGGGAAGGACAGACAATTATCGGTGCTTCATCCGGCAGCAAAAAACATATTGGGTGCTTGTATGAAGGGGGGTGAGATTGGTTGGCATCCGTCTTGGGCGAGTGGTGATCAGCCGGAAATTTTACAGGAAGAATATGCCAGACTGCAGGATGTAACCGGTCAAAGCTTACGACATAGTCGGTTTCATTATCTGCGCTTTCGTTTACCGGTATCTTATCGCCGGTTGATGGAGTTAGGTGTTCAACATGAATACAGCATGGGTTATGGTACTGATCATGGGTTCCGGGCTTCCTATGCAGATCCTTTTCCCTGGTTCGATGTAGAAAGGAATGAGGCTACTGCACTCATCCTACATCCCTTTTCGTATATGGATTCTACAAGCCTCTTTCAGCAAGGTTGGGAGCCCAGTACTGCTGCGGATTATCTGCAGCAATTACAAGAACAGCAAAAGGGTATAGTAAGCAGTTTGCAATTTGTTTTTCATCCACATTGTCTGACTCAACAGGCATGGCGGGAAGTGCATGACACGCTTTTAAAATAGCAGTACATTACACCGCCTCCGCATCGGTAGGCGGCGCTGGTTGCTTTTCTCTTTGCAGACTTTTGTTTACCAGGAATACACCCACCAGTGTAACGAGCGATCCCATTACAATGGGGAAAGTCAGGTGTTCATCACTGACGAGTGCTCCAATCAAAATGGCAACGATGGGGTTGAGGTAGGCATACAGTGATGCGATGGCCGGCTCTAAGTGTTTCATCGAATAGATGAAAGCGACGAAGGCAATGACCGAGCCGGCAGTCACCAGATAGGCAATCGATACCCAGGTGGTGAGTGGCAATTGTGAAACTGGCAAGAAATTTCCACTACTTAGCGAAAGCAATAAAAGTATAATGGAGCCAATGAGCATTTGCCAGCCGGTGGCATAGTATGGGTTGATGTTGACTTTATTTCTTGCGATCAGCAAAGTTGCCACAGCCCATCCGATCATTGAAATAAATGAGAGTATCATCCCTGTAAAAAAACCACTTTCACCTGCATGGAATGCGTTGCTGTATAAAACGAGCGCAATGCCGCCGATACCCAATAACAATCCAACAAAGGTGAGTGCATTGATTTTTTTATTGCCGAAAAAAATCAATTCCATGATCACCACACAAAGGGGATAGAGTGAAGCAATCAGTGAACTTAAGCCGCTCGAAATAAATTTCAGACTAACGGTCGCCAGTCCGTTGGAGCATACAAACATGAGGATGCCCATTAATGTGAGCCAGGCTACTTGCTCACGGCGGGGTAGCTTTTCTCCCCGTAATAAAAACCAGCCTACGAGCAGACTCCCGGCGATTAGTTGTCTTATACCGGCTACTTGTAATCCCGGAGCTCCTTTCACAGCAAACTTACTCGCCACCCAGGTAGTACCCCAGAGGATGCTGGTCAATGCGAGCGCTCCGTATGCTTTTTGTTGATTGGTCAATAGATAAACTTTCTTATCATTTCATCAATGTCTGAAATGCCGCATACCGGTCATTACGAGCGCCAGTTGATGTTCTTTACAATAGTTAACACTGTCTGCATCGCGAACAGAGCCGCCGGGTTGTATAAAAGCTACAATACCTGCTTCATGTCCCATTTGAACACAATCATTGAATGGGAAGAAGGCGTCGGAAGCCAGCACGGCTCCTTGCAGCGAGAATTGAAATTGCTTTGCTTTTTCCAGTGCATGGCGCAAGGCGTCAATCCTGCTTGTTTGTCCGCACCCTTTTCCGACCAGTTGTTTATTTTTCACGAGGGCAATCGCATTACTTTTCAGGTGTTTGCATAGAATGTTCGCAAACATCAGGTCTGTTTTTTCCGTTTCAGTGGTAGCACGACCACCTGCTTCTTCCCAACGTGCGGTTAAGCCGCTATCAGTGTCTTGTAATAGCTGGCCATTCAACAATGAACGATTTTGGCGACCAGGGAAGGCAAAGCCGGGTTGTAATTGCAAGAGGATCCTATTCTTTTTTGATTGTAAAACGGGGAGTGCATTTTCATCAAATGCGGGGGCTATGAGTACTTCAAAGAAAATTTCCTGTATGGCGGTTGCTGTCGCCAGGTCAATGGTGGCATTGGTTACAAGCACACCACCAAAAGCACTTTCCGGATCTCCCGCCAGTGCCTTTTCCCAGGCATGATGCACCGTATCAGCGGCTGCGGCACCGCACACATTGTTGTGTTTGATGATGGCAAACACGGCATCAGATGAAAAAGGTGTTTGTCCGGGGGCGAATTCCTGTAAGAGCTGCATAGCAGCATCTACATCCACCAAGTTATTATAGGATAACTCCTTACCGTGGTGTTGATGAAAAACTTTCGACAGGTCACCTGCAAAAACAGCCTGCTGATGTGGATTTTCACCATAACGCAGTACTTGCTGTATCGGCGGATTGAAATAATCGCTGATGGCCGTATCATATTGTTTCACCACGGCAAATGCCTTGGCAGCTAAAATTTTTCGCTGCTCCAGGGTGGTCATACCTTTTTGTTGGCTGAGGATGTTGCCAAGATATCCGTAATCATCTTTTGATGCAATCACAGCCACATCTTTGAAATTTTTGGCAGCTGAGCGAATCAGGGAAGGTCCGCCTATGTCTATCTTTTCGATAATGGCTTTTTCGTCGCTGGTGTTTTTTACTGTTTCCTCAAAGGGATAGAGGTCGACAATAACCAGGTCGATTTCGGGAATCTGGTAGGTTGCCATTTCCTGAACGTCGGTGGCTTCATGCCGGCGGCCCAGTATTCCGCCAAAAACGGCGGGATGTAAGGTCTTCACTCTTCCCCCCAGGATAGCCGGATAACCTGTGAGGGTATCGACTGCCACGCAGGGTATATTGAGTTTTTCCAGCAGTTGTTGGGTTCCGCCAGTAGAATAGATTGTTACACCCAGTTGGTGTAATTGCAGTGCCAGCGTATCCAGTCCGTCTTTATAAAAAACGGATCTGAGGGCTGAGTTGATTGGTTGGTCCATGATGCTAAATAAATCAGGCCATTGGCCTGGTCAGACATTGATTACGAGAGCGCCTTGTTCCGGTGTTGAATAACACCGCAAATGTAAATCTGCTGCTTCTTTTTTCCATTGTTTGATTTTCCACATTCTATTGCTGCCATCAAAAACAAAGTTTTTGCAATGCAACCGCTGAGCCAGCCAGCCTATTTCTACCCTTGGCTGGTGCATGAATATGACCAGATCAGCTTGTGGGGGCAATCGGTTCAGCCAATTGCTGTCTTTGCCATTGATCCATACAATTTGCCTTCGCGGGCTTCGGATACATGGGTAACGGATATTTGTAAGGGTTAATCCGCCTTTTTGATGTGCTCCCCAGTACCATTCAGCATTTGCTATCAGCTGGCGATTTTGGTCGCCGGTGGTGCTGTCATCTTCTGCCAGCAGTAATTGTCGATTGCCTTCAATCACATGGATCACTGCGTGTTGGTTGAATTGATAAATAATCAATTTATGTTGGTTGAATACCTGGTATTTTCTTAGGGCAGCAAAAAAAGTAACAATGGTCAGGCAAGTGCCTGCTGCTATCAGCTGGAATATCTGCCGCTTCTTTAGCCAATGAATGAAGAGTACGATACCCATCATAAGCAACATAGTTTGCAATACAGAAATATGTATACCCTTTAGTGTTGTGCCCGGAAGTTGTGCCGTATCAATGGCCCAGTGATTCATCCAACGGATACATGCTTCTGTCAATTTTCCGATAACGTTCGCCAGCAGTGGCAGTGGCTGGAAGATTAGCAATGCCAATTCCAAATACAGAATAATGGTTGACAGCGGCACAGCAATCAGGT
>JBEIUM010000347.1:0-1679 GCA_040374385.1 Sediminibacterium sp. | reverse complement strand
TTGCTGAGAGTTTTTTAACTATGCAGCGGGCTACTCAAATTGCCCGCATTGAACGAAAGCCGGTATTGGTATATGCGACACTTTCTTTTACCGGCTATCAGTCGTATGAATTGAAGAAAGGCGGGGGTCGCTACCAATCGATGAGCGGGCAAAGGCCACAGTTGGATCCGGTAGTGATTTTACGGAATGTTTTATTAGAGTCGGGTATCTCTGAAGATGATATGCGTATGATTGAGCAGGCTGTGAAAAAGAGAGTTGAACATGATTTTTCGCGCGCCCTGCATTCTGAAGATCCGGATGCATCATCGGTGGAGGAGCACATTTTTGCCCCTTCCACTATACGGGAAGAAATGGGTACCCGTGTATCACCCCGTGCCAAGCAGGTAAGTATTGATGAGGCAGCACTTCGTGCCATCGAGGAATTGATGGCTGCGTATCCGGAGGCGGTGGTATATGGGCAGCAGGCTGCCAGCCGACTGGGAGGAACGATAGGTGTAACTGAACGTCTGGTGGAGAAGTTTGGAAAGGAGAGGGTATGCAATATTGGTGTTGACGAATCATATATCATCGGCTCTACTGCCGGTATGAGCGCTGCAGGGATGAAGCCCATCGTCGAAATTCAATGTGCTGATTTTATTTATGCCGGACTCAATCAATTGGTGAATCAGTTGTCTCGGTCTTGCTATCTCACCAATGGAAAGTTTCCGGTACAGATGTTGTTACGGGTACCGGTAGGTGCCTATGATGGTGGCGGCCCATATAGAAGTGGCAGCATAGAGTCTACATTGTTATCTATCAAGGGAGTTAAAGTGGTGTATCCCTCTAATGCAGCCGATATGAAGGGATTAATGAAGGCGGCGTTTTTGGATCCCAATCCGGTAGTAATTCTTGAGCATAAGGCTTTGTCAGGTGCTCCAGCTAAAAAAATGGTTGCTGCTCAGTCCCCTGAGCCGGCTTCTGATTATATCATTCCATTGGGTAAGGCAAGGACGGTGTTAGAAGCCGATCCGGATCTGCTCGAGCGGGGTATGACCATGGGTGTGATTGCTTACGGCATGGGCGTACATTGGGCCATGCAGGTGGCTGAAAAAACACCGGGTCTGGTGGAGGTACTTGATTTACGTACCTTGTTTCCTTTAGATGAAGAATCAGTATTTGAGCTGGTGCGTCGGCATGGCAAGGTGCTCATAGTAACGGAGGAGCCGCAAAATAATTCATTTACTGAGGCGCTGGCACATCGAATAACGCGGGCCTGCTATTGTCACTTAGATGCTCCCGTAGAAGTGGTGGGCTCTCTCAATTTGCCGGCGGTACCCCTGCACCGTACTTTAGAACAGGCTATGTTACCCGGTGTCAAGGGCTTGGGGACCCAGTTGCATCAACTTTTAGCATTCTAAGCGGGCAGATTTTCCCGAATTCATTATCTTTGCAACCCGTTTGTATTTAGCCTGACATGCAGGTGTAAAAACATATGGCGAGGTAGCTCAGTTGGTTAGAGCACAGGATTCATATGTACGCCAGAGGCGCACACACGGGTTCAAGTTGAGGTGGGTAAGAAAAGAGGTGAGGGAGGTAAATCATATGGCGAGGTAGCTCAGTTGGTTAGAGCACAGGATTCATATGCGCCTTTGGCGCACACACGGGTTCAAGTAGAGGTGGTTAAGAAAAGAGGTGAGGGA
>JBEIUM010000075.1:0-10774 GCA_040374385.1 Sediminibacterium sp. | reverse complement strand
CTGGTCGTTGGTTTCATCGCGGTATTCCATTACCAGGTCAAAATATTTGATGTCAATATCCAGGTAGGGCAAAATCAGATTGTCTTTGATGAAATTACAGATGATTCGTGTCATCTCATCGCCATCCAGTTCAACCACCGGATTCAATACTTTAATCTTTTCCGACATATAAATTTATATTATGAAATACTTAAGTAGATGCAAATGTAATAATTCATTCGCATCTATTGCACATTCACTACCAAAACAGGGATGGTGAGTGCATGGCGAACCCCTTCAATGGTTTCACCAAAGAGATAGTCTTTCAACCCCGCATGGCGGTGTGCTCCCATCACCAGCAAATCGGCACCACTATCGCGGGTCATGCGTACGATTTCCTTCACCCGGTTACCAAAACCAAGTTCGATGCTCACTTCCCATCCTTTGGCAGATAATTGTGCCTGATATTGTTCGAGGCGATTGCGGTCGGCACGTGTTTCTTCATCATCGCTGGAAGAGCCGAAATATCCGGCAGATGCGCTTTCCACCACATGTAATAAAACCAGGCGGGTATTTTCATTTTTCTGCGAAACGGCATTCTCGATGAGTAAGCGGTCGGCATCCGAGAAGTCGAGTGCAACGGCAATACAATTTCTTTCAATGGGTTTTAATTCGGTGATCGGTAGGGGATCTCCATGGAGGGATGCTTTTTTTCGGGCACGTCGTTTTTTTATGACCGGTAGAAAGGTCATGACAAAAAATAACCAGCCGATCCAGCCAATCGGAATGAGCATGAGATATTTCCATATAAGATCGACATGGGACGTATAGAAGGTCGTCAGTTGTTCGAATACCAATCTGCCATTCAGGAAAACCAAGATGGCAGCCACGAGCCAGGCAAAAATGCGGGTAGTGGGTGAAATAACAAATTCACCCATGGTCGTTTTATCACTTACGAAATGTATCAGTGGAATTACAGCAAAACCCAACTGCAGGCTTAATACGATCTGACTGATGACCAACAAATCATCGACTTTACTTTCGCCATAGATTAGTATCACCAATAGGGCAGGCACGATTGCCAGCAACCGGGTAATTAATCGGCGCAACCAGGGATTGATGCGCAGGTGCAGGTATCCTTCCATTACGATCTGGCCTGCCAGTGTGCCGGTAATGGTTGAACTTTGTCCGGCAGCTATCAGTGCGACAGCAAATAAGATCGGTGCCCATTTATTTCCCAGCAAGGGTTCCAGCAAACGATGTGCATCTTGTATCTGTGCAACACCGGTAAATCCACTGGCATAAAAGAGACTCGCTGCCAGTATCAGGATGGCAGCATTCACCAGAAAGGCCGCATTGAGTGCGATGGCACTATCAATGATATTGTATTTGATGGCTCTTCGTATGCCTTCCCGGTCATTACTGATTTTTCGGGTCTGAACGAGAGCTGAGTGCAAGTATAAATTGTGTGGCATTACAGTTGCACCAATGATGCCAATGGCAATAAAGAGAGAATCACCTGTCAGGTTGCTCGGAACAAAACCGGTCATTACCTCCCCCATGTTGGGTTGTGCCATGAGTATCTGTGTCAAAAAGCAGACACCAATGATGGCGACCAGACTGATGATGAATGCCTCCATTTTTCTGATACCGAAATGATGCAGCAATAAGAAAAGAAAAGTATCGGCAATGGTGATAAGTGTTCCTGTGAGTAAGGGTAAACCGGTCAGCAGGTGAATTCCAATAGCCATACCCAATACTTCAGCCATATCGCAGGCAGCAATTGCAATTTCGCAAAGCAGGTACAGGCTGAAATTAACCAGGGGCGGATAGTTTTCGCGGTTGGCCTGTGCCAGGTCGCGGCGGGTTACAATACCGAGTCGGGCACTGAGACTTTGTAACAAAAGCGCCATCAGGTTACTCATCAGCAGCACCCAGATCAATTGATAGCCAAAACGAGCACCACCCTGCAGATCGGTGGCCCAGTTGCCGGGGTCCATATAGCCCACACTAACCAAATAGGCTGGTCCTATATAAGCGAGTATACGCCGCCATCCCTTACGGGGAATGGTGGTATCGACCGTTTCATGTACTTCACTCAGAGAAGGATTCCCTGCACCGCGCTTATTCATCATATCCAATCCATTTTACAAACAGACAACCAGCCAATGCCTGACTGATGATGGTCGGTTTTGCTTTTCCAATTATGATTTCTACTGAGCCATCAAATGCAAAGCTGCGCAATAGCCGCAATCGACTGCCCATTTCGATTCCATGGTGCTTCAGCATTTCAAGTAGGGCGGGTGACTCATCGCCAACGGCTGTGATTTCCAGCAATTGTCCATTCGGTTGTTGAATCAAAGGCAATCGCTCCCGGTAAGTTATATTGCCCTGTTTATCAGGAATTGGATCGCCATGGGGATCAAATTGCGGATGACCAAGGAATCGATCCAGCTGTTCTATCAGTTTGCTACTGTTCACGTGTTCGAGTTGTTCTGCTACATCATGCACTTCATCCCATCCAAAGCCAAGGGTATTGACCAGAAAATATTCCCAAAGCCGGTGTTTCCGGATGATCTGTAAAGCCACTTTCTTTCCGGCACTGTTTAATTTTACCCCACGGTATGGCTCATAGTGTACGAGCTTTTTATTCAATAATTTCTTTACCATGTCGGTCACCGAAGCGGGTTGCGTCTGCAAAGCTTCTGCCAGGTGGTTGGTAGATACCCGCTCCCACTGCTGTTGCAGGTGATAAACAGATTTGATGTAATTTTCTTCTGCTACTGAATAATTCATGCAGGCAAAATTTAAATTTAGGCAAATCTAAATATTTATTTAGAAAGTGCTGTTATTTTATCATTTCCCTTTGCCTGCGAATAGTTTTTAATTTCATAGGAATCACTTATTTTAGCCTGTCCCGATGTCCGGAACATTCAATTAAAGCACGGTGTTATGAAAGTGTTGATGGGTTTTGGTTTATTCGTTCTTTTACTGGTCTCGGGATGCTCTACCCCACCCCCGGATTATTCAGGTGATAAACCGCTGAAGGCCAAAGAATTATTGGCGCTGTTTCCGGATATTTCTTTACCCATCGTATTGCACGATACCGGCTTAATTCGACAGGCAGATACCAATCGGATCGGTTATAAAGCACTGACCCAGTTCTACCCCGACAGCTCGCTTCAGCCGGTATTGGGAAAATTAAAGAAGGGCAGTTACCTGCGCGCCATAGGAAAAATAACCAAGAAAGACGAGCATTACTTGCTATTGATCACCTTTCAGCCGCCCCGCCATGCGAGACTAATCGTATTGGTAACAACACCCGACAACCAGTTCCTTGATTTCAAAGAATTTTTAGATAATCAGGCTAATGATGGCTACCAGCATTACGTGCACATCAACCGGGAACCTACTTTCATGCTCGTAAGAGAAAAAACCGGTCCGGACTTGCAATCGATTTATACCAAGACCGGATGGATTTATCCAAGTGAGGGAAAGTTCATGGTAATCATGAATGATTCCAATGAAGATACCCGTAAGGCAGCCATCATCAATCCCATCGATAGTTTTCCTGCCTTACACCCGTTGAGTTGGGATTATGGTTCCGATAAAAAGAATTTCATTTCCGTGCGTGATGGTAATTCTCCCGGTAAGCTGCTGTTCTTCCTGCACATAGAAAAAAATGAGGGCAGTTGTATCGGCGAATTAAAGGGTTTCATGCAATTGACAGGAAATCGCAGCGCTGAGTTCCGTCAATCGGGTGACCCCTGTGTCATTCTTTTCAAGTTTACTGACAATGGTATCTCATTCAAGGAAACCGGCTCCTGTGGTAATCACCGCGGCATCAAATGTATAATCGATGAACAATTTCCTAAAAGAAAAAAACCATCGAAGAAAACACTAAAACCAAAGGTGAAAACCAGCCGTTGATCGGACTAATGTGTAAAAAGTACATTTTATTTTTTTGCCGTATATTGCGGTCTCTTTCGCCAAACTACTTATAAGCCAATGAGTTTCAAGACGTTTCAGGTTCCTTATGAGATCAGTGAACAATACCAGACTAAGGTTGCCTATTTTTCAATGGAATTTGCCATCCACCAGCCGCTTAAGATCTACAGTGGTGGACTTGGATTTTTAGCCGGATCACATTTGCGTAGTGCCTATGAATTGAGGCAAAACCTGATTGGAATCGGTATCCTGTGGAAATATGGTTATTATGACCAGGCCCGAAACCAGGACCAGACCCTGGAAGTAACTTTCATGGAGAAGATTTACAGTTTTCTGGAAGATACCGGAATACGCTACCAGATATTAATCCATGAGCATCCGGTGTGGGTGAAAGCATTTTATCTTCCACCGACTGTTTTCAATAGTGCTCCCCTTTTCTTATTGAGTACCGATCTGCCGGAGAACGACTATGTATCGCAAACCATCACGCATCGTTTATATGATGCCAACGTTGCCACCAAAGTTGCCCAATTCATCTTGCTGGGTGTAGGTGGAGCCAAACTGGTCGATGAACTCGGCTTTCAGCCGGATGTTTATCACCTGAATGAGGCGCATGGCATCTCCTCGGCCTTCTACCTGCTGAATAAACTCAAGAGCATCGAAAAAGTGCGGGAAAGACTGGTATTTACCACCCACACACCGGAAGAAGCGGGTAACGAGAAACACGATATTTACCTCTGTCATAAAATGAGTTATTTCTGCGGACTCAGTATGGATGAAGTTCGCCGTTTAACCGGCATCAAAGATGATCAGTTCAACCATTCGTTGACAGCGCTGCGCTTTGCGCGGAAAGCCAATGGTGTTTCAGCCCTCCACGGCGATGTAAGTCGTGAAATGTGGAAACACTATGAAGGTATTTGTCCGATCAGCAACATCACCAATGCACAGAACTGGCGTTATTGGGCCGATAAGCAATTGTATCGCGCCATGGAAGAAGGCAATGATGCTGTTTTTGATGATAGAAAAAAGTATTTGAAGAAACGTGCGTTTGAAATCGTAGCCGATCAGACGGGAAAAGTGATGGATCCCAACATCCTTACCATTGTATGGGCACGTCGTTTTGCCGGATATAAGCGTGCCGATCTATTGACTTACAATATGGAATGGTTTGAAGCATTGGTATCCAATACGGATTATCCTGTACAGATCATTTGGGCCGGAAAGCCTTATCCGGCTGATTATCCCGCCATTTCTGAATTCAATAAGCTCGTGCACCTCAGTAAAAATTATAAGAATGTTTCGGTGCTGATCGGATATGAATTAGGTCTCAGTAAGCGTTTAAAGCAAGCTGCCGATATCTGGCTGAATAATCCGCGGGTACCGCGGGAAGCTTCTGGAACGAGCGGCATGACGGCTGCCATGAATGGTGCCATCAACTTCTCTACAGATGACGGATGGATTCCCGAATTCATCAACCACGGCAACAATGGATTCGTCGTTCCAAAAGCTGACTACGAGCACATGAAAGTGCATGAACAGGATGATTACGATCTGCAGCAGGTGTACGATATCCTCAACAAGCAGATTCTACCCATGTACTACCATAATTTCGATACCTGGCGCCAAATTCAGAAAAATGGCATGCGGGATGTACGTTTCCAGTTTGATAGTAACCGGATGGCGCATGAGTACTACGAAATCATGTACAAATAAGCTTTTCAGGCGTTCGTTTCAATCACTTGAAATGCTGGCTGTCAGGATGAACCATTTACCTGCTAACTTTGTTGAATGAGGATGGGTAAAAAGATAGCCGTAGCCATTACCGGAGCCAGTGGTTCCATTTATGCCAAATTATTACTGGATCAACTAGCCACTTTGTCGGCACAGACCCAGGAGGTATCTATTGTCATGAGCGATAATGCCCGTGCCATCTGGCGTGCTGAATTGGGACCGGATGTGCAGCAAGATTATCCTTTCCGCTACTTTGATAAAAACGATTTCTCGGCACCCTTTGCTTCAGGTTCAGCCCGGTATGATGCATGGATTGTTATTCCCGGTAGTATGGGAACGCTTGGACGCGTAGCTTCAGGCACCAGTGATGATCTGGTCACCAGGGCTGCCGATGTCATGTTAAAAGAAAGGCGGAAACTGATTCTGGTCGTACGTGAAACACCGTATCACCTGATTCATATCAGGAACATGGAAACGATAACCCTCGCAGGTGGTATTATTTGTCCTGCCACCCCATCCTTTTACAGTCAACCCACTACCATAGAAGCAGCAGCTAAGACTGTTGTAGACAGGGTACTTGACCTGGCCGGTTTAGACATTACAACTTATCGCTGGGGACAATAGAAGGCAAATAGCTATTACGACTCCTTAACGGGTGTAGTAGTATCTTCCTGCTTCATGCGCTCACCAAAGGTGAAGGTAATTTTCGTTTCATCTGCATCCACGTCAGCTTGCAGCACATCTCCTTCACGAATGTTCATGTTCAGGATTTCTTCTGCCAGCGGATCTTCCAGGTATTTCTGAATGGCACGGTGTAGTGGACGGGCACCAAATTGGGAATCATATCCTTTGTTGGCGATGAAATTCTTTGCCGCTTCCGTTAGCTCCAGGCGGAAACCGATGGAATGTAAACGCTTGTCAACGCCCTTCATCAGAATATCAATGATCTGGAAAATATGATCGCGTGTCAGTGAATTGAATACGACAACGTCATCTATACGATTAAGGAATTCTGGAGCAAAGGTTTTCTTCAATGCTTTTTCAATCACCGCTTTGTTGTTGTCTTCAGCATTTTGTAAACGCGTAGCCGTTGCGAAACCAACACCATCGCCAAATTCTTTCAACTGGCGCACGCCAATGTTGGAAGTCATAATGATCAGTGTATTCTTGAAGTCGATTTTTCTACCCAAACCATCTGTCAGTTGACCATCATCCAGCACCTGTAACAATATGTTGTAGATATCGGGGTGTGCTTTTTCGATCTCATCGAGTAGAATCACCGAATAGGGTTTTCTTCTCACTTTTTCAGTCAGTTGTCCGCCTTCTTCATAACCAACATAGCCGGGAGGTGCACCAATCAAACGACTTACGGTGAATTTTTCCATGTATTCACTCATATCAATTCGGATGAGGGCATCATCTGAATCGAAGAGCAAGCGAGCCAAGGAACGGGCTAATTCAGTTTTACCTACCCCTGTTGGACCAAGGAAGATGAAAGTACCGATGGGTTTTTTGGGATCTTTCAATCCAACACGATTTCTCTGTATGGCTTTTACTACTTTTTGAATGGCTTCTTCCTGACCGATCACCAGTTTTTGCATTTCTTCACCCATGCGGCGAAGTTTCTCGGTCTCAGCCTGTACCATACGTTTCACCGGAATACCGGTCATCATGCTCACCACTTCAGCAATGTTCTCTTCTGTAATGGGATAACGACTGTTCTTGCTTTCCTCTTCCCAATTCAATTTGGCTTTCTCCAGTTCTTCACCCAGTTTCTTCTCCGTATCACGCAGAGCAGCAGCTTCTTCAAAGCGCTGGCTCTTCACCACTTTATTCTTCTCTAACTTAATGTCTTCAATTTTCTTTTCCAGTTCCACGATGTCTTTGGGAACATGTATATTTTTCAAATGTACACGAGCACCCACTTCATCGAGCACATCAATTGCCTTGTCGGGCAACAGGCGATCGGTCATGTAGCGATCACTCAGCTTCACACAGGCGATGATGGCATCTTCCGAGTAAACAACGTTGTGAAAATCTTCGTACCGGCTCTTGATGTTGTTCAAGATCTGTATGGTTTCATCGACAGATGGTGGTTCGATGAGTACTTTCTGGAAACGACGATCGAGTGCACCATCTTTTTCAATGTACATACGATACTCGTCGAGGGTAGATGCACCAATACATTGGAGTTCACCACGTGCCAGTGATGGCTTGAAAATATTGGATGCATCCAGGGAGCCACTGGCTCCGCCGGCACCAACAATGGTATGTATTTCATCAATGAAGAGAATCACGTCGCGGTTCTTCTCTAATTCATTCATGATGGCTTTCATTCGCTCTTCAAACTGACCACGGTATTTGGTACCGGCAACGAGTGCTGCAAGGTCGAGGGAAATAACGCGCTTATCAAAGAGTACCCGGCTGACTTTGCGTTGTACAATGCGCAAGGCAAGCCCTTCGACGATAGCTGTCTTACCCACACCCGGTTCGCCAATCAGTATCGGATTATTCTTTTTGCGGCGGCTCAAAATCTGGCTCACCCGTTCTATTTCCTGTTCACGACCAATGATTGGATCCAACGAGCCTGTTTCGGCCAATTTGGTGATATCACGACCGAAGTTATCCAATACTGGCGTTTTACTCTTTACATTGGTAGCAGTTTTGCCTTTTGCAGGTTGTGCACCACTTCCTCTTCTGTCATCATCAAAATCATCGTCGTTCTCGTCGCCAAAATCACTGCGGGGAGAAGGATTGGAAGTACCGACCATGCCCAAGTCGGTGCGGAACAAATCATAGTCAACATCAAACTGATTTAAAATCTGTGTTGCTATGTTCTCTTTATTTTTCAGGATACTCAGTAACAGATGTTCCGTTTCAACGGTTTGACTTTTCTGTGATTTGGCCTCTAATACGGTTACACGAATTACTTTCTCGGCCTGCTTGGTCAGGGGAAGGTTGTTGATGTTGCCGAAATTCTTTCCGGTCTTGTCTTTAACTGCCAACTCCACTTCTTTCCGCAACTCTGATATATTGACATTCATGTGTTTCAATACCTTGATCGCCGTATTATCGCCCTCACGAATCAACCCCAGCAACAGATGTTCAGTACCAATGAAATCATTTCCCAATCGCAGGGCTTCTTCTCTGCTGTAGGCGATGATTTCCTTGACCTGTGAAGAAAAATTATTATCCATGTGAAAATTTGGATTTATACAATGATAACGAATATTTTTGAGTGGTGTTGCCTGACACTTATACACAAAATGTTAATCTAAACCACCTCCAAATGCAAGTCAAAATTGATACCAAAGAGAAATTCACTGTCGTTACACCCCTGGAGGCGGAAATGACTGACAATTTAGCAGCAGACTGGTATGTGTATTGTACAGGTTGTCTGGTTAATCCGATACAGCATATTGTGCTGAATATGAGTGAAGTATCTCATATAACGACGCCGGGCGCCTCTACATTGATGAACCTGCAACAACAATTTTACGATGCCGGAGTTTCCTTCGTTATTTGCTGCTTGCAGGAGCCGGTAGAAGCGATGCTGGAGGAAGCGGAAGTACTGGCACAACTCAATGTAACACCCACTGAATCGGAGGCTTGGGACATTGTGCAAATGGAAGCCATTGAGCGAGAATTATTAGATGACGACCACCCTGAAACCCATGTCTGATTTGCATGGGAACCACCACTAACATACCAGATCTGTATGCGGTTTTAGGTATCAGTGTGTATGCGACGCCAGATGAGATCCGTCGTGCATTTCGTCGCCTGGCACATCGTTATCACCCCGATAAATTGCAGGAAACAGCTTCGGAGCATTTACAGTTTCAGGAGGTATTGGAAGCCTACCGGATATTGTCTGATGCTACCAGTCGCCGACAATATAACCGGCAGTTTCATGGAGCCATCTTTGCAGATGAACTCATCGGCGCTGATGAACTGCAAGAGAAAGTGCAGGAATTCCATACCTGGATTGAACAAATCGACCCCTTCCGATACGATGCTGACGTAGTAGAACAGCATTTATCCCGCTTGTTACAGCATGCCGAACGGTTACAGCACACAGCTGAAATGCCTGCCGGCAGGGGCCCAATACTGGCAGCACAGCTTTTGCCCGCCCTGGAACGTCTCCCCCGCCCTTCCCTAACAAAAATGAGCCGTCGACTGGCAGCATTGGCCGAACCCGATACCCAACTGATCCAACGCATCCATCAACGTGCCAGATGGATACCAATTTGGCAAAGCAATCGGCTGCCGGTATGGCTGGCGCTACTCGTAACGCTTGCCTTAGGTTGGCTGCTATTTAAGCGAATGTCGTCGTAAAGGGGCAGAACCCGGCTAACCCCGATATTCTCCCCGGAATGTTCTTCCGTTCCTGTAGATTTGTAACCCGTTTCTCCTGATGATTTCTCCGCAAACCATACAACAGATTACCAGCCGCACCGATATCATTGATGTGGTCGGTGAATTCGTGAAGCTGAAAAAGCGCGGCAGTAATTATATGGGACTTTGTCCTTTTCACAACGAAAAGACACCCTCCTTCACCGTTTCCCCCGGGAAAGAAATTTATAAATGTTTCGGCTGTGGCAAAAGTGGTAATGCCATTGGCTTCATCATGGAACATGAGAAATTTAGCTATGTGGAAGCACTGCGCTGGCTGGCGAATCGCTATAATATAACGATTGAAGAGACAGCTGTTAGTCCGGAACAACAACAAAGACAACTCACTTCCGATAGTTTACATATCATCAATCAGTTTGCACAGCAATTTTATACTCGCCAACTACTAGAGTCGGAAGACGGGAAGCACATCGCCCTCCCCTATCTGGAGGAGCGCGGTTTTCGCAGAAATATCATTGATAAATTTTTGATCGGATACCATCCTGATCAACGAGATATTCTTTCCAAGGAACTGATCAAAAGTCAATTCAATCCTGAATTGCTGTTGAAGACCGGACTGGTAGTTCAGCGGGGGGATGTATTGGCCGACAATTACCGGGGGCGCATCATTTTTCCCATTCACGGCATCACCGGAAAAATCATTGGTTTTGGTGCCCGTGTTATGGGCAAGCAGACCCCAAACAGTCCGAAATACATCAATACG
>JBEIUM010000047.1:0-15133 GCA_040374385.1 Sediminibacterium sp. | reverse complement strand
GCCTCAACCCTATGCAGGCTGCACAACAGAAAAAACAACAGTAATCACTAGCCCGGATCAATTACCTGATCCGGGTTTTTTATTTTTACTATGCGATATTTTATTTTCTCTATCAGTATTCTTTTAATACCCGTCCTGTCGAATGCTGCACAGGTTGATACCCTTTATATTTTTAGTAAATCAATGCAGAAGGCTGTACCCACAGTGGTGGTAACCCCCGATGGCTATTCGTCGAGCGCAACCACCCGATACCCCGTTGTTTACCTGCTACACGGTGCAGGAGGGAGTTACGCCAACTGGATCAAGCGCGTACCCCAGATACGATCTTTGGCAGATCAATATAAAATGATCATTGTCTGTCCCGACGGAGCCTCTACCAGTTGGTACTTTGATAGTCCGGTGGACTCATCCTTTCGTTATGAAACACATGTTGCAAAGGAAGTGCCCGATCA
This sequence comes from Sediminibacterium sp., assembly GCA_040374385.1. GTDB lineage: Bacteria > Bacteroidota > Bacteroidia > Chitinophagales > Chitinophagaceae > Sediminibacterium. The sequence goes on along the minus strand of JBEIUM010000047.1, from coordinate 14,681 downwards.
TATAGACAGCGCATATAAAACGATACAAGATCGCTGGGGTAGGGCCATTACCGGTTTGAGTATGGGTGGACATGGTGCTTTATTCATCGCATTTCGTCATGCAGAACGATTCGGTATTTGCGGCAGTATGAGTGGCGCCCTGCATGTAAGTGTTATACGGAAAGGATATAATGTTGAAAAACGACTGGGCGATACAGTTGTCAATGCATCCTATTGGCGTGACTGGAGTGTACTGAATGTGATTGACAATTATCCCAAAGACTCCCTCCGTATATTGATTGATTGTGGAACGGAAGACAGGGTCATCCCTATGAATCGTTTGGTGCATGAAAAGATGTTGCGTTTGAAGATTCCGCACGAATACCTCGAACGACCCGGTGAACATAATTGGCCCTATTGGGAAAATGCCATCCAATACCAGCTGTTTTACATCCAACAGCAATTCAATAAGAGGAAGGTGACAGCAGCAAAAGGAAATAGTTAGTAGCTGTCTTACTGAATGACCGATTTATTCCTGGATTTGCCCCCCATGCGCGGTGCGTCGGGTAATTTGGGTAATACAAGTTTCTTGGTGGCCGTATCCTGGGTAACCGATGGGGCTTTATTTACCTGTAACTCGTCTAAAACATATTTTTCTTCGGCGATTGTTTTTCCATAGACCGGATCGAAATAGCGCCAGGTGCCGTGCTTCACAGATTGCCCCTCTAGTTTTACTACCACGCGGGTATATTTGTTTGGGTCTCCCGGATCTTGCACCAAAATGGTATCCAGTTGTTGCTTGCCGATTTTACGAGGTGCCCGCCAATACTCTTCTCTGATCAGACCAGCCATATTAAAATAACGACATCGGCCATCTTTATTGCCGAAGCGATACGATTCCTCTGCAATTTTGTCGCCCATTAAATTATAGGTTTTCCATATGCCCATCTTCATGTCATCCATATAGTAGCCTTCCTCCTCATAACCCGGGTTACCACGTATCGAAGGAACGCGGTTGACCCATTTCCCCTGCTTCAGGTCATTCATATCTACTTTATTGATGCTATCACCATAAGCACCCCTGACAAAAGATTTGTACTGGGCCTGTGCAGATAACGAAAATATTAGCAGCAGGATGAGCAACCTACCATACATATTGCATAAATTGTAGTTTAAATTTATTACAAAAATGCGCATTTGTAGTCCCAAATTATTGTTAAGCCTCCCCTTGTTCATGGTGGGGGCATTATCTGCTCAAATTAAGCCGACATCGGCAGCAGAGCGCCTCACGGTTGTACAACAACGTAAAGCACTTGCATCACTGTCCATACTGAACCAGGTGCCATTCAGGAATGTGGGTCCCTCCATTATGAGCGGTCGCGTAGTTGACCTGGAAGTGAATCCGACCGATCCGACAGAATTTTATGTGGCTTATGCCAGTGGCGGACTTTGGCATACGATCAATAACGGACAAAGTTTTGATCCCATCTTTGATTCGACAGATATCATGACCATCGGTGATATAGCAGTCAATTGGAAAACACGTGCCATCTGGGTGGGAACAGGTGAAGTGAACAGCAGCCGTTCCTCTTATGCCGGCATGGGCATCTATCGTTCCGGCAACAATGGAAAAACCTGGGATTACCTTGGCTTGCCTGAGAGTCACCATATTGGAAAAATAGTATTGCATCCGACCAATGATCAAATTGCCTGGGTAGCTGCTTTGGGCCATTTATATTCTCCCAATAAAGAACGTGGGGTTTATAAAACCACCGATGGGGGTCAACAGTGGCGCCAGGTTTTATACGTAGATGAAAGTACCGGTGCAGTTGAGATGGACATCAATCCACAAAATCCTGATGAACTGTATGCTGCGCTCTGGTATAAAACCCGCAGTGCCTGGAACCTGGTCGAAAGTGGCTCCAGCAGCGGCATTTATAAATCTACCAATGGTGGGGAACAATGGCAACTCATTTCCGGTGCAGGAAGTGGTTTCCCGAATGGAGAAGGCGTGGGAAGAATTGGCCTGGCGGTATTCCCAAAAAACCCCTCTATACTGTATGCTATTGTTGATAATAATTTTCGTCAGCCCGATACAGCCAAGCGGAACACGGATAGCAGTCGCTATGTGCTCAGTGATTTTAAAAACCTCACCAAGGAAACATTTGCTGCCCTTGACAATAAAAAATTACAGGCTTTTATTTCTTCACCGCGCAATGGTATCCCTCAGAAGTATACTGCTAACAGTTTAAAAGAGGCAGTAGCTGCAGATCGCTTTCCGCCTTCAGTCATCTGGGATTTTCTCTATGATGCCAACACAGCACTTTTTGAAACGCCTATTTATGGGGCACAGGTTTACAAGAGTACCGATGCTGGAAAAACATGGAATAAAACGCATGAGAAATCCATCAACTTGTATAGTACCTATGGCTATTATTTCGGAAAGATTTTTGTGAGTCCTGTTCGGGAAGATAAGGTAGTGATCACGGGCGTGGGAATTCTGATGAGTAACGATGGCGGAAAAACATTTAAGTCGATAGAAGGGGAGAATGTACATTCCGATCACCATGCCGTATGGATGAGTGCGTTGAAAGATGGACATATCATCAATGGAAATGATGGGGGATGTAATATTTCTTATGATGATGGTAAGCATTGGTTCAAAGCCAATACCCCAGCCGTAGGACAGTTCTATGCTGTGGCTGTGGATATGGCCAAACCTTATAATGTATATGGTGGCTTACAGGATAATGGTACCTGGTTCGGACCGAGTACGACGCGCGAAAGTTATCGGTGGTATGATTCCGGCGAAAACCCTTATAAATTTATCAATGGTGGTGATGGCATGCAGGTGCAGGTCGATTGGCGTGATAATAAAACGGTGTATAGTGGCTCACAGTTTGGCGCCTATAGCCGGCAGACCTTGGGCACCCCCGGAAGGGGCACATCGGTTCGTCCAGCTCGTGATCTCGGTCAACCAGCCTTGCGCTATAACTGGCAAACGCCAATTCTGTTGAGTCGTCATCAACAGGATGTTTTCTATTATGGCAGTAACCAGTTTCACCGTTCACTGAATCGCGGCGATAGTATGGTATCTATGAGTAATGACTTTACAACGAATCCGCCACAAGGTGATGTTCCTTATGGTACCCTAACGACGATCAGTGAGAGTCCGATCCGTTTTGGATTGCTCTATGTAGGAACCGATGATGGCAATATACATGTCAGCAGGGATGGAGGTTATACCTGGACGCAGATCAATAAGAAATTGCCCAAGGGTCTCTATGTGAGTAGAGTCGTGGCCAGTGCTTTTCAGGAAGGCAGGGTGTATGCCACCCTCAATGGGTATAGAAATGATCATTTCTCAGCGTACGTTTATGTCAGTGACGACTTTGGTACCAACTGGCGATCCATAGCAGCTAACTTACCTGCCGAACCAGTCAATGTTATTCGGGAAGACCCTACCCAATCCAATGTGTTGTATGTCGGAACCGATGGCGGACTTTATGTAAGTATAGACGGGGGTAGTAATTATATGATGTGGAACAAAGGATTGCCCTATAGTGTGCCGGTGCATGACCTGGTGATTCATCCCCGTGATAATGAATTGGTGTTAGGAACGCATGGTCGGAGTATTTATATCGCTTCTGTCAGCGAGATACGCAGATTAGCTTCAGATGCAGCTTATCGGGAGAAGCGTGAAAAGGAACAAAGAGGACGCTAAGTTTTCATTATAGGTCATTTGAACTGCGCAGTTTTCATTTAGGTAGACTGCGCAGTTTTTTTTAACAGCCATAAGTCCTGCCCACCTAATATGCCCGGGAATTTTTTTCCATCATAGTAAAGCAATATTTTGAAATGATCTGCCAGCAGGGTTTGCATGCATGCGGGTGTATGATAGGTTCTCATGGCTCGGCTACCCGGAACTTCACCGCCACAAGTCAGTATGCCTTTTACTGATAATTGTTCTTTTTCATCTGATGTCAGTTCTGCCGTATAATGACTTCCTCGCGTACTGATATAGGCGAGTCCGTCCTTTTGCAACAAGCGATGCAAGAGTTGTAGGCAGTCGGTTTGTTCAGCTGCGGGTATATGGGTGAGTACGCTGATGCCAATTATCAAATCAAATGAGGCGTCAGGGGTCTTATTCAGTTCAGTTGTCATTTGCCAGAAGATGCCGGGGCAATGGGACTTGAGCCAGTCAATGCTGGATGGTTGGATATCGGCTCCTGTTATTGTTGCTTTCGGAAAGTATTCAGTCAGGTGTCGGGTCACTCTTCCTACACCGCAACCCCAGTCAAGTATTTTTTGTGGTGGTGCAGGATGAAAATGGCGGATAAAGGATGCGATTTCGGCGGCCGCTTCTCTTCCACTTTGCAGGTACCATGGATAATTGATTTTACCCGTTTCGAAAAGCAGTTCATCGGGTGGGAGGGGGAAGGAGGGGTGGAAAGAAAGGAATTGACGATTCAAATAACTGTAGCTGAATTTTTGCCATTGCATTTTTTTCGCTACTGAAACCTTATCGGAGACGAGAGAATAAATTTTTTTAGATAAAAAGTGAACAAAAGTCATGCCTGTATTTTTCTGAATTTTGAATCAATTAGCGGAATAATCGGCTTTGTTCGTATAGGTGATTTTTGAAGTCATTTTATTTGTCTACCCCGATATGATGAATTGGGAAACACCAACACACTCATCACCAAACTTCCCTCATCAGCAAATAATTCCAGCGAACTGCGATCCATGATAAGATGGATGTTGAGTTCGTTGGGGTTATTAACTCTTTTCCCTCTAATTATTCTTCCAAAATTTGGATGGAAATCCTTCACTCCTGCCCGGGTGCGGTCTACCTCTATCACAGCCTGATTGATTAAATATCGCAATTGTAAGGTATCTCCCATATCATTAAACCATTCGGCCAGCAGCAAGGTATCTTTTTGGGGATAGTCCGACAGGCGAACATTTATATCGAGTGCATAATGATTTACGGTATAATTTTCACGCTGCAAATCCATCAACTGTGTTTTTGTCAGCATCCGTTCTATGGTTGGTATCGGTTGACTGAGCAGCCGACTATGTCCGTCGATTGTTTTTATTTTTAGTTGCCGGGGAATCGTCATTGCACTGCGCCATTTTTTGGTAGGTACCTGCTGCGCATATTCCCAATTACTCATCCAACCGATGAATATCGGATGGTTACCCGGTGCATTAAAAAAAGTTACCCCGGCATAGTTATCCGTTCCCTGGTCGACCCACTTGACCACCTCCGCCACTTCTTCATTGGTGAACTGCTTGCCATCGAAATGTCCGGTAAAATATTGGGTGGCACTCCCACCGTTCGGTCCACCACTACCTATACTTACCAGTAAAACCCATTTTTCCTTACCAGTTTCCGCATCTTGCATGCGAACCAAATCCGGACATTCCCAGACACCCCCATGCGCACCATCCTTCTCCCCAAAACTGCTGAGATAAGTCCATTCTTTTAAATTGCGTGAACTGTAAAACTGTACACGATTCCCCGCAGCCAATGTCATGACCCATTTCTTTTCCGGTGCATACCAACTAACCTTTGGGTCACGAAAATCTTTGATACCCGGATTTTTTAAGACCGGATTGGCTTTGTATTTTTTCCAGGTATTGCCTCCATCATTACTGTAAGCCATGCCTTGCGTCTGAAAATCGATCTTCCCCTGCTTCTCACCCACTGGATCATGATAGGTATAAATTGCCACCAGCGTTTTCTCCTTCCCCTTTTGTAATCCGGCCGTATTCTGTTCATCCACCACCACACTCCCGGAAAAAATATAGCCCAGGGAGTCAGGATACAATGCGATCGGTAAATGTTCCCAATGCAACAGGTCCTTACTCACTGCATGCCCCCAATGCATCGGCCCCCATACCATCGCGCCGGGATAATATTGATAGAATAGATGATATTTCCCACCATAATAGACCAGGCCATTGGGGTCATTCATCCAATTTGCCTGGGGTGTAAAATGTAGTTCGGGGCGCCAACGCTCACGAAAAAAAGGGCGCTGACTCCATCCCAATGTGGAGACAAGTAAAAAAAGAAAAATCAAAAACTTTCTCATCTTCTGAAAAATACTTGCGTGATGTGTAATTCTATATCTTCTCTCATAACCTCTCTGCTATCATCCGGTATTTGGTAGTTGTGTTACATCATCTACATTTTTAACAACAAGACTATGTGGTGCTAGATACTCAACATTTAGGCTGGATTAAGATGATTTGTTATTGTTTTGTGCTGATTTTAATGCTGCTGTAAATGCCTCGCTGGCACCTTTGACTTTGGGTATGCTCAAACTCTCCCATTCTTTCCCCATGAACCAACGCCCCAGGTAAACGATCTGCCCCACATGATAGGGATAATGGGCTAACTGACGAAGTATCGCATCATAGGCCGGCATCGATTCACTCCGGATGGTGATAGGCTGCTGCAGTTGCTCAGGGGAGAGTTGTTCCAGCGTGTTGAAAACACATGCCCAACCTTGCTCCCACATTTGTACCATTTGTTCTTTGCTAAGTGTATCACCCGCTTCAAATTCATCGTCCCGCCGCCGCCATGCTTTCTCTCCATCTTCCGTGAGGAAGTTAGTCCAACGACTCATCATGTTGCCATGCAAATGTTTGATGATGATGGCAATTGAATTGCTATCCGGGTCAGGTTGCTGGTGCAAATGAACTGCTGAAAGCCTTTGTAAGGTGTGGTCTCCCAGCGATTTATAATAACGGAATCTTTTGATGGCATCTTTTACGAAACTATTTTCCAGGGAAGTAGACATAATAATTGAGTTTATATGGTTGGGGCCGGAAAAATCCTTGAGATTTTCTCCAAAGGGTATTTTCTTGTATTATTATTTTACTTAATCAAAGATAACAGCGAGCTGGATGCGCAGCAGCAAGCAAAGAGTAGCCCAAAAAATTTCCTCAACTATTCTTAGAATCCAGCGACTGAGTCATCTCCCCGCTTATCGGCAGCTGTTTCTCGCTTCCCCTGCTTATTGATTAAAATCGCTTCCGTTCTGCCAATCGCAGCCCTTTCAGTGATCTTATAGCCCATTTGTTGTAATGCTTTCTTCGTATTGGCATCAAAATCGCGCTCAACAGCTACTTCATCTGGTAACCATTGGTGATGAAACTTAGGTTTATTGATAGCATCATCCGGTGTCATTTCAAAATCAACGACATTGACGATTGCCTGAAACACCGAAGTGGGTATCGTGGTACCTCCCGGTGTTCCCACCACCAAAAAAGGCCGATCATTTTTTAATAATAAAGTGGGTGTCATAGAACTTAACATGCGTTTACCGGGCATGATCGCATTGGCTTCTCCACCTACTGCACCATACATATTGGGTACACCGGGTTTTACACTGAAATCATCCATCTCATTATTCAATAAAAAGCCGGCACCACCCACTACAGTGCGGCTACCATAGCCTCCATTCAGGGTTGTTGTAACGGCAACCATATTTCCCTGCTTATCCATCACGCTGATATGGGTTGTCTGCTCACTTTCTTTGATTAAACCTGCTTTGACATTACTGCTGCTGCCTGCTTTCTCCGGTACATAATCTGCCATCCGCTGCTTCAAGTAAGTGTCACTCAGCAAAGTGCTGACTGGCACCGGATAGAAATCCGGATCGCCCATGTGCGCTGCTCTGTCTGCATAGGCCCTGCGCTCTACCTCAATCATCAACTGCACACTTTTTGGCGTCTGGAACCCCATCTCTTTCACCGGAAACTTTTCTATCATCTTGAGCATTTGTCCGATTAGTAAGCCACCACTGCTGGGTGGGGCGAAGCTGATCACATGATGATCACGGTATTTAAATTCCAGCGGTTTTCTCAGCTTAGCTGTATAATTACTCAGGTCATCAAGGGATATAATTCCATTGCCACGTTTCATCTCTTCCACAATTAACTGGGCCGTCTCGCCCTCATAAAATCCGGCAGCGCCATTTTTCTGCATGTGACGCAAAGTGCCGGCTAATTCTTTCTGCACCAGGGTGTCTCCCGCCTTCCATTTCTCTGCTTTAACGAATGCAGTGGGTCGGGTACTGTTTTTGAGTATTGACTCGCGAATGCCATTTAATCCGGCTGCCTCCCTTTCAGTGATCACAAATCCATGTTCCGCCAGATCGATCGCAGGCTGTATCAACACCTGAAATGGTAATCGCGCATGTTCCATCGTGGCAAAGAGTCCAGCTACCGTTCCGGGAATGCCTGAGGCGAGATGTCCCAGCATCGATAAATTCGTAATGGCCTGTCCATTCTTATCCAGGTACATATCCCGATCCGCTTTCGAGGGTGCCGCTTCCCGATAATCAATACCTACGAGTTCTTTATTCGATTTCCGCGCCAGCAAAAATCCCCCACCCCCTAAGTTACCTGCGCCGGGATACACCACCGCCAGCGCCAATTGTACTGCAATGGCGGCATCAAATGCATTCCCCCCATTTTTCATGATGATAACACCGACCTGACTGGCCAGGGGATGTGCCGACGCTACCGATGCCTGGTTGAAAACGGCGGACTTGACAATGGTATAACGATAGGGGTCAACAGCCTTGCCCGGTCCTACCCAGGCGCCGGACTTCTGTGCTTCCACCGTATGCAATAGCAGGAGGAAGGAAAAGAGGAGGGATGTCTTTTTCATGGGTGAAAATTAAATGTTTTTATAAAATGATTAAATGCTTGAGATACAGTGTGATTAACTTGGTATAAAATCCAATTTTCGGCATTGATTTCTTGCTTATTTTCACTTGTTCATGTCGGTGTGTTCCAGCACCTACAACATTATTCATCGATCAAGTCATTCTATGAAGCGTTCATCCTTCTTCCTCTTCTTCACCCTCATCTCCTTAGCCCTATCGGCACAAACACTTACTTCCCCGGAGGCCTTCCTCGGCTACCGCGTTGGTACCCGATTTACCCGCCATCACCAGGTAGTAGATTATTACAAACTGGTTGCCGAACAGCAACCTAATCGGGTGAAGCTCATGCAATATGGAAAGACATGGGAGGGCAGACCGCTGATGCTTGCCTTTATTGGAACACCGGAGAACCTGCAGCGCCTGGAAACGATTCGTACGAATAACCTGGCATTGGTGAATGGAACGGCCGGCACCCGCGGATTGCCCGTGATCGTATGGTTGAGCTATAATGTGCACGGAAATGAATCTTCTTCTACCGAGGCGTCACTGCTTACGCTGCATACACTCGCCGATCCCAATAACCAACAGGTAAACAACTGGCTGAAAAACACAGTAATCATCATGGATCCCTGCATCAATCCCGATGGCCGCGATCGTTATGTAAACTGGTATAATTCGGTGGCTGGTGACCAGTTCAACCCTGACCCTACCGCGCGGGAACATGCTGAACCCTGGCCGGGTGGCAGATCGAACCATTATTATTTCGACCTGAATCGGGATTGGGCCTGGCAGACACAGGAAGAGACCCGCCAGCGCATGAAAATGTATAACCAATGGATGCCCCAGGTGCATGTAGATTTTCATGAACAAAGCATCAATGGGCCCTACTATTTTGCTCCGGCAGCTCAGCCATATCATGAAGTGATCACCAAATGGCAGCGCGACTTCCAGCAGCAGATCGGCAAGAACAATGCAAAATATTTCGACCAGCATGGCTGGCTCTTTTATACCAAGCAACGCTACGACCTTCTCTACCCCTCTTATGGAGATACCTATCCCACCTACAACGGTGCGATTGGCATGACTTATGAGCAAGCAGGTGGTGGCCGGGCCGGATTGGGCATCATCAAAGCAGACAACGACACCCTGACATTGGTAGACAGAGCCCAACACCATTATACAACCGGGTTATCTACCATTGAAGTAGCCAGTGCTAACCAGGAAAAATTATTGAAAGAATTTAGTCAGTTCTTTGACGATGCCCGCAAAGGGCAGGGCGCTGAATATAAAACCTATGTACTCACTACCGATGATGCTACCAAACTGGCTGCACTGAAAGATCTCTTGCGCCGCAATGAAATTAGTTACGGCTCTTTGAGCAACATTAATATTAAGGGCTATCAATATTTTTCCGGTAAGGAAGAAAGTTTTGTTAATGAGGGATATCACATTGCTGTCAGTGGTACCCAAACACGTTCTGTATTAGCCCGTGTTTTATTCGAACCCAAAACTGTAGTAACCGATTCCAATACCTACGATATTACTGCCTGGGCGATGCCTTTTGTTTATGGTATCAAATGCTACGGGGTAAAAGAAAAACTTGATATCCGGGCAGAAGAACAAGCAGCAGCCATCACTGCCATTAATGATGGCTATGGCTTGCTTATTCCCTATACTTCTTTTCAATCCGGTCGCGTATTGGCTGCCCTCATGAAGAAGAATATTAAAGTTCGTTTCGCGGAAAAACCTTTTACCTATCAATCGAAGGAATATCCCCGGGGTACGCTGGTGGTGATAGCAACGGGCAACCTTGCGGGCTGGCACCAACTTACCCAAGATATCTGCCGCCAACATCAGGTGCAGCCGGTAGGTGTAGAAACTGGCTTCATGGACAAGGGTATCGACTTTGGCTCACCCGAAATGAAGGTAGTATTACCCGATGTAAAGGTAGCGATGGTGTCTGGTGACCCAACGGTATCACTATCTGCCGGAGAGATCTGGCACTTTTTTGAGCGCCAATTGAATTACCCCATCTCCCTGATCAATGCAACGGATATGCCGCGTGCGAGCTTGAAAAATATTCAGGTACTCATCTTGCCCGATGGAAACTACCGCGCCTGGGCCAATGATAAGGGTATGATGGAAAAATTGAAAGATTTTGTTCGTAACGGCGGTAAGATCATCGCAATGAAATCTGCTATCTCACTTATGGCAACTGCTGGTGATTGGGGTATTCGAATGAAAGATGATAAGTCTTCGGATAAAGGTGAATATGCCGCCTTGAAAAAATATGGCGATGCAGAATTTGAAAATGCTTCGAGCTCAGTTGAAGGAGCCATCTATAAAGTGGAACTGGATAATACACATCCGCTGGCTTTCGGTTATCCTAACTTTTATTACACACTGAAGCAGAATGGACCGCAATATGATTTTCTTCGCGATGGCTGGAATGTGGGTGTAATTAAAAAAGACGGCTACCAGTCTGGCTTCGTAGGGGCGCTGGTAAAAAACAAATTGAAAGATGTGTTATCCATGGGTGTTCAGGAATTCGGGGCAGGTCAGGTAGTTTATCTGGCAGAGAACCCACTCTTTCGTAATTTCTGGGAGAACGGAAAATTACTTTTTGTGAACGCCGTATTTTTAACTGGTCGCTAAAGAATTGTCATCAATAGCAGTAGCATTTAATTATGAAAACAAGCTTACTTTTTTCTTGCCGTTTACTTTTGCCCTTACTTCTGTTATCCGCCTTGTGGGGTTCAGCGCAGCAACCCGTAACACATACCAGCGCAGATATCTATCGGAATATGAAGAAGCTGAAGGTGTTGGCCAGTGTTCTCTATATCGCTGCGCACCCCGACGATGAAAACAATACTTTTCTTCCTTATCTCGCCAAGGAAAAACTCTACCGCACTGCCTACTTGAGCCTCACCCGCGGTGATGGCGGACAAAACCTGATAGGTCCGGAACAAGGCATTGAGCTGGGCCTCATCAGAACACAGGAACTGTTGGCAGCCCGCCGTCAAGATGGAGCAGAGCAGTATTTTACCCGCGCCTATGAATTTGGATATAGCAAGAGTGCGGCTGAAGCACTGCGCATTTGGGATAAGGAAAAAATATTGGCTGATGTGGTTTGGATCATTCGACGCTACCAGCCAGATATCATTATCAATCGTTTTCCCGGTGATGCCCGGGCAGGACATGGTCACCATGCTGCATCCGGCATTTTGGGTGCAGAAGCATATACCGCTGCAGCCGATCCAACCCGATTCCCTGAGCAATTTGCCTATGGTGTAAAACCATGGCAGGCCAAGCGCATTCTCTGGAATTCCTTCAATTTCGGTGGCAACATGAATACTACCTCCCCCGATCAGTTCTCCTTCGACATCAGTCAATTCAATGCATCATTAGGAAAAAGTTATGGCGAGATTGGCGCTGAGGCACGCAGCATGCATAAGAGCCAGGGTGAAGGTCGTCCAAGAAGGCGTGGCCCATTTCAGGAATATTTTTCAACGATCGGTGGTGAAGCACCTGTCAATGATTTAATGGACGGCATTAATACGAGTTGGTCTAGATTGGAGGGTGGTAAAGCCATCGAAGAAAAAATAAACCGAATCATTACCCAATACAATTTTGAACAACCGGAGGCTTCTGTTCCAGCGCTGGTTCAACTTTACGCTGCCGTTCAGAAAATTCCCGAGTCGGGTTGGAGGAATAAAAAGCTCGATGAAATACAAGAGTTGATCGAAGCTTGCAGCGCATTGTTTACTGAAGTAACCACTTCTCAGGAATGGGCTGTTCAGGGAGAATCTGTAACAGCGAATTTCTTTTTCAACCTGAGAAAAAATGTGGGGGCAGTTTTGAAGTCTGTACGACTCGGTAACTATGATACTGCTGTCAACATGAATTTGCCGGTCAATCAGAATGTTCAATTCAGTAAACTCATTCCGGTAGATCGCAATCAGCCTTTATCACAACCTTACTGGCTGCAGTATCCAAAACTAGAGGGTAGTTTCGACGTGCGGGATCAGCAGCAAATTGGTAAAGCCGAAAATGATCCTGCCTTTCCTGCTTCCTGGGTCATTAATATCGGAGGCGTTGATTTTACCATCAACAGGGCCTTGCAATATAAAGTAGTTGACCTGGTAAAAGGGGAACTCTATCAGCCGCTGGCTGTGCTGCCCCGTGCAGAAGTGAATTTTGTAAGTGAAAACCTGGTTTCCAAAAATGGCGAACAGGTTACAGCGGATGTACAACTAACCCAACGGGGTAAGGTAAAGCTCAAACCTACCATCAGTATCGCAGGAAATCGCTTGTTCACCTCTGTTTCCGGCAATGATAATGGATGGGATGATAATGCCCGCATCAGTAGAAAACTGCAATCACCGGCTGTTTCCGCCAATCGCAGGGAAGATGTTACCCTTCAATCAGATGATGCTTCTGTTTATGCAGGTAGTACCCGCATCATAGCTTATGACCATATTCCTACCATCACTTATTTTGCTCCTGCAAAAACCAATCTGATCGACTTATCCGTAAAAACGGTTGGAAAGAAAGTGGGTTATATACCCGGTGCCGGCGATAAAATTCCGGAAGCCTTGCAGCAGCTGGGGTATGAAGTAACGACACTCAGTGAAGCAGACCTGCAAATGCCTAATCTCAGTCAATTCGATGCCATCATTACCGGTATCCGTGCCTACAATATTTATGAATACCTCTCTAATCGAAATGAGGTAGTGAACAAGTATATTGAGAATGGCGGTCACCTGATCATTCAATATATGAAAAGCAATCAGGTAGGTATCAAAACAATCACGGCCGGTCCCTATCCCTTCCGGGTGAATTCATCACAACGGGTAACGGAAGAGAACGCCCCGGTCAATTTTCTCCAGCCGGCACACCCTTTGCTCACTTATCCCAATACCATTACGGCTGCTGACTTCGAAGGATGGGTGCAGGAGCGGAGTACTTACCACGCAGAGCAAACCGATAATCGTTTTACCTCCATACTTGCTATGGCCGATACCGGCGAAAAACCTGCCACCAAAGGTGGTAGCCTGATCACGGCTCCGTATGGAAAAGGAAATATAACCTATGTGGGTCTTGTACTTTTTCGTCAGTTACCTGCTGGTGTGCCGGGGGCTTATCGTATCCTCGCCAACCTGATCGCTTTACCTAAGAACCAACCCTGATATGCAGCAGAAAAGACGTATCGGTATGTTGACCATCGTTGCCATTGGGGTGCTGATCGGACTCTTTTTGAAGAATGTAAAGATTGGTTTGATCATTGGTTTGTTGTTGGGATTATTGGCAGGCGGATTGACCAAAAAATAAATGCAGTAGCAAAGTCGATCAATGAAGTACATGGAAAATAAAACAGATTACATAGAACCTGTTACCACGCCCCCCCCGGCAGAAAAGCCTCCCATGGGAAGTTTTACCGCCTGGTATGTGCTCTTGATCGTCGTACTCATCGCTGAGATCATCTTTTTTTCCTGGCTAACAAAAACATTTGCATGAGTAAGGTCGACTGGCTGGTATTGTGTGCTACCCTTTTGCTCATATTAACTTATGGTCTGTATAAGAGTCGCACCAGTAAAAACCTGGAAGGCTATTTCTTGAGCAATCGATCGATGCCCTGGTACCTCGTTTTGTTGAGTATCATGGGAACTCAGGCCAGTGCGATTACTTTTTTGTCAGCACCCGGACAAGCATTCACCGATGGAATGCGTTTCGTGCAATATTATTTTGGATTACCCCTTGCCATGATCGTGATTGCCGTGAGCTTTGTGCCGCTGTTTAATAAGCTCAAAGTTTTTACGGCATATGAATTTCTCGAGCAACGCTTCGATCTGAAAACCCGTGTACTCACCTCGACGCTGTTTTTGCTTTCCAGGGGATTGTCTACCGGTATCAGTATTTATGCCCCCTCATTGATTTTATCATCACTGCTTGGTTGGGATATTTTCTGGACCAATATTTTCATGGGTGGATTACTCATTATATATACGGTGAGCGGGG
>JBEIUM010000323.1:0-1967 GCA_040374385.1 Sediminibacterium sp. | reverse complement strand
CATCGAAATTTTGATACGCGGGTTTATCATAGCAAGAATTGAATGAAATCAATTAATTATTTTAATATATATGCCACTGATTTATTGAACCTGTTTTTCAATTTGGCATAGTATTTGGATTTATATTAAATGAGAGCCGGCTATCTAATCCTGTGAATTAGCAACCTTCAGGTTGTTATGAAATTTTCTGAAAATACCACCGGTATTTTCAACAAAGTAAGTCTGTGTTTATCACAGATGACCGGCTATTGATATCAACCATTTTTTCAATGGACATACAATGGCCGGCACCTTCGGGCGGCATCGGGCACGTTCGTTGGTCGCTGGCAGGATGCTGGATCGAGTCCCGCATTAAATCTCTTTAAAAATTGAATGTATGAACAGAAATCTACACCAAACATCGCCAATTGTAAAGCAAGTTGCATCGGCACCATTTGTTTATAATCTGAGAAGTATCGGAATGCGATATTGGATACTGGGAGCCGCTATGATAACTCTTTTGCTTGCATCTTGCACGGTCGTGCGCCAGGGAGAAGTAGGCGTTAAAAGGCGTCTCGGAAAAATCGACCCGCAATATGTGCAGCAGGGACCCAAGGCATTTAACTTTCTGACGACCACCATCATCAGGGTTCCTACCCGTACGATGAATATTGAAGTGAAGCCGGACCTGCCTTCTAAAGAAGGATTGACCATTCGTTCAGAGATATCTATTTTGTATCGCATCAAGCCGGAAGCAGCTCCAAAGATCTTGCAGAACATTGGACTGAATTATGAGAGTGAAGTGATTTTGCCGGTATTCCGTTCTGCTGCTGCTGATATTTCTTCTAAGTTTTTGGCGAAAGACATGCACAGTGGTGAGCGGGCTCAAATTGAGCAGGCGATTCGTAAGCAGATGACTGACATATTAGATCCTTCCGGCTTTGTAATTGATAATGTATTGTTGAAGAGCATTCGCTTGCCTGAAGGACTGGCAAGGACGATTGAAGAGAAGTTACAGGCAGAGCAAGATGCCCAGCGCATGGAGTTTGTGAAAGAGCGGGAAAAGCGCGATGCCGAAAGACGCATCATTGAAGCTGAGGGAAAGAAACAAATTGCCCGCATTCAAGCCGAGGGTGAAAACAATGCAGCCATCATTGCAGCAGAGGGACGGAAGAAAATTGCGGAAATTGAAGCTTCAGGTAAGGCCAATGCTATGAAAATAGAAGCAGATGCCATCAAGATGGCCAACGATACCATCAATAAAACATTGACAGCTCCTATTTTGAAATTGAGACAGATTGAGGCCTTCAAATCGCTTTCGAATAGCAACAACAGCAAACTCATCATTACCGACGGCAAAACTCCCTTTCTTTCTTTGCCGGATAAATTATAAGGGTCAGGTATTGTCAGTATAAATATCGGTATTAGTAAAAAGAGGGTATGCCCGCAGGCACACCCTCTTTTTATGTAGCACTTAGTCAAATTCACTATTTGTTCAATAGACTGCTTCCTACTAAAGAAGTTGCTTCTCCTCGCTATATTCAATATATAACTGTTGGATGTACAAAAGCTAATTCCGATGATCGTTCCGAATATGTTATTTCTTCATCGCCTGTCTCTGCCCGGGAAACAACGGTGCAACCTTGCGGGTGAATAAATTGAAAATAATCAGCACCAACAAACCAAATACAACAGACCCCACGATCAAGAGATTATTGGTGAGACCGGTCACTGAAAACGACAGCTTTATTAAAATAGTAGAAATTACGAAGCCGGAATTGCGCATGATGGATTGGAACTGATCGGAGTAAAAAAGGGAGGTAAGCAATAGCAATACATCTACAACAATCAACACCGTAAAAAATTCATCGAAGAAGATTTGGTTCAGGTTAATGGCAGCATAGATGCCGGACTGATAATTGTCCAGTGCCGCGGATGCCCAGTTGCCAAAAGAATAAAAGGCAAGTGCAATCATCACTGGTACCAGT
>JBEIUM010000246.1:0-3846 GCA_040374385.1 Sediminibacterium sp. | reverse complement strand
GTCCGGAAAACGGTGGTGAATCATAACACAATTGACCAACTGACTGATTGCGGCTGATTATGCTTATCTTCCTGCAATGAAAAACTGGCTGCTATTCTTTTCTATGCTAACCTGCCAGACGGTTCTGTGCCAACATTTTTATTTGTTTACCGGCACGTATACCAATAATGGGAGTAAGGGTATTTATGTGTATGATTTCGATGCCAGCAACGGAAAAGTAAGCCTGCTTAGTCACACAGATAGTGCCGAAAATCCCTCCTATCTGTGCGTATCGGCAGATAGAAAATTTTTATACGCCGTCAATGAAGTCAATACAGAAAAAAGTGGTTGGGTTGCTGCCTATCGATTCGATCAGGCATCTGGACAACTTACATTTTTAAATCGCGAGCGCAGTGGCGGTGAGCATCCCTGCCATGTATCAATTACCCGGGATGGAAAATGGGTATTCACAGCCAATTATACGGGTGGAAGTCTGTCAGCATTGCCGGTGGCAAATGATGGGCGTATGCTACCACTGCAACAGAACATTCGTCACACCGGAAATAGTATCAACAAAGTCAGGCAGGAGCGGGCGCATGTGCATGCAGTGATGCTCAGTCCGGATGAGAAGTTCCTACTCACACCTGACTTAGGAACAGATCGAATACATGTATACCAATTCAATGGAAAAGGTATCCCGCCACTCCATCCCGCGGTTGAAGCTTTTACCGCTAGTGATCCAGGTAGTGGACCGCGACACCTCACATTCTCTGCCGATGGTAGGTTTGTGTATGTTGTAGAGGAATTATCAGGAACCCTTTCTGCATATAGCTTTCAACGTGGTAAGTTAAAAAAAATTGATACCTATTCGGGGCATCCCAAGCAAGCTACGACTGATCATGGAAGTGCAGATGTTCATCTATCGCCCGATGGAAAATATTTATATATGAGTAATCGGGGTACTGAAAACACCATCGCTATTTTTTCGGTTGATAGGGTCACCGGTCGGCTGACACCTGCCGGCCATATTTCCACAAAAGGGAACCATCCCAGAAATTTCATCATCGACCCTACCGGGCGTTACCTCTTGGTGGGTAATATGAAAAGCAATGAGGTGGTCATCTTCAAAAGGGATATACAAACAGGTCAATTAGATTCAACCGGGCATTTCAATATTCCCAGTCCTGCTTGCTTAAAAATGATACCCCGCTAATTTATTTCGGGAAAAAAAAGCAGCCCGCCGGGGAGGCAGGCCACTCAATCAAAACAGAGAAGGGAAACTTTATTTCAGAATCTGGGTCCAGGAAGGATTACCCAGCAGAACGATATTAGCAATCATTTTTTCTGTGGTCTTCTTTTTGGGCGTGTTTGGCTCGATTCCCTTTTGAACCGGCTGGTTCCATTGTTCCCAGAGCATCAGATCAGTTGGAGCAGGTGCTTCAGGTGCAGTCTCCTCGGAAGTCGGTTGCAGCGGGTTGATGGCAATGAGACAGCGATTACCCATGCGCGTGTTGGCATAGGTCTGCAGTAGTTGCACTATGTGTTGCTCAGCGTTCATTGGCTGGGGTATGATCAGTTGGTGTTTAGGAAATGCTTTCTCAAAAGCATCGACTACCCGCATCCAGGCATATAATTGGTGGGCCAGTTGACTCGATTTAGACCAGTCGGCTGACGACTCAATATGTGATATATAAACTTTTTCAATGGCAGACTCTTGTCCGTATTTTTCACCCATCCTCTCAACGAAGGCTGTCCAGGTAGCCAGTAAACGGGTGTTCAGGGATGGTTTGGTAGCAGGGTTTTGTTGATGGGTTGCCGGGTCATTGAGCCATGCCGGTAAGCCGGATTGGGGATCTATTTGCAAGATGATTTTTTTACCCTGCTGACGGGCCGATTCAATTTGCACATCGATGAACTGCCAGTCAAAGGTGGTTTCTTCGGGTTGGCAAAATTCCCATGCGATGCGCAGCATGATGGTTGTGGGATGTTCTTGCTTGTCAAGAGGGATTACTTGGGAGGTGGGAGCAGCATGCAGCTCGGCGGTGATGAGCCAGCAGGCCATCAGCATTAATAGGTTTTTCATCTTTCAGCTGTTAAGGATTTACAATGAACCGGTCAGCTGAGAGGTGGTGGGACTCGCCGATCCGGCTATCTGACCTGCTTTCGGGTACCCACCACCTGAATATCGAAAACCAGGATACTGTTGGGAACGATTTTGTTGCTGCGGGCGCGGATGCCGTAAGCAAGGCCTGATGGTAGTATGATACGGATTTTACTTCCCACGCTGCCCAGGGGTACACCAATTTGCCAACCTTTTATTAGGCGACGCAGGGGGAAGCTGGCCGGATTGGTGCCTGTTTGGTCAAAAATGCTACCGTCGGAGAGAAAATAACCCTTATAAAAAACCTGAACGGTGTCTTCAACGGATACCGGTTCTCCACTACCTTTTTCCAAGAGGTGATAATAGACTCCGTTAACAGAGCCGGTGGTATCGAGGTGTTGATCGGCAATGGCTTGAAGGATCGTGGCTTTATCTTGGTCTGCCTGCCAGCTGCTGTCGGTGTGGTTGTTCACATTGAATTGCGGACGCGCTTTCAGTGCTGGTCTTACATATCGGCTTCCCGGTGTAGCATCCGGTTTTTCAAAACCGCCATTCCAAAGATAAAATTGTCCATCTCTTTCTCCCCCACCCTTGTCGATGCGGTCATTCGCTCGTCCTGTGGCGTCGGTAGAAAAAATCGACTCGGTCAATTCCAGCCATCTGCCATCTGTTGTTTGTACCCATTGATTATTAAAGAATGCTGCACGTTTTAGCTGACCATTCTCACCGGAAAAATTTTCAACGAAGGAGTAGAGGCGACGCAGGTGACCGCTGTCGCGTGGTGCGCGGAAGCTGGCGAGCATTTTCCATTGACGTTGATCGGGAGAAAAGAAATAGCCTGTATAGATGGTACTGTTGGAGGCGCTGTCATGAAGTGCGGTGACGAGGAAGGCATAGGTGGTGCCATTTTTCCAGGGATATACCCAGTGGCTGTGACCGCCGGTACCTTCGTTACCAAAGCCATGTGCAACCACATCTCTTCCCTGAGCGAGTAGTTTGACTTGGTTCGTATCGGGCACTTTAGAACGGTCGATGGCTTCGTTGCCCGCATCCCACACGGAGAAGATGACCCTACGTTCGGTGGGAGTATTGATCTGAATGCCAAAATAGCCGCGGGAGAAGCCGTTGGCCATATAGTAGCTATGGGGTGCTTCGTAGCCGGCGGGTACGGTCAGTTCGCTGTAGAAGGCGGTTATTTTAGTGGTGTCTGAAACGGGATAGCGCAGGTGAACAGAGGCGGCGTTTCGACGAGGCTTTGTGTTGAAGTGCATACCGGGGGTGGCGGTACCGGAGAGGTCGATTGATTGGATATCAGCAACGGAGAAGCCGCCCTGGCGAACATCATCGAGGATGATTTCATAGAAGCCGCTGTCTTTGATGATGGTGCTACCCACTTTCACGGGCAGGTATTTTTCGGAGCGGGGGATGGATACCTGTATTTTTTTTCCCGGTAGGGTTACTTGGAGTATGCTTCCGGCGACTTTGTTTTTGGCTTGCAGGGTGATGTTGAGGGTACCGCCTCTGCGCAGGTAAAAGTAGTAGTGCAGGGATTGGTCGGGATTTTTCCAGGTGGCGGCACGTTGAGAGGGGTTGAAGATTTCATTTTCTTTTTCTTCTGCAGGGATGGCATAGCCGGTATATCCGGGGATGGAATATACTTGTGCGGATAGTTGGGCGAGTGATAGGGAGAGGGATGCGAGTAGCCACCATTTTTTCATAAACCCTGTTTTTTCAAACTTAGTGAATTTGTGGGAAATGGGGGAAGG